>NZ_JAZGQL010000036.1:0-155224 GCF_036421995.1 Plantactinospora veratri
AGCATCTCCACGACCATGCCGAGCTGGACCTGCGACAGCGGGTACGCGTCGACCACCCCGGCCGGCAACGCGGCCCGGTCCTCGGCCGAGAGCAACGCGAACGGCGCCACGGTCGGCCCGTCGACGGTCGTACCCTCGACGGCCGCCTCCGGCACCGGACCGGCCAGCTTCTCGGCGAGTTCGGCGATGGTGCGGTACTGGAACACGTCCCGGACCGCCACCTCGAACCCGGCCGCCCGCAACCTCCCGACCAACGCCACCGCCCGGATCGAATGCCCACCCAGATCGAAGAAACTCTCCGTCACCCCAACCCGATCGAGCCCTAGCACCTCCCGCCACACCCCGGCAATCCGCTCCTCCACCGCGGTACGCGGCTCCACGAACACCGGCCCCGCATCCACCACGGCAGAATCCGGATCCGGCAACGCCCGACGATCCACCTTCCCGTTCGCGTTCAACGGCAGAGCATCCAACCCCACGAACACCGCCGGCACCATGTACTCCGGCAACCGAGACGCCACATGCCCCGTCAACCCGGCCACATCCAACTCACCCGACGAGGCCGGCACACAGTAGGCAACCAGGCGCCTGTCCGACGCCGCACCCACCGCCACCACCACCACGTCGCGGACCGCGTCGTCCTCCAACAGCACCGACCGGATCTCACCCAACTCGATCCGATACCCGTGCACCTTCACCTGATCGTCGACCCGACCAACAAACTCCACATCACCGGTCGGCAGCATCCGCACCAGATCACCCGTCCGGTACAACCGGGACCCGGCCGACCCGAACGGATCCGGCACAAACCGCTCCGCCGTCAACTCCGGCCGATTCACATAACCCCGAGCCACCCCCACCCCACCGACAAACAACTCACCCAACACACCCACCGGAACCGGGGCGAGGTCAGCGTCCAGGACGTACATCGACATGCCCGGCAACGGACGACCGATCGGCAGTACGTCGGCGCGCTGCGCGCCCTGCACCGGGTAGACGCAGGTGCCGACCGACGCCTCGGTCGGGCCGTACTCGTTGACCAGCTCCGCGTCCGGGGCGCACTCGCGCCAGCGCTCGAGGGTGTGCCGGGTGAACGCCTCGCCGGCCACCACGGTGATTCCGGCGAGCCCGCTGGCCTCGCCCGGTGCGAGCTGGTGCGCGAGGACCTCCAGGTGGCCGGGGGTCAGCTTCAGGAAGCTGAACGGACCCGCCGCCAACAGTTCGGGGCCGAGATCCGCCATGTCCAGCTCCGGACCCGCCAACCACACCCGCTGACCCGACACCAACGGCGCCCACACATTCGGCACCACCAGATCGAACGCCACCGACGAGAACAACGCCGAACCACCCACACCACGACCAGCCAACTCCCGCGCCGCCCACGACACATGGTTGACCAACCCACGATGCGACACCGCCACACCCTTCGGCCGACCCGTCGACCCCGACGTGAAAATCACGTACGCCAGACGGTCGAGATCGGTCGGGACCGAGAGCGGCGTCGCGGGCTGTTCCGCGATGGTCGGCGCGTCCCGGTCGACCAGGACCCGCACCGGGATCTCCGGGAACCGGTCGGCGTAGCCGGAGCCGGTCACCACCACCCGGGTGCCGGCGTCGGCCAGCATGTCTGCGAGCCGGTCGGCCGGGTGCGCCGGGTCGAGCGGGACGTACGCGCCGCCGGCCTTCCAGACCGCCAGCATCGCCACGAGCAGCTCCGGGCCCCGGTCCAGCAGCACTCCGACGACAGACTCCGGCACCACACCGCAGGCGCGCAGGTGCCGGGAGAGCCGGTTCGCCCGGGCGTCCAGCTCGGCGTACGTGAGCTGCTGACCGGCGCACTCGACCGCCACCGCGTGCGGGGTGGCCGACATCTGCGCGACGAAGCGCTCCGGCACGGCCGGTCCGGCCGGTTCGGCGGCGGTGCGGTTCCACTCCACCACCAGCCGCTGCCGCTCCTCGTCGGCGAGGAAGGTACCCCGGGCGTCGCCCTCCGGGTCCGCCGCCATCGCCTCCAGCACGGCCCGGTACATGGCGCCCATCCGGTCGCCGTTGGCCCGGCTCAGCACCCGGGGGTTGACCGCCATCGTCACGTAGCCGAGCCGGACCGCCACGGCGAGCGGGAACTCGGTCGGGCTGTCGTCGATGCTGGCCATGTAGTCGACGAGGTCCCGGTCGACCTGGTCGAAGTCGTGGTAGCTGAACCGGACGTCCATCAGCCGCTGGCCGTCACCGAACTCGCGCTGGATCTCCGGCATCGGGAACCGGCGGCGGGGCCAGATCTCCATCTCCCGGGCGTAGGTCCGCCCGACCAGCTCCAGCCAGGTCCGGGCGCCCCGGTCGTAGCCGAACGGCAGGCTGTTCAGGTACATCCCGTAGACCCGGTCGGCGCCGACCACCTCGGGTCGGCCGTGCAGCACCAGACCGGTCAGGAACGACTCCTCGGCGGTGAGCTGGCTCATCACCTTCAGGTGCGCGGCGAGCAGCACCGTCTTCAGCGACGCCTTCGCCCGGCTGGCCAGCTTGCGCAGGTCGGACTCCAGGTCGTGGAAGGGGACCCCGAGCATCAGCGACTCGCGCGGCGCGTCCTCGTCGCCCCAGCCGGTGGGCAGGGTGAACCGGGCGTACCGGCCGACGATGTCGCGCCAGTAGTCCCGGTCCTCCGTCGAGGCCAGCGAGCGCAGCTCGGCGCCGATGAAGTCGGCGAACCGCACCGGCGGCGCCTCGACCTCGGCCGGGGTGCGGCCGTCGCGGATCTCCCGGTAGAGGTCGAGTACCTCCATCAGCAGCGAGTGGTGGCTCCAGCCCTCGATGATGGCGTGGCACTCGGTGACCGACAGCCACCAGGTCTTGTCGTCGCAGACGTGCGCGTGCAGCCGCATCAGGGCCGGCTGGGTCAGGTCGAAGACGTCGGCCCGCTCGACCGCGGTGAACTCCCGCAGCGACCGGTCCAGCTCGGCGGCGTCCAGATGCCGCAGGTCCCGCTCGCCGACCGGCATCTCGGCGGTCGGGTACACCACCTGCATCGGCACCGAGTACGTGGTCAGGTCGATCGCGGTCCGCAGCACCTCGTGCCGGGCCACCACGATCCGGGCCGCCTCACGGAGCGCCTCCAGCGCGAACGGCTGCTCGTCACGGATCCGGAACGACGTCACGTTGTGGTACGCGTGCAGCTCCCCGTCGGAGAGCATCTCGACGACCATGCCGGCCTGGACCCGGGACAGCGGGTACGCGTCGCTGGCGCCGGCCGGCACCTTCGCCCGGTCCTCGGCGGAGAGCAGCTCGAACGGCGCCACCGGGCGCTCCTCGGCGGCCGGCGCCGACCGGCCGTCGAGGATCCCGCAGAGTTCCGCGACGGTGCGGTGCGCGAAGACGTCCCGGACGGAGACGTCCAGCCCGATCGATCGCAGCTCGCCGACCAGGGCGACCGCCCGGATCGAGTGCCCGCCGAGGTCGAAGAAGCTGTCGTGCACGCCGACCCGCTCGACCCCGAGCACGCTCCGCCAGATCGCCGCGACCCGCTCCTCGACCGGGGTACGCGGCGGCACGTAGGCCTGCTCCCCGGAGAGTGCGGCGCGGTCCGGTGCGGGCAGCGCACGGCGGTCGAGTTTGCCGTTGGCGGTCAGCGGCATCTTCTCCAGCGGCACGAACGCGGCCGGCACCATGTATTCCGGCAGGCCGCGAGCGAGGAACTCGCGCAGCTCGGCCGGGCTCGGCACCTGGTCGTCCTCGGCCACCAGATAGCCGACGAGTCGCTTGTCGCCGGGGATGTCCTCCCGGACCACCACCACCGCGTCCCGGACCACCGGGTGTGCGGCGAGCACGGTCTCGATCTCGCCAAGTTCGACCCGGTAGCCGCGGATCTGCACCTGGTCGTCGATCCGGCCCAGGAAGTCCAGCCCACCGTCGGGACGGCGCCGGGCCAGGTCACCACTGCGGTACATCCTGGCACCCGGCTCGGCCGCGAACGGGTCCGGCACGAACCGCTGCGCGGTCAGCTCCGGCCGCTTGAGATAGCCCCGGGCCACGCCGGGACCACCCACGTGGATCTCACCCGGGACGCCGACCGGCACCAGGTTGCCGTACCGGTCGAGGAGGTAGATCCGCAGGTCGCCGAGGGGGTAGCCGACGGGGTTGCCGGGGTCGCCGATGTCCTGCGGGCGTACCTGGTGGTAGGTGGAGTGCACCGTGGTCTCGGTGATGCCGTACATGTTGAGCAGGGCCGGGCGGTCCAGACCGAACCGGTCGGTCCAGGGGGCCAGCTCGGCCATCTCCAGCTTCTCGCCGGCGAAGACCACGGCCCGCAGCTCCAGGGCGGCGAGCCGGGGATCGTCGTCCCGGGCGAAGCCGACCAGGCTGCGGAACGCCGACGGGGTCTGGTTGAGCACGGTGACCCGCTCGGCGACCAGCAGCTCCAGGAACTCGTCCGGCAGCCGGGTCACCTCGCGGGGTACCACCACCAGCCGGCCGCCGTAGAGCAGCGCGCCCCAGAGTTCCCAGACGGAGACGTCGAAGGCGTACGAGTGGAACAGCGGCCAGACGTCGGCGGCGGAGAACCGGTAGTGGGTCTCGCCGACGGTCAGCAGCCGGAGCACGTTGGCGTGGGTCAGGCAGACCCCCTTCGGCCGCCCCGTCGACCCCGAGGTGTAGATGACGTAGATCAGGTTCTCCGGGCCGGAGAGCGGGGCCGGGTTCTCCGCCGGCTGCCCCGACAGGTCCTCCTCGTCCAGGTTGACCACGGTGCCGGCCGAGAAGCCGGCGACCGTACCGGCCAGGGACGACTGGGTCACGATCACCGACGCGCCCGCGTCGCCGACCATGAAGCCGAGCCGGTCCACCGGCTGCGCCGGGTCCAGCGGCAGGTACGCCGCCCCGGACTTCAGCACGCCGAGCAGGGTCGGCACCAGCTCGATGCCCCGCTCCAGGCAGACCCCGACCAGGGACTCCGGTCCGGCGCCGAGCGCGCGGAGCCGGTGCGCCAGCCGGTTCGCCCGGGCGTTCACCTCGGCGTACGTCAACGAGAGGTCCTCGAAGGTCACCGCGACGGCGTCCGGCGCGGTCGCCACCCGCTCCTCGAAGACCTGGTGCACGGTCCGGGTCGGCGCCACCGCGTCGATCCGGAACGGGTCGGCGACTCCGGTGACCTCGGCCCGCTCGGCCTCGTCGAGCAGGTCGACGGCGTGCAGCGCCCGGTCCGGGTCGGCGACGACGGCCTGGAGCAGCCGGACGAGGTGCCCGCCCAGCCGCCGCATCGTGGACGCGTCGAAGAGCGCGGTCGCGTACTCCAGGTGGGCGCGGAGGCCGCCGTCGGCGGCCTCCTGGATCTGGAGCGTCAGGTCGAAGCGGGAGACCTGGGAGAGCGCGTCCAGCGCCGAGACCGTCAGGCCCGGCATCGCGTACGCCCCGGCGCCCGCCTCGTGCATGGTGAAGGCGACCTGGAACAGCGGGGTACGGGACATGTCCCGCTCCGGCTGGAGTTCGTCGACGAGCTGCCCGAACGGCACCTCCTGGTGGTCGAAGGCGGCCAGCACGGTCTGCCGGTTGGCCGAGAGCAGCTCGCCGAAGGTGATGTCGGAGTCCCAGCGGGCCCGCATCACCAGGCTGTTGATGCCGTACCCGATCAGCTTGGACAGCTCGGGCCGGTTGCGCCCGGAGACCACCGTGCCGACCGGGATGTCGGTGCCGCCGGTGTACCGGGACAGCAGCGCCTGGTAGCCGCTGAGCAGCACCATGAACAGGGTGGCGTCGTGCCGCCGGGCGAGGTCGCGCAGCTGCCCGCCGAGCGCGGCCGGCAGTTCCACCTCGACGACCGCGCCGGCCCAGTCCCGGGTCGCCGGGCGGGGCCGGTCCGCCGGCAGGTCCAGCGGCGGTACCCCGACGAGCTGCTGCCGCCAGTAGTCCAGGTGCCGCTGGTGCTCCGCCTCCGAGCGGTTCCGCTCCCAGGCGGCGTAGTCGGCGTACTGCACCGGCAGCGGGGCGAGGGTGCTGGGCCGGCCGGCGAGCGCGGCCGCGTACAGCTCGCTGAGTTCCTCGGCGAAGACCCCGACCGACCAGGCGTCGCAGGCGACGTGGTGGAAGACCACGACCAGCAGGTGGTCGTCGTCGGCCAGCCGGACCAGCCGGGCCCGGACCGGCCACTGGGTGGCCAGGTCGAACGGGATCGACGGCTCCTCGGCGGCCCGCGCGAAGCCCCGGTGCTCCCGCTCCGCCTCGGGCAGGTCGGTCAGGTCCGTCACCGCCAGCTCGACCGGCCCGGCCGGGTCGATCACCTGGACCGGCTCGCCGCCGACCAGCGCGTAGCGGGTACGCAGGATCTCGTGCCGGCCGACCAGCTCGGTCAGCGCCCGGCGCAGCGCGGCGGAGTCCAGCGGGCCGCGCAGCCGCAGCGCCAGCGGTACCAGATATTCCCAGCTACCCGGGTCGAGCCTGCTCAGGAACCACATCTGCTGCTGCCCGAAGGAGAGCGGCAGCGGGCCGTTCCGGTCGACCCGGGTCAGCGCCGCGCGGCGACCGCCGCGCAGCCGCCCGGCGAGCCGGGCCCGCAGCAGTTCCTCCCGGGCTGCCTCGACACTGCGTTCGATCGTGCCCTCGCCCGTGCTCATCCTCTTTGCTCCTTCAGCAACGCCAGGCCGGCCAGCAGGTCGGACTCGGAAAGCTCGTCGATCTCGGCGCGGATCCGCTCCTCGACCGCCTCGGCGATCCGCGCGATCGTGGGCCGTTCGAAGACGGTCCGGACCGGAAGGTCGATCTCGAACTCCTCCTGGATCCGGGAGGCCAGCCGGACCGCGAGGATCGAGTGGCCGCCGACGGTGAAGAAGTTCGTCTGGGTACCGGCGTCGACGTCGAGCAGCTCGGCCCAGATCTCGGCGATCCGCTCCTCGACCGGTCCCTGCGGTGCGACGTAGCCGGCCGCGTCCACCTCGGCGACCGTCCGGGCCGGGGTCGGCAGCGCGCGACGGTCGAGCTTGCCGTTGGGGGTCAGTGGGATCTGCTCCAGCGGCACGAACACGCCCGGCACCATGTAGTCGGGCAGCCGGCTGCCGCAGTAGCCGACCAGCTCGGGGACGAGCGGTGGGTTGTCGGCGTCCGGTACGTAGTAGGCGACGACCCTCGGCTGGCCCGGCTCCGGCTCGTCGGTCAGCACGACCGCGTTCCGGATCCCGGGGTGTGCGGCGAGCACGGTCTCGATCTCGCCAAGTTCGACCCGGTAGCCCCGGATCTGCACCTGGTCGTCGATCCGGCCCAGGAAGTCCAGCCCACCGTCGGGACGGCGCCGGGCCAGGTCACCACTGCGGTACATCCTGGCACCCGGCTCGGCCGCGAACGGGTCCGGCACGAACCGCTGCGCGGTCAGCTCCGGCCGGTTCAGGTAGCCCCGGGCCACCGCCGGGCCGCCGACGTGGATCTCGCCGGGAACACCGACCGGGACCAGGTTGCCGTAGCCGTCCAGCAGGTAGATTCGGGAGTCGCTCAGCGGGTAGCCGATCGGGTTGCCGGAGCCGGTGATGTCCTGCGGGCGTACCAGGTGGTAGGTGGAGTGCACCGTCGTCTCGGTGATGCCGTACATGTTGACCAGTGCCGGCCGGTCACCGAACCGGGCCATCCAGGGGGCCAGCTCGGCCATCTCCAGCTTCTCGCCGGCGAAGACCACGGCCCGCAGCGACAGCCGGTCCAGCCGGGGGTTGCCGTCCCGGGCGAACCCGACCATGGCGCGGAACGCCGACGGGGTCTGGCTGAGCACGGTGACCCGCTCGGCGACCAGCAGCTCCAGGAACTCGTCCGGCAGCCGGGTCACCTCGCGCGGCACCACCACCAGCCGCCCGCCGTAGGCCAGGGCACCCCAGAGTTCCCAGACCGAGACGTCGAAGGCGTACGAGTGGAACAGCGTCCACACGTCGTCGGCGGAGAAGCCGTACCGCGGATGGGTGGTGGTGAAGAGCCGGAGCACGTTGGCGTGGCTCAGGCAGACCCCCTTCGGCCGCCCCGTCGACCCCGACGTGTAGATCACGTAGATCAGGTCCTCGGGGTGCGAGACCGGCGCCGGGTTCGCCACCGGCTGCCCCGACAGGTCCTCCCGGTCGAGCACCAGCAGGTCGCCGTCGAAGAACCCGGAGACCGTGTCGAGCAGCGACGACTGCGTCACGACCACCGGAGCGCCCGCGTCGCCGACCATGAAGCCGAGCCGGTCCACCGGCTGCGCCGGATCCAGCGGCAGGTACGCCGCACCGGACTTCAGCACCCCGATCAGCGTCGGGACCAGGTCGATCCCGCGCTCCAGGCAGACACCGACCAGCGAGCCGGGCCCGATCCCGCCGGCCCGCAGCCGGTGCGCCAGGCGGTTCGCCCGGGCGTTCACCTCGGCGTACGTCAACGAGACGCCCTGGAAGGTCACCGCCACCGCCGCCGGGGCGAGCAGCACCCGCTCCTCGAAGACCTGGTGCAGGCAGCGGTCCGGCGCACCGGTGCGGAACGGGTCGATCCGGCCGGTGCCGACCAGCTCGTCGACCGGGTCGAGGAAGTCCACCGCGCCGAGCCGCAGCTCCGGGTCGGCGGTGACCGCCTGGAGCAGCCGGACCAGGTGGCCGCCCATCCGGTCCACCGTGGAGCGGTCGAAGAGCGCTGTCGCGTACTCCAGGGCGCCGAGCATCGCGCCGTCTTCCTGGACCCGGACGAAGAGCGTCAGGTCGGTCTTGGCGATCTGCCACGCCTCGGTGAACGCGGCCAGGTCGTCGGCCCGCACCGCACCGCCGGTCAGCCCCTCGTCGTGCAGGTCGAAGGCGACCTGGAACAGCGGGGTGCGGGACATGTCCCGGTCCGGCTGGAGGTCGTCGACGAGCTGCTCGAACGGCAGCGTCTGGTGCGCGAACGCGGCCCGGCAGACCTCCCGGGTCGCCTCCAGCGCCTCGCCGAACCGCATTCCGGCGGTCAGGTTCGGCCGCAGCACCAGCGAGTTGAGGAAGAAGCCGACCATTTCCTCCAGCTCGGGCCGGTTGCGGCCGGCCACCGGGGTGCCGACGGCGACGTCCCAGCGTCCGGCGTACCGGGCGAGGAGCGTGCTGAACGCGGTCAGCATCGTCATGTACGGCGAGGCGCCGTACCGCCGGCCGAGGTCACGGATCGCGGCGGCCAGTTCGGCCGGGATGGTGAACGGGGCGAGCGCGCCCAACGGGTCGCGGCGGGCCGGGCGGGGACGGTCGGTCGGCAGGTCCAGCGGCCCGAGCCCGTCGAGGGTCTTCCGCCAGTACGCCAGCTCCGCCGCCAGCACCTCCTCGGTCAGCCAGCCCTGCTGCCAGCTCGCGAAGTCGAGGTACTGGATCGGCTGCTCCGGCAGCTCCGGGGCGCGCCCGGCAACCGTCGCCGCGCAGAGTTCCCGCAGCTCCCGCTCCAGCACCACCGACGACCAGCCGTCGCAGGCGATGTGGTGCAGGGTGAGCAGCAGCACCGATTCGCCGGCCGGGGTACGGCCGGCAGTGGCCGGGATCCGCACCGAGGTCGGCGGGGTCGGCGTCGGGGTGCCCGGGAAGCGGACCAGCAGCGCCCGCCAGACCGGGCCGGTGGCCAGGTCGAAGCCGCGCTCGAACTCGCCGCGGAACACCGTCTCCAGGTCGGCCGCGTCTGCCTCGACCACCCGCAGCTCGACCGGGCCGGGCGGGTCGACCACCTGGCGGGGCTCGCCACCGGTCTCGACGTAGCGGGTGCGCAGGATCTCGTGCCGTCCGGCCAGCGTGTCCAGCGCCCGCCGGACCGTGCTCTGGCTGACCTCCGGGCCGAGCCGGACGAAGAGCGGGGCGACCCACTCGGTGTTGCCCGGCTCCAGCCGGTCCAGGAACCAGAGCCGGCGCTGCCCGAACGACAGCGGCAGCGGCCCGGTCCGGGGCACCGGGACGATCGGCGGGCCGTCGTCGGTCGGCACCGCGATCAGCTTCGCCTGCTGCTCGACCGTGGGCGCGGTGAAGAGGCCGCGCAGCGGGACCTTGCTGCCGGAGGCCGCCCGGAGCTGGTTGGCGAGCCGGGTGAGCAGCAGCGAGGAGCCGCCGAGCGAGAAGAAGTCGTCGTGCGCGCCGACCCGGTCCACCTTGAGCAGTTCCGCCCAGGAGCGGGCGACCAGCCGCTCGGCGGCGGTACGCGGCGCCACGTACGGCGGGCGGCCGTCCTCGGCGCCGATCTCCGGGGCCGGCAGCGCCGCCCGGTCCACCTTGCCGCTGCTGTTCAGCGGGAACTCCGGCAGGGCCACGAAGGCGGCCGGGATCATCGGGTCGGGCAGCCGGTCCCGGAGGAAGGTACGCAGCCGGTCGGCGGTCGGCACCCGCTCGCCGGTGACGTACCCGACGAGCCGCTTGCCGCCCTCGGCCGCCTCCACGGCCAGCACCACGGCGGCGTCGACGTCCGGGTGGGCGACCAGCGCCGACTCCACCTCGCCGGGTTCGATCCGGACGCCGTTCACCTTCACCTGGTGGTCGAGCCGCCCGATGTACTCCAGGGTCGCGTCGGTCCGCCACCGCACCAGGTCACCGGTGCGGTAGAGCCGGGACCCCGGCGGCCCGTACGGGTCGGGGACGAACTTCTCGGCGGTCAGCTCCGGCCGGCCGAGGTAGCCCCGGGCCACCCCTACCCCGCCGGCGTGCAGTTCACCGGCGACCCCGACCGGCACCGGGTCGCCGTTTCCGTCCAGTACCAGCACCCGGAGGTTGGCCAGGGGCCGGCCGATCGGCACCGGTCCGGTCGGCAGCGCCGGGTCGTACGGGTGCGCGGTCACGTCGATGGCGCACTCGGTCGGCCCGTACGTGTTCCAGAGGGTGACCTTGAGCCCGTCGGTGAGCCGCCGGCACAGCTCGGCGTGCAGGGGCTCGCCGGCCGAGAAGAGCAGCCGCAGCGAGGTGCAGTCCCGCCAGCCCGGATCGTCGGCGACCAGCCGCAGCACCGACGGCACGCCCTGGAAGACGGTGACGCCGTACCGGTTGATCGCCCGGACCAGCGCCGCCGGGTCGCGCTCGGCGCCGACCGGGGCGAGCACCACGGCGCCGCCGCTGACCAGCGGGGCGAAGAACTCCCAGCAGGCCGCGTCGAAGGTCAGCGCGGTCTTCTGCAACACCCGGTCGGCCGGGCCGAGGCCGTGCTGCCGGACCGCCCAGTCGACCCGGTTGGCGATCGCCGCGTGGCTGATCATGACGCCCTTGGGTCGGCCGGTGGAGCCGGAGGTGTAGATCGCGTAGGCGAGGTCGTCCCCGGTCGCCGGGTTGACCGGCGCCTCGTCGGGCAGCCCGGCGAGTTCGGCCGCGATGTCGTCGAGGTGGAGCACCCGGGCGCCGGTGCCGGCCACGAGCTCGGCGTGCGCCGAGCCGGTGAGCACGATCCCGGCGCCGGTGTCGGTCAGCACCCAGGTCGCCCAGTCCCGGGGGTGGTCCGGGCTCAGCGGCAGGTAGCCGGCACCGGCCTTCCAGACGCCGAGCAGCGCGACGACCAGGTCGACGCTCCGGGGCAGGCAGACCCCGACCAGCGTGTCGGGCCCGGCACCGAGGCCGCGCAGGTACCGGGCCAGCCGGTTGGCCCGGCGGTCCAGTTCGGCGTACGTCACCTCGACGTCGCCGGCCAGTACGGCGACCGCGTCGGGCGTGGCCGCCACCTGGCGGGCGACCAGCGCCGGCAGGATGTTGGCGGACCCGGCGACGTTCGCCGGCCCGCTGGAGTCGCCGACCAGGTCAGTCCGGCTTCGATCGGGGTTCATGGGTGCTCCTCACCTCGTTGCGGGGGCGGTCAGCTCTGTGCCGCCGCCATCCGCTGGCGCAGGCTCAGCGGGCGCATGTCGGTCCAGACCTCGCCGATCCGGGCGAGGCAGTCGGCACGCGGGCCCTCGGTGCCCTCGGCGTGCCAGCCCGCGGGCAGATCCCGGTCGGCGGGCCAGATCGAGTACTGCTCCTCGTCGTTGCGGACCACCCGGTACACCCGGTCGTCGGTCTGCTCGTCAGCCATCGGAACTCCTTGTGGTTGGTCGAGGCTCCGGCCGGGGCCGGATCACCTGGGATTCGCGGTGCCGCCGGTGGCGGGCAGGAAGTCGTCGACGCGGATGCCGAGGCCCCGCTCGACGGCGGCGGCCCGGACGAACTCCGCGAGGGCGATGTCCAGGGCGCCGAGGCCGAACGGCGAGAAGACCACCGTCCGGTCGGGATCGCGGCGGAAGCCGCCGGTGCCGCGCAGGATCTGGCCGATCGGCGCGTCGATGAAGTCGCGGTGCCCCACCTGCTGCTCGGTCAGGTGCAGCGAGGTCCGCTCCCGGCAGACGTGGTCGGCGTCGTCGACCACGTTCTGGCTGGCCAGGATCGTCGCCGGGGTCAGGTCGCGCAGTGAGACGTGCAGCACGAGGGTGCCGGGGCGGGCCGGGCCGAGGTCGAGGTGCGGCTCGGCCGCCGTGGTGGCGATCGAGACCAGGTCGTGTGCCGCGACGGCCCGGCCGGCGTCGGCGGCGAGCGTCACGTGCAGGGTCGGCGAGAGGTCCGCGCACTGCCGGGCGAACGCGGCGGCCCGGGTGCAGTCGCTGTCGAAGAGGGTCACCTCGGTCAGCGTGGGCAGCGCGGCGAGCAGGAAGCGCAGCACCTCGAGGTTGATCACGCCGCAGCCGATCAGCGTCACCCCGCTCGGGCCCGACTCGCGGACCAGCAGCCGGGCCGCGAGTGCGGCACTGGCCGCGGTCCGCTTGGCCGAGATCACCGAGCCTTCGAGCAGCGCCGTCGGCGTTCCGGTGTCGAGGTCGTTGGTCACGATCGAGGCGCTGGCCCGGGCCAGTCCGCTGGCGATGTTCCCCGGCCAGGAGGCGATCCACTTCATCCCGGCGGCCGGCGACTTCCCGCCGACGTACGCGGGCAGCCCGATGATCCGGTTGCGGGGCTGGTCGGGAAAGCGGAGGAAGATCGAGTGCGGTACCGCGGTGGCACCCTCGTCGTGCAACCGGTACGCCTCGCCGACCAGCTCGATCAGCGCGAGTTCGCGCTCGGCGAGGATCTGTCGCACGTCGTCATGTCGAAGGATCAGCATCAGGCCTGATCACCCACCGGAGGCTTCCTTCCAGAGGTGCGAAACTTCACCGAAGCGGCTCCGTACCCAGTCGTCGGAATAGATCGTGTCGAGGTAGCGGTCGCCACCGTCGGGGAAGATGAGCACGCACTTCGCGTCCTCGGGGATGCTCGGAACGCGCCGCTCCAGGGCCGCCACGGTGGCCCCGGAGGAGCCGCCGGCCAGGATCGCCTCCCGGGCGGTGAGCCGGCGGCAGGCGGCGACGCACTCGAGGTCGGTCACGTGGATGACCTCGTCGGCGGCGTCCGGGTCGAAGAGTCCCGGCCGCAGCGACGCGCCGTGCCCGGGCAGCAGCCGCTCGATCGGCTGCTGCCCCTCGAAGATCATGCTGCCGACGGCGTCGACGGCGACGATCTTCGTGTTCATTCCGTGCTGGCGGACGTAGTCCGCGCAGCCGCGCAGGGTGCCGCAGGAGCTGACCGCGCAGAACAGGTAGTCGACGGAACCGTCGAGCGCGTCGACGATCTCGCCCATGGTCTGCCGGTGCGCGATCGGGTTGAGCGGGTTCGCGTACTGGTTGGGCCAGAACGCGTGCGGGGTGTTCGCCACCAGTTCGCGGACCCGGCGTACCCGCACCGGCAGGTACTCGCCGCTGTCCGGGTCGGGCCGGTTGACCACCTCGACCGACGCCTGGTACGCCCGCAGTATCGCGATGTTCTGTTCGGTCGTCTTCGCGTCCACGACACAGACGAACCGGAGCCCGAAATACCGGCAGATCTGGGCGAGCCCGACCGCCAGGTTTCCCGAACTCGACTCGACCACCACCGACCGGCCCGGCTGGAGTTCGCCACTGCGGATTTTCTCCAGCAGCATGCTCAGCGCGGTCCGGTCCTTGACGCTGCCGCCGGGATTGAACCGCTCCAGCTTGGCGAACACCTTGATTCGAGAATCGGGTACCAGGCGTTCGAGTTCCACCAGCGGCGTGTTCCCGACGGTCGCGAGGATGCCCTTCAGCGCGTGCGGTGAACCTTTTTCAACCTCCCCTTGAGGTTGGTCGTGGCCGCCGGTGAGGGCCGGCGTGCAGGCGCCGCGCTCTCCAGGTCGTAAAAGGTCCATTGGCACGGCTTTCCCTTCGCGGGTCAGTTACGTTCCCCGGAAACGTCACCGCCAGGTGCCGTTCCCACGGTTGGCGCCGGCCTGCTTCCTCGGCTCCTAGTCATCCTGCGACCCGCGGCTATACCAGCCCCATATCGAAACTATCTTCGAAAACGAACCGGGCTCCGCCACCTGAGAAAACAGGTGACGGAGCCCGGAAATAGTCCGGTGTGGACGGTTTATTCGCGTACGCCGGCCAGCTCGACCGCGCGGGACCGGAACGCGAGCCGGACCGGGACCACCGCACCGAGTACGGCCAGCGCGGCGCTGACCACGGTGATCACCGCGACGGTGCCCCACGGCACGCTGACCGGGGTGGCCCCGACGAGCTGCCCCAGGGCGAGCCGCAGCCCGGCCAGGTTCACCGCCGACGCCCCGACCGCGAGCAGCACCCCGACGCCGGCCACCAGCAGCGACTCGGCGGCGAAGACCCGCAGCACCTGTGGCGGGGTGGCGCCGGCCAGCCGCAGGATCGCCATGTCCCGGAGCCGGTCCGAGGTCGCCATCACCAGCGTGTTGACGATGGCGATGAAGCAGAAGACGATCGCGATGCCGAGCACCAGCAGCATGCCCAGCGTGCTGGCCTGGCTGTTCTCGCTGCTCTCCTCGCCGAGCCAGTCCTCGGCCGCGACCGCTCGGGCGCCCAGCCCGGCGGTGGCGCTGCCCAGGGCCGACCGGACGGCCGCCGGGTCGGTGCCCTCGCGCAGCGAGACGTAGACCCGGCGGGCCAGGCCGGTGAAGGCGTACTTGGCGGTGCCGGCGTACTTCGTGCTCAGGTAGGCGACGTCGTTGCTGCCCGAGGTGGTGTCGAGCACCGCCACCACCCGCAGCGGCACGCTGCTGCCGTCGGCCATGAAGACCTCGACGGTCTCGCCGACCCCGACTCCCCAGTCGTCGTTGACGATGATGGTGTCGTCGCGCAGCTCGGCCGGGTTGCCCTCGTCGACCGGCAGGGTCAGGGTGCCCGACAAGGCGGCCGGGTCGACCGCCAGTGCCTCGTAGTCGGCGAGCCGGGCGTCGTCCCGGACGTACACCATGGTCGGCAGCGCGGCGACCACGTCGACGCCGGGGATCGCCCGGACCCGCTCGGTGACCGCCTCGCTCACCCCGGGCGTACCGTCCGGGGTGACCACGAAGTCGGCGGTCACCTGGTTGCGCCGGCCGCTGTCCTTGGCCCGGTCGATGGTGGCGGCGGCGCCGAGCAGCGAGATGGAGAGCCCGACGGTGAGCAGCACCGGCGCGGCGGTGGCCGCGGTACGCCGCACCGAGGTCAGCGCGCTCTCCCGGACCAGCATCCCGGCGGCACCGCGGAGCCGGCCGAGCGGCCAGGTGATCAGCCGGGCGATCGGCTTCACCACCACCGGGGCGAGCAGCGCGAACGCCAGGATCGGCAGCATCAGCACCCCGATGTACCGGGTCGGCACCATCACCATGCCCGGGTTCACCACCGCCACCCAGCCGATGGTGACCAGTCCGAAGGCCAGCGCCAGCATCCCGTAGAGCCACCGGCCGGAGGTCATGGTGCGGGTGTCCACGGCGGCGTCCCGGAGCGCCTCGATCGGGCGTACGTCGCCGGCCCGGCGGGACGCCGCCCAGACCCCGGCCAGCGCCACCCCGAGCCCCACGCAGAACGCGATCAGCAACGGCACCCAGACCGCCGGCCCGGTGGAGAAGCCGACGGTGAACCACGGCGGGGCGAGCCCCAGGTCGACCATCCAGCCGGCCAGCAGCGGCGCGACGCCGAGCCCGAGCGCACAGCCGGCGATCGCGGAGGCGAGCCCGACCACGAACGCCTCCGCCAGCACCATCCGGCGTACCTGCCGGGGCGTGGCGCCGACCGTGCGGAGCAGGGCGATCTCCCGCCGCCGCTGGGCGACCGCGAAGGCGAAGGTCGAGGCGACCAGGAAGATCGAGACGAAGCCGGCGACCACGGCGGTGATCGGCAGCAGCGTCTGGGTGTTGTCGATCGCCTCCCGGTCGGCGTTGTAGCTCGGGTCCAGCACGTTGCGCCGCTCGCCGGTGAGCACCTCGGCGTCCCCGCCGACGGCCTGGCGTACCGCCTCCGGCGCCCCGTAGGAGACCAGCGCCTCGACCCGGGGCGAGAGCCGGGCCGCCTCGGCGTCGGTGAAGAAGACCGCGGACTCGAAGTCGGCCGGTGCCGTCACCCCGGCAACGGTGTAGTCGCGCGGCCCGCCGGTGGTGAAGACGGTGACCCGCTCGCCCGGCCCGGCACCGCCGCTCGGCACCACGACCTCGGTGTCGGCCTGCGGCGGCCGGCCGGCGGCCAGCGCGTACGGCGCGAACTCCGCACTCGACCAGCCGTGCCCGACCTGGTCCTCGGGGCCGCCGGCGAGCTGGGCGTAGAAGTTTCGGACCGGAACCGTGCGGCCCAGCGCGCCGACCTCGGCGGCCAGCGCGTCGGAGATGCCACGGGCCTGGATCAGCGAGCGGCTGCCCGGATCGTGCCGGGCCGGATCCCACTCCGGGTCGAGCGCGGCGACCACCACCGGGGCGGCGGCGAACCGCTGCGGTGCCCGCTCGGGCAGCCCCAGGGTGGCGCCGATCTCCAACCCCATCGCGGCGATCATGCCGGCGCCCAGGGTCAGCGCGACGAACGTCCCGACGAACGCGGCCCAGCGCACCCGAAGGGTCTGCAACGCGATGCTCAGCACGCGCCGACCTCCATGCGCGTCATCCGGGCGGCGATCGTCTCCGCCGTCGGGTTGACCAGCTCACCGGCGAGCACCCCGTCGGCGAGGAAGACCACCCGGTCGGCGTTGGCGGCGGTCACCGGGTCGTGCGTGACCATCACGATGGTCTGCTGGTGCCGGTCGACCAGGCCGCGCAGCAGCGCCAGCACCTCCCGGCTGGTGCTGGTGTCCAGCGCACCGGTCGGCTCGTCGGCGAAGAGCACCGCCGGCTTCGTGACCAGCGCGCGGGCGATCGCGACCCGCTGCTGCTGGCCGCCGGAGAGCTGCGCCGGCCGGTGTCCGCCCCGGTTGCCGAGCCCCACCTCGGCGAGTACCTCCGCCACCTCGGACCGGCTCGGCTTGCGGCCGGCCAGCCGCAGCGGCAGCGCCACGTTCTGCTCGGCGGTCAACGACGGCAGCAGGTTGAAGGCCTGGAAGACGAAGCCGATCTTGTCTCGCCGGAGCAGGGTCAGCGCGGTCTCGCTCAGCCCGGTCAGGTCGGTGCCGCCGATCACCACCCGGCCGCCGGTGGGCCGGTCCAGTCCGGCGGCGCACTGCAACAGGGTCGACTTCCCCGAGCCGGAGGGCCCCATGATCGCCGTGAAGCTGCCGGCCCGCAGATCGAGCGACACATCCTTCAGGGCGGTCACCGCGTTCTGACCCGAACCGTACGTCTTGCTCAGCGACTCCAGCCGCACAGCCTGCTCCATAGCGAGCATCCAATCACTGATCGTTAGATCGACACATGAGATACCACCCTGAGAACCCCCGGACCGGCGACCCTGAGGTGTCCCGGGTTTCGGGCGGTTCACCCCTGGTTTCGGGTGTTCCCAGGGTCACTGCCCGGGCGAGACCCCGCCGGTCCCGAACGCGAGCAGTTGTTCCAGTTGTGCGCTGTCGACAAGGGAGACCCGGTCGATCCGGCGCGTCGGGTCGGCGGTGGCCGCCTCCAGCAACCGGCGGTAGTGCCCGGTAAGCCGCTCTATGGTCGCACCGTCGAACAAATCCGTGTTGTACCGGAAGGCACCGGTGAATGAATCCTCCGCCTGGCGCAGCTCCACGTTGAGGTCGAACTGCCCCTCAAGCTGCGGTACGTCGAACGCGGCCAGCCGCAGTCCCGCGTAGGAGATCTCCGGTCCCACGACCGCGCCCTCCGGCACCAGCGGCAGCGGCGGGTCCAGCCGGTCCGCCGCCACCATCGTGAAAGCGATCCGGAACAGCGGCGACCGGGTGCTGCCCCGTGCCCCGCCGAGCATCCGGTCCAGCAGCGGGAACGGGTAGCCGACGTGGGC
The DNA here is from genome assembly GCF_036421995.1 of Plantactinospora veratri. NCBI lineage: Bacteria > Bacillati > Actinomycetota > Actinomycetes > Micromonosporales > Micromonosporaceae > Plantactinospora > Plantactinospora veratri. The sequence goes on from NZ_JAZGQL010000036.1 coordinate 18,143, forward strand.
CAGTCCGGAGAGGAGTTCCCGGTGCGCCGCCGCCACCGCGTCGGCGAAGGTGGCCCCGGTGGCGAACGACGAACGCAGCACCAGGGTGTTGACCAGGTAGCCGACCACCTCCCGCAGCCCCCGGCCGTGCCGGGTCGCCACCGGGCAGCCGACCGCGAAGTCGTCCTGACCGCCGTACCGGTACAGGGTGGCCTGGAAGACCCCGAGCAGGAAGGCGAACGGGGTCACCCCGGCCGCCGAGGCCGCCGCCCGGACCCGGGCCGTCAACTCGTCGGGGAGCCGCAGGTGGTACGTCGCCCCGTCGAAGGTCTGCCGCTCCGGTCGGGGCCGGTCGACCGGGATCGCCCCGGCCGCCACCCCGGTGCAGCGGTTCCGCCAGTACCGTTCCAGCCGGTCCCGCCGGGGTGAGTCGAGCAGTACCCGCTCCGCCTCGACGTGGTCCAGGAAGCTGCCGGTCAGCGGCGCCCAGTCCGGGGCGCCGCCGGCCGCGATCCCCCGGTATCCGGCCAGCAGGTCCCGCAGCAGCAGCCACTGCGAGGTGGCGTCGCTGATGATGTGGTGGGTGACCAGGACCAGGGCGGCGTCGTCGGCGGAGCGGCGCAGCAGCACCACCCGGAAGACCTCCCCGGCACCGAGCCGGAACGGCACCTCGCCGACCGACCGGGCCAGCCCGAGCAGCGCCTCGTCGGTGCGGCCCGGGACGTCCCGGACCTCCAGCCACCGGGAGCCGTCCGCCGGCTCGGCGCCGGCCGGCGGAACGAACTGCCGGGGTACCCCGTCGACCTCGGCGAAGGAAGTGCCGAGCACCGGATGCCGGGCCACCAGCGCGCCGACCGCCCGGCCCAGCGCCGCGACGTCCAACGCGGACCGGACCCGGACCGCGAGCGTGATGTTGTACGCCGGGCTCTCCGGCGCGAGCTGGTAGAGGAACCAGAGCGCCTCCTGCCCGACCGAGAGCGGGTGGCCGGGCCCGGAGCGCGGATCGGCCGGCCCGGCCGGCGACTCCTCCGGGCGGATGCCCTGCACGGTCATCCCCGGGCGCCCAGCACGCCGTGCAGGTGGTTGGCGAGGGCGTTGACGGTCGGGTGGTCCCAGGCCATCGTGGGCTCCACCTCGATGTCGAACCGCTCCTCGACGTCCCCGCTCAGGGTCATCGCGTAGACCGAGTCGAGGCCGATCTCGACCAGCGGCGCGTCGGCGTCGATCTCCTCGGCCGACCGTTGCAGGTAGAAGGCGATCCGGCCGACCAGCCAGCTACGGATGGCGTCGACGGACGTGTCTTGGATGGTTCCGGACATGGTGCACTCCTTTGGCGTACGGACGGAGACGGTCAGCCGGCGAGACGCCGGTTGACGAGATCGAAGCCGCGGTTGTCCTGGTGCCGCGCCAGCAGCTCGATGAAGAGGTGCCGCTCCAGCCCGTCCGGTGCCGCGCCCGGGTCGAGGCCCAGCCGTCCGGCCAGCCGGGTCAGCGCGGCGAGCAGCCACGGGGTGTCCCGCAGGAACGGGTCGTCCTGGTTGTGCCGCCACACCCCGAGGCAGGCGGCGGCGGCCAGCACGGTCGCGTACCGGTCGGTCAGCTCGAAGCTGCGCCGGCCGGCGATCACGGTACGGTCCCGGGGCGGCAGGTCGGCGCAGACTCCGGCGAGCCGGCCGAGTTCGGCGGTGAAGAGCCCGCAGAGCCGGGCGACGGCCGGGTCGGTACCCGGTTCGGCGCCGTGTTCCCGGAGCGTGCCGGTCAGGCTGTCCACCCCCCGGGCGGAGAGCCCGAGGCCGGCGAAGTCCAGCGGGGGCAGCGCGCCGCCGAGCCGGAACAGCTCCGGCGGCGGTGGCGGCGACGAGCGCCAGCCCTGCTGGGCCAGCCGGGGCAGCTGCGGGATGATCGTCGCCTGGCAGACCGCCGCGCTGGCGTGGGTCAGCGTCGCGGCGAGCAGGTCCCGCAGGTTCTTCTGGAAGATCGCGTACGGGCCGTCCCGCAGGTACGACCGGGCGCCCAGCACCACCGAGAGCCGGTACGCCGCGTCCTGCAACATCTTCGGCACCAGGTATTTCACGGCGGCGCTGTAGACACTGGTCTGGCCCGGCAGCACGTGCAGGGCCCGGGCGACCACGGTGGCCAGACAGTCGCTGATCAGCAGGTCCAGGAAGGCGTCGACCAGGGTGGTCCGGGCGTGCGGCAGCTCGGCCACCGGCAGCCCGTACAGCCGGCGGTCGAGGGCGAACCGCAGCACCGTACGCAGTTGGGTGTCGACGATCCCGACGGCCATCCCGGGCAGTACGCCCCGGGTCACCTGGAACGCCCGCAGCACCGTCTCCATCGCGCCACCGAGGTCGCCGACGACCGCGTCGGCCGGCACCGGGCAGCCGGTGAACTCGAGCCCGCCGAGCAGCACCCCGCGCACCCCGGCGGTGCGGTAGCGGCGGAGCTGCCGCAGGTGCTCCGCCGGCAGCGCGGCCATGTCCAGCAGCAGGTGCGAGTGGCTGCGGCTGCCCGGCCGGTCGTCGGTGCGGGCGAAGAGCGTCACCGCGTCCGCCCGGCTCAGGTTGCCGACCATCTCCTTGCGACCGGTCACCAGGAAGCGGTCGCCGGTGAGGTCGGCTCGCAGCTCGGCCCGGCCGAAGTCGGTGCCGTGCGCCAGCTCGTTGTAGCCGGCCGACGCCTTGCCGTGCCGCAGCAGCAGGTCGGCCATCCAGCGCCGCTGCTGCGCGGTGCCACTGGTCCAGACCGGGGTGGCGGCGATGAAGGTGGTGACCCCGTAGCCGACCCCGAGGGTGGTGTCCCGGCGGAACACCGCGCGCAGCACCTGGGCCAGCCGGTCCGCCCGGTCGAACCGGCCGCCGAGGGCCCGGGGCACGAACTCGGCGTTCAGCCCGTACCCGTCGAGCGCCCGCTCGCCGTCGGCGAGCAGTTCGCCGCGCTCGTCGGCGGCGAGCACCGCCGGATAGCCGACCGGGTTCGTCGGATCGTGCGGATCTCCGAGGTACGTCTCCAGGTCCGGCTCGGCCTCCGGGACCGGGCCGGGAACGCGGGCGGTGTCGACGCTCATCGGGCCACCTCGGGAAGCTCTGCGGCCGGCTCGGCGGAGCGCGTCGCAGGCTCGGCCGTCTGCGGGGCCGCCTCGGCGAGCCGGGCCGGAAGCAGCGAGAAGAGCCGGCCCTCGCGGTGCTGGGCCCGCAGATCCGGCAGCAGCCGGTCGTAGTCCTCGCCGTCGTCGGCTTCGGACCCGGTCTCGGCGGCCGGGCCGAGCTGCCCGATCAGCCGGTGCAGGCAGGCGCGCAGCCAGCGGGCGTCCGCCCAGAGCGGGGCGGTCGGGCCGTCGGAGAGCCAGTGCCGGTTGCGCAGCCACAGTTGCAGGCAGGCGGCGGCGGCGAAGGCGAGCGCGTACTCGCCGGCCATCTCGAACGCCTCGGCCGGCACCTGCCGGGGCTGCGGCCGGTACGCGGCCATCCGCTCGTGCAGCCGGTCGACCAGCCCGGCCAGCGTCTCGGCCTGGGCGGCCAGGGCCTGCGGGGCGATGCCGGCGTCGACCAGTTCCAGTACCTCGGCGACGGCGACCGGCAGCCGCTGCACCACGCTGCACCCGGTCCGGGAGAGCAGCGCCAGCCGGCTCCGGTCGAAGTCGGGCAGCGGCCGGGCCAGCTCGACCGTGTCGGCGAGCCCCGGGTCGACCACCCCCCGCCGGTAGCCCCGGACCAGGCCCGGGAACTGGTTGACCAGGGTGTTCAGGTTGACCAGGGTGTTGCCGTCGAAGATGCCGACGATCCGGTGGTCGCGTTCGATCTTCTGGAACAGCCCGTCGGCGTGGTCGGCGGTGAGCAGGGCGCGGGCCCCGAGCACCTGGCCCAGCCGGGGGATGGTCCGGTCCATCATCGTCGGCACCAGGTATTTGGCGACCGCCGAGGTGACGCTCAGCTCGCCGGGGGTGGCGTGGATGCCGCGCGCGGTCAGCATGCTGGTGGCCTCGCCGATCAGCAGGTCGACGTACGCCTCGGTGAGGGTGCGGTTCGCGTGTGGCAGGTCGACCAGCGGCCGGTCGTAGAGCCGGTGCCCGGTGGCGAAGTCGAGGACCAGCCGCAGCGCCTGGTCGGCCAGGCCGAGCGACATCGCCGCGCACATGGTGCGGGTGAGCTGGACACTCTTCAGCACGATCTCCGGGCCGGCGCCGGGCGTGCCGACCAGTGCGTCGGCCGGCACCTCGGCACCGGTGAAGGCGATGCCGCTGATGTCCGCGCCGCGTACCCCGTGGGTGTGCTCCTTCGGCAGGCAGCGGAAGGTGCCGGGGGCGAGCCGCCGCTTGTCCACCATCAGCAGGCTGAAGCCCCGGGTGCCGCCGGCCGGATCGGTCCGGGCGAGGACGCAGACCAGGTCACCCCGGCTGGCGTTGTTGATCAGCCACTTCTCGCCGTCGACCCGGTAGCCGTCGCCGGCCGGCACCGCCGAGACCTCACCGGCGAGCAGGTCGCTGCCGTGCTCCCGCTCGGTCAGCGCCAGCGAGATGACGCTGCCGGCGAGCACCTCGGCACCGACCCGGCGAGCCTGTTCCGGGGTGGCGCCCACCCAGGCGGAGACGGCACCGAGGTAGGTCTTGCCGTGCCCGATCGCGACGGTCAGGTCCCGGCGGGCCAGGATCCGTACCGCGTGCAGCAGCTCCTCGTAGTCGCGCAGCTCGCCGCCGAACTCGGCCGGCACGTACCAGCGGGGCAGGCCGAGCCGGTCCAGCTCGGCGCAGATCTGCGCCGGGAACTCCTCCCGGGTGTCCAGCGCGACGCAGCGGGCGAACGAGGCCGGCCGCTCCGGGTCGTGCGGGTCGCCGAGGCCGTGGTCGAGCCGCTCGGCGAGGGCGAAGGCCGGATAGCGCATCCCGGTCACCCCCGCCCGGCCGGCACCGGCTGCGCGGCCCGCCCGGCCCGGTAGCGGTCCCGGACCTCCGGATCGAGATCCTCGTACGTCGCGTCCAGCACGCCCGAGACGAAGAGTTCCCGCATCATGGTGCGCTGGATCTTCCCGCTGGTGGTACGCCGGACCTGACCGACCCGGACGAAGACGACGTTCGCCACCCGGAGCCCGAGGATCCGGCTCAGCGTCGACTTGACCGCACCGGCCAGGCCGGCGATCTCGGCGGCGTCCCGGGCCCGGGTGCGAAGCTCCTGGACCACCACGATCTCCTCCCGGGGCGCCGGCACCGAGAAGACCGCGCAGGGCAGCCCGGCGAACGCCTCGGCGACCTCCCGGACCTCGCGCTCCACGTCGTGCGGGTAGAGGTTGCGGCCGTGCACGATCATCATTTCCTTGATCCGGCCGGTGACGTACAGCTCGCCGTCGTCGAGGATGCCGAGGTCACCGGTACGCAGGAAGCCGCCGTCGCCGTCCGCGGTCACCGCGCCGAAGGCCCGCCGGGTCGCCTCCGGGTCCCCCCAGTAGCCCCGGGTCACGCTGCCGCCCCGGATCCACACCTCGCCGACCCGGCCGTCCGGCAACACGGTGGAGGTGCCGGGGTCGATGATCCGTACGTCCAGCGCGTTGACCCGGCCGCTGCCGACCAGGGCCAGCCCGGAAGGCGTACCGGCGGGCAGCGGGGTGAAGACGTCCCGGGCCAGCTCGGCGGGGTCGACGTACGCGGTGACCGGGGCGCCGGCCGGGCGGGCCCCGGTGACGCAGAGCGTCGCCTCGGCCAGCCCGTACGTCGGCAGGAACGACTCGTAGCGGAAACCGGCCGGGGCGAACCGGTCGGCGAACCGCTCCAGGGTGGCCGGGTCGATCGGCTCGGCACCGTTGCAGGCGTACCGCCAGCGGGACAGGTCCAGCGCGGCGACCTGCTCGTCGGTGAGCAGCCGGGCGCAGAGGTCGTAGGCGAAGTTCGGCGCGCAGGCCACCTCGGCGCCGTACCGGTCGATCGCCTCCAGCCACAGCTGCGGCCGCTTGAGGAAGTCGTTGGGCCGGATCAGCACGGCGGTGCTGCCGAGATAGAGCGGCGCGATCAGCATCGCGATCAGGCCCATGTCGTGATAGAGCGGCAGCCAGCTGCAGAACCGGGTCTGGTCGGTCCAGCCGAGGGTGCGGTGCACCGAGCCGATGTTGTGCAGCACGTTGCCGTGGGTGACCATCACGCCCTTGGGGTCGCTGGTCGAGCCCGAGGTGTACTGGAGGAACGCGATGTCGTCGGGGCGGGCCGGATAGGGCAGCCACCGGTCGTCCGTCGCCGGCCCGGCCGGTCCCGCGCCGTCGGTCGGGTCCGCCGCGCCGCCGACCCCGGCCGGGGCGTCCAGGTCGGTCGCCGCGAAGGCCAGGTGGTCCAGTCCCTCCTGGAGCATCCAGTCGTCGACCGCGCCCAGGTTCCCCGGATCGGTCAGCACCACGGCCACGTCCGCGTTCCGGGCGATCGCGCTGGTCCGGTCGGCGTGGTGCCGGTAGTTCGCCGGCAGCGGCACCGGGACCGGGATCACACCGGCGTAGAGGCAGCCGAGGAAGCCGGCCACGAACTCCAACCCGGTCGGATACAGCAGCAGCGCCCGGTCACCCGGCCGGCACCGCCGGCCCAGCCAGGCCGCCGTCGACCGGGCCGCCCGGTCGAGTTCGGCGTACGTCAGCGACGTCTCGACGAACCGCTCCCCCGCACCACGGCAGAACACCACCGCCTGCCGTTCCGGCGATCCGGCCACGTTGTGCCGGACCGCCTCGACGATGCTTCCCTTGGACACGTTTGTTTCCCCGGCTTCTCCGGTACGGCATCACCACCGCGCCATCGGCGTTTCCGTGGCAGACCGTACGATCGACGTCCATATTCGGGCTATATCAACGGGCTCAGCCGCAGCCGCCGGCATGCCCCTCGTCGGTCCGGCCCGGCGCACCCACCAACGCCGGCTCCGGTGCCGACCCGCTCTCCGGCACCTGGGTCGGCTCGGCCGTACCCCGCTCGGCGTCACCGCGCTCGGCGTCACCGCGCTCGGCGTTACCGCGCTCGGCGGTAGCCCGCTTGGCGGCGACCGAGGCGGCGAACGCGGCCAGTCGGTCCACTCCCCAGAAGCGGTCGAAGCCGTGCACGAAGAACGGCACCCCGAAGACGCCGTCGCGGTAGATGTCGAGAAGCGCGCCGACGCCCTGGCGGCGTACCTCCGGATCGTCCGCCGCGCCGGAGACCTCGGCCGGGTCGAGCCCCAGCTCGGCGGCGATCTCGGCGACCGTGGACCGGTCACAGATGTTCCGCGCCTCGACCCACCTGGCCTGGTACGCCCGCGCCAGGTAGGCCGGCCCGACGCCGTGCCGCGCCGCCACCAGGTAGCCGAGGTGCGGGATCTCCCAGACCGGCTCCCGGTCCACCGGCCAGCGCAACGTCAGCCCGCGCTCGGCGGTGAGCCGCCGGACGTCGGCGAGCACGTAGAGGTGCTTGGCCCGGGACATCGCGGTGTAGACGAACTCGCCGCCGGCCTCGGCGAGCAGCCGCGAACTCAACTCGTCCGGCTCCCAGAACGGCACCCAGTCCAGCTCGGACACCAGCTCCGGGTACCGCTGGTGCAGGTCCCGGTAGGCGAGCCAGGAGTACGGGCTGCGCAGGCTGAAGTAGAACCGTGGGGTGCGGCGCACCGCCATGGGAAACTCCTCGGGTGCTTCGGGGCGGTACGCGCTACAGCGCGATGCCGCCGTCGACTTGGAAGACCTGGCCGGTGACGTAGGAGGCCCGGTCCGAGACGAGGAAACCGACCAGGTCGGCGGTCTCCTCGGCCCGGCCGAACCGGCCCAGCGGGATCCGGCCCAGCATCTCCTTGGTGACCGCAGGCGGCAGCCCGGCGGTCATGTCGGTCTCGATGAAGCCGGGAGCGACGACGTTGGCCCGGATGCCGTACCGGCCCATCTCCTTGGCCAGCGCCTTGGTGAAGCCGATGATCCCGGCCTTGGACGCCGAGTAGTTGGTCTGCCCGGCGTTGCCGGCCACCCCGGCAACTGACGAGAGCGTCACCACCGCGCCGCGCCGCCGCTTCATCATCGCGAAGACCGCGGACCGGCACACCGTGTAGGTGCCGTCCAGGTTGGTCCGCAGCACCGCGTGCCACTCGTCCTCGCCCATCAGCACCAGCGGCCGGTCCCGGGTCACCCCGGCGACGGTCACCACCGCGTCGATCGGGCCCAGCTCGTCCTCGGTGGCGGAGACGAAGTCGCGTACCTGTGCCAGGTCCACCACGTCGACCTGCCGGGTCAGTACCCGGGCCCCGGCCTCGCGGGCCGCCTTGGCCGCCAGTTCCGCCGCCTCCGCGTTGGCCTGGAAGCAGAAGGCCACGTCGAACCCGTCGGCGGCCAGGCGGCTCACCACCGCCCGGCCGATGCCCCTGGATCCGCCGCTGACCAGCGCGACCCGTCGCTCGTTCTCGCTCATGCCAACACTCCGCTCCGCTCGCTCATGTCGCTCCGCTCCCTACACCGAGACCGGGGTCGGCTCCGCCGGGCGCAGGGCGTCCAGCGGGCGCAGGGTCTGCACGAACTGGCCGAGCCGCATCACCGTCTCGCCGCCGACCACGGTCTCGCCCTCGAGGATCACCGTCTCGCCGACGACCTTGGTCAGCCGGACCCGGTGTTCGAGGACGTCCCCGGGGTAGACCGGGTTGCCGAAGGTGACGTTGCTGATCGACCCGGCCAGCACCACCTTCCCGGCCAACACGTCCGGGTTGGGGGTCTCCCAGCTCGCCAGCAGCACCGCCGCCTGGGCCCAGGACTCGACGATCAACGTCCCCGGGTACGCGTAGTCGCGGTCCACGGACGCCTCGTCGAGCAGTTCGTAGCAGGCCTCGCTACAGGTCACCGCCTTGAGCGCGGCCAGCCGCTCGCCCGGCACCAGCTCGACCACCCGGTCGAGCAGCAGGATCGGATACCGCTGGGGTATCACCTTCCTGATCCCGGCAACCCCGATCATCGGTTCTCCTCGAATCGGTAGCGCAGGCGCAGTTCGGCGGCCGGACCGCGACCCGTATTGATCTTGGCCGAGCAGCGCAGTTCCGGCCCGGACCAGGACAACGCCGCCTCGATCCGCAGCTCGTCGCCGGGGGCGACCGGGCTGAGAAAACGGCACCGGTCCATCGCGGCCAGCTCGGGGCGGTGGCCCTCACCCAGCGCCGCCCGTACGGTCTGGCCCACCAGTTCGACCACGTACACCCCGGGCAGCACCGGAAAGCCCGGGAAGTGCCCGGTGAAGACCGGGTCGCCGGGATCCACCTTGGCGGTCGAGACCGCCGAGGTGTCGTCGGCCTCGACCAACTCCACCAGGTCGGCCAGGGGGGCGCAGCGCGGCGTCACGAGCCGCCCCGCAGCTTGCCCTCGAGGAGCTGGTAGGTGCTGTCCAGCGTGCTGACCGCGATCAGCTCGCTCTCCTCCATCTTGACGCCGTACCGCTTCTCCAGCCGGACGGTGATCTCCAGGGCCATCAGGGAATCCACCTCCAGGTCGTTGACGAAGTGCGCCTCGTCGGTGACGTCGGAGAGGTCGACGTCGATGGTGTCGGCGATGAGCTGCCGGAGGTCTTCCTTGTCGAGCCTCGTGGTGAGCTGGTCAGACATGACTTTCCGTCCTTTCGGTGTGGATCTCGTGGTCCTCCCCGTGGGCGTCCTCGCCCGGGGATGGCTCGGCGAGCACGGACTCGACGACGCCGAGCTGGTAGTCGCCGGAGCGGAAGCCGGGATGGCGCAGCAGCCGGCGGTGGAAGCCGACGTTGGTGGTCACCCCCGCCGACCGGTACTCGGCCAGCGCCCGGTCCAGCCGGCGCAGCGCCTCCTCCCGGGTGGCGCCGTGCGTGACGACCTTGGCCAGCAGCGAGTCGTAGAACGGCGGTACGACGTAGCCGTCGTAGAGGTGGCTGTCCACCCGTACGCCCGGGCCGGCCGGCATCCGCAGCCCGTGCACCCGGCCGGTCGAACCGGCCCAGTCCCGGTCGACGTCCTCGGCGTTGATCCGCGCCTCGATCGAGTGCCCCTCGAACCGGACGTCGGACTGGGTCAGGTCCAGCCGTTCCCCGGCGGCGATCCGGATCATCCAGGCGACGATGTCGATCCCGGTGCGTACCTCGGTGATCGGGTGCTCGACCTGGAGCCGGGTGTTCATCTCCATGAAGTACGCCGCACCGTCCGGCGCGACCAGGAACTCGAAGGTGCCGGCGCTGACGTAGCCGATGTCCCGGGCCCCGGCCACCGCCGCCGCGCAGAGCCGCTCCCGCAGTCCCGGGTCCAGCGCCGGGGACGGGGACTCCTCGACCAGCTTCTGGTGCCGGCGCTGGACCGAGCAGTCCCGCTCGCCGAGGTGCAGCACGGTGCCGTGCCCGTCGGCCAGCACCTGCACCTCGATGTGCCGGGCGGCCGGCAGGTAGCGCTCCAGGTAGACCCGGTCGTCGCCGAAGAGGGTCCGGGCGGCGGACCGGGTCGTCTCGTACGCCAGCGGCAGGTCCTCGGCCCGGTGCACCACGGCGATGCCCCGGCCACCGCCGCCGGCCACCGCCTTGACGATCAGCGGGAAGCCGATCTCGCCGCCGACCGTCACCGCGTCGCCGAGCGAGTCGACGGTGCCGTCCGAGCCGGGCAGCACCGGCACTCCGGCGGCCCGCATCGCCGCCCGGGCCGCCACCTTGTCGCCCATCAGCGCGATGTGTTCGGCGGCCGGGCCGACGAAGGTGAGCCCGACGCCCCGGCAGGAGGCGGCGAAGACCGGGTCCTCGGAGACGAAGCCGCAGCCCGGGTGCACCGCGTCGGCGCCGGACTTGGCGGCGGCGTAGAGGATGGCCGGGATGTTGGTGTAGCTGCGGGCGACCGGGCCGGGTCCGATGTGTACGGCGTGGTCGGCGAGCTGCACCGCCAGGCTGTCCCGGTCGGCGGAGGAGTAGACCTGCACGCTCTCCAGGCCCAGGTCGCGGCAGGCGCGGATGATCCGGACGGCGATCTCGCCCCGGTTGCAGATGAGTACCCGGTTGACCATGTCCGCCCGCCTCAGCCCGGCTCGATGCTGAGCAGCGGCTGCTCGTACTCGACGACCTCGCCGTCGGTGACGTGCACGGCCCGGACGATCCCGCCCCGGTCGGTGACGACCGGGTTCATCATCTTCATCGCCTCCACGATCGCGACCTGGTCGCCGGCCTCGACCCGCTGGCCGATCTCGGCGAAGGGCGGCTGGTCCGGCCCGGGAGACCGGTAGAAGACCCCCATCAGCGGTGCCGTCACCGCCACGGTGCCGGCCGCCGGGGCGACCGCCGTGGCGACGGCGGCCACGGCCGCACCCGGTACCGCCGCCACGGCCGCGCCGGGTACGGCGGAGAGCGCCGCGCCGGTCACCGCCGGGTCGCCGGTGACGGTGAGGACCGCCTCCCGACCCGCTTCGGCGGCCTCGACCTCGATCTGGACGTCGGCCACCGTCACCCGGACCCGCCGGATCGCCGGGTCCCGGACCAGCTCCGCCACCTCGGCGGCGGCCCGTACCGCCCCGCGCAGCGCGGCGTCGGTCGGCCCGGCATCGGCCGGCGGTGCCGGTTCGACGGAGTGCGCCCCGCCGCCGTTCGCGGTCACCGCGCTCCCGCTGTTCGCGGTCGTCGGCGTCCCGCCGTTCGCGGTCACCGGAGTGGCACCGTTCGCGGCCGTGGATCCGGTGCCATTCGCGGACGCCGGACCGGTGCCGTTGGCCGCCCGGACGACGGCCGCCTCGCGGACCTGCTCAGACATGCACGCCTTCCTTCCAGGGTTCCGCCACCGGGCTGCCGGTGGCGGTGCCGTCCGGGGCCAGCACGCCGTAGCCGCGCAGCCGGCGGTAGCGGGCGGCCAGCAGTTCCTCGACCGGGATCCCGGCGAGCTGGCGCAGCAGCCGGCCCACCGCCTCGGCGACGAGTCCGGCGGCCCGCTCCGGGTCACCGGGCGGCTCCGGCAGGATCTCGTCGACCACACCGAGCCGGCCGAGGTCCTCGGCGCGCAGCCGCAGCGCGCGGGCGGCCACCGGCGCCTGCCCGGCGTCACCGAAGAGGATCGCGGCGCAGCCCTCCGGGCTGATCACCGAGAAGACGCCGTTCTCCTGGATCAGCAGCCGGTCCGCGACCGCCAGTGCCAGGGCGCCACCGCTGCCGCCCTCGCCGGTGATCACCGCGACCACCGGGGTACGCAGCCCCGCGGCCAGGGCCAGCGTCTCGGCGATCGCGGCGCTCTGGTTGCCCTCCTCGGCGGCGAGCCCCGGGTACGCCCCCGGGGTGTCCACCAGGGTCACCACCGGTACGCCCCAGCGCTGCGCCAGCTCGAAGAGCCGCATCACCTTGCGGTAGCCCGCCGGGTGCGGCATCCCGAAGTTGTTTGCCACGTTCTCCCTGGTGTCCCGGCCCTTGGCGTGTCCGACCACCACCACCGGGCTGCCGTCCAGCCGGGCCAGCCCGCCGACGATCGCTGCGTCGTCCCGCTCCCAGCGGTCACCGTGCAGCTCGACGAAGTCGCCGAAGATCCGCTCGATGTGCTCCCGCACCGTCGGCCGGTCGGCGGCCCGGGCCCGGCCCACCGCCGTCCAGGCGTCCACCGAGCGTTCGGGCCGCTCGTCGTGGCCCGGAGCACGGGACGGCCGCCCGCCGGCGACCGCCACCGGGCTCCCGGCGGAGGCGCCGGCCGCCGCCGCGCAGAAGCCGACCAGCCGGGCCAGCACGCCACGCAGTTCCTGACGGCGTACCACCAGGTCGACGTGGCCGTGCTCGTGCAGGAACCGCGCGGTCTGGAAGCCCGCCGGCAGCGGCTGCCGGATGGTCTGCTCGATCACCCGGGGTCCGGCGAACCCGGCCCGGGTCCCCTCCTCGGCGATGATCACGTCACCGAGGCTGGCGAATGAGGCGGCCACACCGCCGTAGACCGGGTCGGTGAGCACGCTGACGTAGGGCACTCCGGCGTCCCGGAGCAGCCGGATCGCGGCGGCGGTCTTGGCCATCTGCAACAGGGAGAGCACGCCCTCCTGCATCCGCGCCCCACCGGAGGCGCTGACCGCGACCAGCGGTACCCCGTGATCCAGCGCGGTCTCGGCAGCCCGGGCGACCTTCTCCCCGACGACCGAGCCCATGCTGCCGCCGAGGAAGGCGAAGTCGAGCACCACCAGGGCGACCCGGTGGCCGCCGATGGTCGCCATCCCGAGTACGGCGCCGTCGGCCCGGCCGGTCCTGGCCCGGGCCCGGGCCAGCCGCTGCGGGTACGGCATCCGGTCGGTGAACTCCAGCGGGTCGGCGGCGGCGAGTTCGGCGTCGTGCTCGACGAAGCTGTCCGGATCGACCAGCAGGGCGATCCGGTCGTCGGCGCCCAGCGGCAGGTGGTGACCGCACTCCGGGCAGGTGTGCAGGGCCCGGGCGAGCCGGTCCCGGTGCAGCAGCGCCGCGCAGCGCGGGCACGGCCGCCACGCGCCGTCCGGCAGCCCGTTGATCAGGTCCAGTGTGGAGGCTCCCACGACTCAGCCCACCGCGCCGAGCAGGGTCGCGCCGACCTGGCCGTCCCGGTCCACCCCGGTCACCAGCGCGATCCCGTCGGGACGGTCGGTGAGTTCGGCGAGTGCACCGGCGAGCTGGAACGCCGACGAGGCCGCCGAGGTGTCGCCGAGCAGCGCCCGGCAGTGCACCCGGGTCGGCCGGGCCGCACCGAGCACGTCCGCCAGCGCGGCCTCCTCCTGCGCGCCGAACTCGTCACCGCTGTCCGAGGCGGCCAGCACCGTCACGTCCGCCGGGCTCAGGCCGGCTCCGGCGAGCGCCTCCGCGACCGCCCGGGCCAGCACGGTACGGACCGCCGCCGGGTCGGCGAAGGCGAGGAACCGGGAGCCCCGGACCGCCGCCAGCGGCCGGCGCTGCTGCCGGACCGCGCTGGAGTACGACTCCAGCAGGAAGATCGCGCACCCCTCGCCGAGCGGCGTCGTACCGTCGGCCGGGGCGGCGCCGTACCGGCACCGGGCGTGCCACTCCAGCCAGCCGCGCGACACCGAGTACTCCTCGACCGCGCCGCAGAGCACCGGCTCGGAGTGGCCGCACCGATGCAGCCGTACGGCGTAGTTCAACGCCAGCAGGCCGGTCAGCGAGCCGCCCGCGATGGTGGTGTTCGGGCCCTTCAGCCCGTACCAGATCGCGCTCTGCCCGGCGGCCCGGTTCATCACCGTGTTCGGGAAGCGCGCCGGGTCGACGTGGAACGGCTTCGCTCCGGTCAGCGACTCCCGGGTGAAGTCCATGATGCTCTGCACGCTGCCGGAGTTGGTGCCCAGCACCAGACCGAGCCGCTCCGGCTCGCCCAGCCGCTCCCGGCCGTACCGGTCGAGCAGCATCCCGACGGTGGCCACGGCGATCCCGGTGGCCCGGTCCATCGACCGGGTGCCCTTCTTGCCGAGCACCTCGGCGACGTCGAAGCCGGGGATCAGCCCGGCCCGGTCGTACGGCCCGGGCCAGACCTGGCGGTCCAGCGCGGTCACCGCGGCGGTCCCGGCCCGCAGGCCGGCGGTGAACCGCTCGGCGCCGAGCCCGAACGCCGACGCGGCCGACCAGCCGGAGAGCACCAGTTCGTCCGCGGCGATGGTGGTGACGGTCATCTGTCCCTCTCCCCTCAGACCGCGGCCGGCGCCGCGACCGGCGCCCCGTTCGGCTCCGGCGTCGCGTTCGGCACCGGCAGCACGTCCGGCCCGGATGTCACGTCCGGCTCGACCGCCTCGGCGTGCCGGGGACTCCAGGCCGGAATTCCGGCGATGTTCTCGGCCCCGTCGACCCCGATCGTGTTGCCGGTGATCCAGGACGAGTCGGTACGGGACAGCAGCAGGATCGCCTCGGCCACGTCCTCCGGCTGGGTGAGCCGGCCGTGCGGGTTGGTGGCGCCGGCCTGGGCGACGAACTGGGTGTGCTCCGGGATCCGCTCCAGCGCCGGAGTGACGGTGACCCCGGCACAGAGCGCGTTCACGGCGACGCCGTACCGGGCGAGTTCGCAGGCGAGCTGCCGGACGTGCGACTCCAGCGCGCACTTGGCCGCCGACACCGCGCCGTAGCTCGGCATCACCGAGGTGGCGCCGGAGCTGGTCATCGCGTAGACCTTGGCGCCCCGGTGCAGCAGCTTCGCCGCCATCAGGTCCTGCACCCAGTAGACGAGGCTGTGCGCCATCACGTCGACGGTCATCTCCATCTGCCGCTGGCCCAGCGTCCGGTCCCAGCCGGCGCGCGGCAGGTACGGCAGCAGCGAGCCGAACGCCAGCGAGTGCAGTACGACGTGCAGCCCGCGCGGGCCGGTCAGCTCGGCGATGGTCGGCAGCAGTTGCTCCCGGGTCGACCGGCTGGACGCGTTGACGTTGAAGAAGTGCGCCTGTACCCCGTACCCGCGCAGTTCCGCTTCGAGGTCCCGGGCCGCCTGGGCCCGCTCGCCCATGTCGAGGTGCACCCCGATGACGTTGCCGCCCTCCCGGGCCAGTGCCAGCGCGGTCGCCCGCCCCATGCCGCTGGACGCGCCCAGCAGCAGACTCCACGTGCCTTCCAGGGGAATCAGCATCCCGCGCTCCTTCGTGTCGATCCGGCGGTACGCCAGATCCGGACCATGGCCACGTTTCCGGTGCCGGCCGCGGTGACCAGCAGGCTGTCCCCGTCGGCGGCACGCAGCCGGTCGGCCAGCCGGAGCATCGGGGTGAGGCTGCCGGCGGCGGGCGGACCCGCGTCGCGCACCGGGCCGACGGCGGCCGGCACCGCCCCGGCCACCAGCTCGCTGACCGGCGAGTCGTCCAGCAGCGCGTAGACCGGGACCTGGTCGGCGCCGAGGTCGCGTGCCGCCTCCCGGAGCACCGCCACGGCCCGCTCCCGGGACGACCCGGTGCCGAGCCGGTGCGGCGGCAGCAGCAGGGTGCGGACCGCGCACCGGCCGTAGCCGGTGGCGCCGCGCGCCGCCGCCCGCTCCGGCGGCTCCAGCACCAGCACCACCGCCCCCTCCTCCGGTGCCGCCGCCTCGGGCGCCGGCACCGCCTGCTCCATCGCCCCGGCGAGCAGCAGGTCGGCGCGGCCCGCCGCGAAGGCCCGCGCCCCGACCTGCACCGACTCCAGGCCGGCGACGAGCGGCGAGATCAGGGTGAGGCTGATCCCGGTGAAGCCGTGTTCCATCGACAGCCGGCTGGTCAGCACGTTGACCGCGCCGTACGGGGCGGTGACCGGGCTCAGCTCACTGGCGTGCTCGGCGATCACCGTGCGGTCCTGCTCGTCGTGCAGCGCCGCCGCACCGTTGTTGGTGCCGATCACCACGCCCCGGTCGTGCTCGGCGGCGCCGTCGAGGCAGTCGCCGGCGTCGTCGAGAGCCTGCCGTCCGGCGACCAGCAGGTACTGGCAGGCGGCCGGCAGGTACTTGTAGCCGCGCCGCCCGAGCTGGGTGCGTACGTCGAACCAGGCCCCGTCGGCCGCCGGCCGCTCCACCGGCGGCGCGCAGACGCCGATCCCGGTCACCACGACCTGGCCGGCCGGCGGCATCCGCCCGGCCACCCGGCCGACCGACGGCAGCGGAGCCGGCGGGTGGTCGACCACCCCGACACCGTCCCGGCTCATCCGCCGGCCCCCGCGAGCACCAGCGACACGTTGTTGCCGCCGAAGGCGTACCCGTTGACCATGATCCGGTCGGACCCGAGCGGGGTGACCATGCCCTGCGGCAGCCAGACCCGGCACTCCGGGTCCTGCTCGGCGATCGGCACGTTCGGCGGCACGGTCCGGTGCCGCAGGATCAGCGCCGCCGCCACCGCGGCGACCGCGGCCGCCGCCCCGCCGGTGTGCCCGATCAGCGCCTTGAGGCTGTAGAGCGGCACGTCGGCGCCGAGCACCTCGTTGAGGGCACGGCTCTCCACCACGTCGTTGAGCTGGGTCCCGGTGCCGTGTGGCAGGACGCAGCCGATCCGGTCCCGGTCGGCACCGGTGGAGTCCAGCGCCGCCCGCATCGCCCGGACGATCTGGGTGCCCGCAGGCTCCGGCGCGGTCAGGTGGTAGGCGTCGCAGGTCCAGCCGGAGCCCTCCACCATGGCCTGCACGGTGGCGCCCCGGGCCCGGGCGTGCTCCGCCGACTCGACCACCAGGGCGCCGGCGGCCTCGCCGAACGACGTACCCCGGCGGTGCAGGTCGAACGGGCGGCACCGGACCGGGTCCACCGCGCCCATCCGGTTGAAGCAGGCCAGCATCACCCGGCTGTACGCGTCCGCGCCGACGGTCAGCACCACGTCCGCCTCGCCGGAACGGACCAGGTCGGCGGCGGCACCGAGGGCGAACCCGCCGGCCGCGCAGGCGTTGCTGATCGTGGTCACGACGCTCAGCGGCCCGAGCCGGTCGGCGACCGCCGAGGCGACGCCGACCTCGGTGGTGAACCGGGCGGCCGGCTTGCCGCCGTCCGCCCGCCACTGTTCGTGCAGGCTCGCGTCGCCCATGCAGGTGCCCAGGGCCAGGCCGATCCGGGTCCCCGTCGTCGCCGGCCCGCCCAGCGGCAGGCCGGCGTCGGCGATGGCCTCGTCGACGGCGCTCAGCGCCAGCCGGGACGTCCGGGCGAGCGCCTGCGACTGCGCCGGCAGGTCGGCGTCGGGGACGCCCTGCACCGCCGGCACGTCCATGTTCGCGTACGGGTCCGGCACGGGACCCGGGTCGGTAACCGGTGCCGCCATCATCGCGTCCCAGAGGGCGCGCGTACCACTGCCGTGGCACGTGACGACACCGAGGCCGGTGATGGCGACGCCGGTCATCGACGCGTACTCGGAGCAGCCGGCGTGCCTTCCAGCGCGCTGGCGAGCCGGTCGTCGAAGTCCACCAGGCTCCAGTCGCGACGGTTCTCGATCACCGCGTACCCGTGGGTGATCTTCCCCGTCGCGGTCGGCACCAGGATGCCGTCGCGGAGCACGTAGCAGTCCATCCGGGAGGTGTAGGTGAGCCGCTTGAAGACGTTCTCGACGGTGAAGACCGTGTAGAGGTCCTCCTCCATCCGCGCCTCGTCCAGGATGGTGATCCGGGAGTGCGGCACCACCGGGATCCAGTCCTGCTCGTCCAGCAGCCGCTTGATCGAGACGTTCCGGTCGGCCAGGAAGAGGTCGACGACCTCCTCCATCTGCCGCAGGTAGCCGGACATCTGCATCCGCTCGGTGAAGTGGCAGTAGAAGTACGGGATCCGCCACTTCCAGGCGTACGCGTTGCGGCCGGCGGTGAGCCCGGCCAGCAGGTCGCCCTCGGGCGCCGGGCCGGCGGCGGCCGGCCGGGTCACCTTGACCGGCGACTGGCCCAGCCGCGACACCGTGTACGGGGCCAGCTCGGCCGGCACCTGCTGCGCCGGGTGCCCGTGCGGGTCGAGCCGCAGCTCCACCCGGACCTTGGCGCTGACCGCCTTGATCGGCGGTGCGCCGTTGACCGAGATCTCCACCGCGAAGGCGAGCGCGTCCCCGGGCAGCGGCCGGACCTCGGCCGTGGCCACGTCGTCGATGTGGAAGGCGTGGGTGATCCGGCTGTCGATGTCGACGATGTCGACGCAGAGGCCGTGCCGCTCGTAGAGCCCGCCGGGCGCGAAGCCGCGCTGCCGCAGGTGGTCGAGGACGGCCTCCTCGACCAGGTAGTTGACGTGCTTGAAGCCGATCCAGGTGCAGATGTTGGACCCCTCGTACCGGGGCCGCAGCTCCACACGGGTCACGCCGTCCGCGGCTGGTTCGGAGACGGGACGGGGTGCCAGGGTCGTCGAGTTCACGTGCGCTCCAGGTGTGTGTCGAGGATCGGTTCCGGGGTTGTGTCGGGGGGCGACAGCGGATGGGCGAAGTCCGCCACCAGGGCGGCGAACCGGTCGGGATGCTCGGCCATCGCGAAGTGGCCGCAGTCGGCGAGCAGGGCGTACCGGCCGGCGGGTGCGGCGTCGGCCAGCGCCCGCCCGTCGCCGGGCCGGGCGGCGAAGTCACCGTCGCCGGAGATCACCAGCAGCGGCAGCGCCAGGTCGGCGACGGGCAGGAACGGGGTACGCAGGTAGGCGTCGAAGAAACGCATCCAGCCGTACGGGCCGATCCGCTCCCGGACCCGCTCGCCCATCGCGACGCGTACCTCGGCGGGCAGCCCGGCCGGGGCACTGACCCGGATCCCCTCCTCGAGAATCCGGTGGAAGTGGTTCAGGTAGAAGTCGATCGCCGCCCAGTCGAAGTCGTCGGTGGCCGGCCGGTAGAACGGCGAGACCAGCACCACCGCCCGGGGCAGCGGCACCGGGACCGTGGCCGCCGGGGCCATCGCCGGCCGGACAGCCTCCGGCTCCGTCCCGGTGCGGGCCCGGCCGAGCAGCTCCAGCAGGGTGTTCGCGGCGAACGAGTGCGCGACCACCAGGTCGGCGCCGCCGGGCACCCCGGCCAACGCCTGCGCCGCCGCGCCGGTGACGTCGGCCCGGTGGCTCCAGCCGGTGTCACCGGCGCTTGCCCAGGGCAGCTCGGCGTCCCACAGCTCCAGCCACGCCGGCGCCCGCGACTCGAAGCGGTCCCAGACGGCCCGGCTGCTGCCGAGTCCGTGCAGCAGCAGGGTACGCACCGGCCGGGTACCGGCGCCGGGTCGCCGGCACCGGACCGGTACCCCGGCCCCGTGCGGTACGGCGCGGTCCGGTCTCGGCGGCGCGGAGGTGCTCATCGCCGGTCTCCGCCGACGGTGAGCAGCAGCGCGGCCGCCGCGTCCGAGCCGTCGGCGTCGGCGGTGGCGAGTACGGCACCCCGGTCGTGCCCGTTCAGCCAGGCGGTACCGGCGACGCACTGGAGCACGCCGAGCGCCCCCGAGCAGTGCCCGTGGTACTCGGTCAGGTCGTGGCGGGTCTGCTCGGTCATCCCGGCCGGTCCACCCGCACCGGCACCGAACCACATGTCCACCGGACGCGGGTCGGTACGCCGGATCGCGTCCACCGCCGCCGGCTGGTCCGCCTTGCGGGCGTACGGGCCGAGTTCGGCGAGCGCCTCGACGCCCCGGTCCCGGACCGCCGTCGCCGACTCCAGCACCAGCGCCGCGGCACCGTCGAAGAGCCGCAGGTCGTCGTCGCCCTTGCTCCGGCCGCCGCTGACCAGGTGCCGGACGGGCGCGTTCGCCGGTTCGACCCCGACCACCAGCACCCGGTCCACCCGGCCGGCCAACACCAGCAGCCGGCCCCAGTTGACCGCGTCCAGCCCGGAGGTCGCCCCGTTGCACATGGTCAGGTTGGCGCCGCGCAGCCGGAACCAGATCGCCAGCCAGGACGCGATCACGTTGCTCGCCGTCGCCGGCAGGTTCATCGGGCTCAGCCCGACGTAGGTCTCCTCGGCGATCGTCGACACCGTGTCGCAGACCGTGTCGACGTTGCCGTAGTTCGAGCTGACCACCACGCCGACGGTCTCGCCGGGGACGGTCAGGCCCGGGTCGCCGAGCAGCCCGGCGTCGGCGAGCGCGTCCCGGCCGGCGCAGAGGGCGAGCCGGGTGGCCCGGTCCTTGTAGCGCAGACCCTTGCGGGGCAGGCGGCGGGTCGGGTCGTCTCCGTCGGCGCCCGCCGGGGTACGCCGGAGCAGGTCGTCGGGGCCGGCGATACCGGAGACCGCCACCCCCACCCCGCTGACCACCACGTCGACCGGAGCCATCAGGACACCTTCTCCACGATCGCGACGGCGTTCAGTCCGCCGAAGCCGAACGAGTCCACCTGGGCGACCCGCAGGGTGGCCAGCTCGGCGTGCTCGCGTACCAGTCGGAAGCCGTCGACCTCGTCGATCGGGTTGTCCAGGCCGAGGATCGGCGGCACCACGCCGGAGCGCAGCGCCTCGACCGCCACCACCAGGCTGTGCAGCCCGGAGGCGCCGGCGGTGTGCCCGGTCATCGACTTGATCGCGGTCATGTACGGCGAGGGCGCCACCCCGGAGAAGACCTCCCGGACGGCCTGCGCCTCGGCCTCGTCGTTCAGCGCCGTCCCGGTGCCGTGCAGCATCAGCAGGTCGACGTCGGCCGGCTCCACCCCGGCCCGCCGGTGCGCCTCCCGGGTGACCAGCGCGATGCTCTTGGCGTCCGGCGCCGACGGGTGGTAGGCGTCGCAGTTCACCGCCACCCCCCGGACCCGGGCGTGCCGGTGCCCGGCGTCGGGGCCGTCCGCCTCCCGGCGCAGTACCACGGCGACCGCGCCCTCGCCCTGGAGCATGCCCCGGCGGTCCCGGTCGAAGGGCCGCACCTGCGCGGGCGCCTCCGGGTAGCAGCGGTCCAGCAGCCCGTAGGTGCTCTCGGTGATGGTGTCGACCCCGGCCACCACGACGGTGTCGGCGACACCGAGGTCCAGCAGGTCCATGCCGAGCCCGAGCGCGTAGAGCGAGGCCGAGCAGGCGTTCGCCACGGTGTGCGTGTTGGTGGCACCGAACCGCTTCCGCAACGCGCTGCCGAAGTGCAGGTCGCGGGCGTCGAACGGCACGCCGTCGCGCCAGCTCAGCTCGACGGAGCGCAGCTCCCGCAGGGTGGTGCCGACCAGCACCGGGGTGTCGCCGAGGTCGTCGTCGAGGCCGGCGTCGGCCAGCGCGGCGGCGACCGCCTGCTCCAGCCACCGGCTGGCCCGCAGGGTCTCGTCGCAGCCGGGACCCGGCCGGTCGTCGATCTCGTACGCGTGCTGCGCCCGGTACCGGCTGCGGTCGAAGCCGCGCAGTTCGGCCAGCCCGCTGTAGCCGGCGCAGAGCGAGTCGAAGAACTCGACGGTGCTGCCGCCGATGCTGGCCACCGCACCCATTCCGACCACCAGCGCGGTCATGCCGTCACCTCGTCGTACCTGCCGAGGATCAGCACCGCGTTGTTGCCGCCGAAGGCGAGCGCGTTGTTCTGCACCACCCGCAGCTCGGCGTCCTGGGCCACGTTCGGTACGCAGTCGAGCCCGCACTCGGGGTCGGTCTCGACGTGGTTGATGGTCGGCGGGATGAACCTGTGGGTGATGGCCAGCGCGCAGGCGGCCGAGGCCAGGGCGCTCGCCGCCCCCATGGTGTGCCCGATCATCCCCTTGATCGAGACCGTGCGCGGTGCCCCCTGCCCGAAGACCTGCCGGATGGCACCGGCCTCGGTGACGTCGTTCGCCTTGGTCCCGGTGCCGTGCGCGGAGATGAAGTCGATGTCCTCCGGCTTCACTCCGGCGTTGCGGTGGGCCAGCTCGATGCAGCGGGCGATGCTGTTCTGGTCCGGCGCGACCGGGTGGTACGCGTCGCAGTTGAGCCCGTAGCCGAGCACCTCCGCGTAGATCCGGGCACCCCGGGCCCGGGCCGAGTCGAGGCTCTCCATCAGCAGGATGCCGGCGCCCTCGCCGGTGAGGATGCCCTTGCGGTTGCGGTCGAACGGCTGGCACGCCTCCGGGGCGATGGTGCCGAGCCGGTAGAAGCCGGTGAAGGTCTTCCGGCACAGCGCGTCGGCACCGCCGCAGAGGGCGACGTCCACGTCGCCGCTGCGGATCGCGTCCAGGCCGTACCCGACCGCGTAGTTGCCGGCCGCGCAGGCGGTCGGGATCGTCACCGCCTCGACGTCGGTCAGCCCGAGTTCGGCGACGATGCTCGACGAGAGGCGGCCGGCGGGAACCCGACGCGCCACGACCGGGTCGAAGTGCTCCGCCCCCCGGTCGACCTGGACCCCGACCAGTTGGTCGAGGTCGTGCGATTCGCCGTCCGTGGTCCCCACCGACACCAGCGCGCGGCGGGACCGCAGCTCTTCGAGAGACATGCCCGCGTCCGCGACCGCCATGCCGGCGGCGGCGGCCGAGAGCTGGCTCGCCCGGCCGAGCTGTGCCGGGTCGACGTTGTGCAGCCAGCGGGCCGGGTCGAAGTTGGTGATCTCGCACCCGTTGGCGTACGCGAACCCGGTCGTGTCGAACGCGGTGATCGGCTTGACCCCGCTCCGACCGGCCCGCAGCCCGGCGAGAAACTCCTCGACCCCGATTCCGATGCTGGTCACCACGCCGAGCCCGGTGACGACCACCCGGCGGGGCGATCGAGCATCGCCTGGCAGAACGCTCATCATCGCGCCTCACTCACCTGTAGTCCTCCGACCCGACTCCGCCGTCCGCGCGACGCGCTCAGACGTTCGACGCCTCGCCGACGACGGCGTAAACGCCCTGCAGATTCACCATTCGGCTCAGTTCCGCCTGGTCGATCGTGACGTGCAGATTCCGCTCCAGCGCGGCGAGAATTTCGATCGCGAGCAGCGAGTCCGCACCGTGGTCCTCTTTGAACAGACTGGTCTCGGTGACCTCGTCGGCGTCGATTTCGAGAATCTCGCAGACGATCTCCTTGACCTGCTCGCGGTCGATGTCGGTGCTGGTGGTCGGGGTCGTGCTGCTCATGTCGCCTCCAGAAACGGATCGGTTGAGTGAATATCTCGATGACTGACCTTGGCTGGCGGCGCCGTGCGCCTCATCGCCCGATACCGTTTGCCGCCTCGGCCGTCTGGCGGCACCATCGGATCGCGGTACTGTCCCGAGTCTGTGAGCCGCGACTATATTTCTCCTATATGGCGACGGGCGGTCCGCCATATCCGGCGCCGGACTCCGGTAACGACTGAAGCGATCGCCGCCCGCACGGATGGCAGGGTGGGGACATGGCGGTCGACATCGTCTACGAGACGCACGCGACGACCACTGACAATGAGGCCGGGCTGGCCACCGGCTGGCAGCCCGGCCAACTCTCCGGGCCCGGCCGGCGGGAGGCCCGCGAGCTGGGTGAGCGGCGCCGCGACGACGGGCTGCGGGTCGTCTTCTGCTCCGACCTGGCTCGGGCGGTGCAGACCGTCGAGATCGCGTTTCCGCAGCGGGAGTTGCCGGTGCACCGGGACACCCGGCTACGCGAGTGCGACTACGGTGACCTGACCGGCCGGCCGGTGGCCGAGCTGGCCCCGCTGCGTGTCGGATATCTGGACGAGCCCTTTCCGGGCGGGCAGAGCTACCGGCAGGTGGTGGAGCAGACCCGCGACTTCCTCCGGGACCTGGCCAGCGCCTGGGACGGGTCCCGGGTGTTGATCGTGGCGCACTCGGCGAACCGGTGGGCGCTGGACCACCTGCTGCACGGGGTACCGCTGGCCGAGCTGGTGGCGGCGCCGTTCGACTGGCGCCCGGGGTGGACGTACCGGCTGCCGTCGGGCTGGGGCACGGACCGTCCGGCACCGGCCCGACGGCAACCCGGGCAGCCGGCGCCGGAAGGTCGGTAACTCGCGGGCGGTCACCGCCGGGGCCTGCCTATTCTTGGCGACGACATGCAGACGCCACCGCCCGCCCCTGCCGTACCCGCCGCCGACCTTCCCGCGCTCCGGCGCCGGCTGCCGGAGTTGATGTTCCGCGACCAGCGCCGGATCCAGCGCCGGCTGGACGGGCTCGCCAAGATCCGTGATCTCGGGCGGCGGCAGGCGGCCACCGCCGAGATCGCCGCCGAGATCGGTACCGCGGAGGAGCGGCTCGCCCGCCGCCGGGCCGCCGTACCGGTGATCACCTATCCGGCCGGGCTGCCGGTCAGCGAGCGCAGGGACGACCTGCTCGCCGCGATCCGGGACCACCAGGTGGTGATCGTGGCCGGCGAGACCGGCTCCGGCAAGACGACCCAGTTGCCGAAGATCTGTCTGGAGCTGGGTCGGGGGGTCCGGGGGCTGATCGGGCACACCCAGCCGCGCCGGCTCGCCGCCCGTACCGTGGCGGACCGGATCGCCGACGAACTCGGCACCGAACTGGGCGGGGTGGTGGGCTACAAGGTCCGCTTCACCGACCAGGTCGGCGACGGCACCCTGGTCAAGCTGATGACCGACGGCATCCTGCTCGCCGAGCTCCAGCAGGACCGGATGCTGCGGCAGTACGACACGCTGATCATCGACGAGGCGCACGAGCGCAGCCTCAACATCGACTTCATCCTCGGCTACCTCCGGCAGCTCCTCCCCCGGCGGCCCGACCTCAAGGTGATCATCACCTCGGCGACCATCGACCCGGAACGGTTCGCCCGGCACTTCGCCGCAGGCGACGAGCCGGCGCCGGTGCTGGAGGTCTCCGGCCGGACCTATCCGGTGGAAACCCGCTACCGGCCGCTGGTCGAGCTGGCCGAGGGCGAGGACCCGGACGACGACGGGGAGACCGTACGGGACCAGATCCAGGCGATCGGCGACGCGGTGCAGGAGCTGGCCGCCGAGGGGCCCGGGGACATCCTGGTCTTCCTCAGCGGAGAACGGGAGATCCGGGACACCGCCGACGCGCTGGGCAGACTCGTGCAGAATCGCCCGGCCCTGCGGGACACCGAGATCCTGCCGCTGTACGCCCGACTCTCCACCGCCGAGCAGCACCGGGTCTTCCAGCCGCACCGGGGCCGCCGGGTCGTACTGGCCACCAACGTCGCCGAGACCTCGCTCACGGTGCCCGGCATCAAGTACGTGGTGGATCCCGGCACGGCCAGGATCTCCCGCTACAGCCATCGTCTCAAGGTGCAGCGGCTGCCGATCGAGCCGGTCTCCCAGGCGTCGGCGAACCAGCGCAAGGGGCGCTGCGGACGTACCTCTGACGGCATCTGCATCCGGCTCTACGACGAGCCGGACTTCCTGTCCCGGCCCGAGTTCACCGACCCGGAGATCCTGCGCACCAACCTCGCCTCGGTCATCCTCCAGATGACCGCGATCGGGTTGGGCGACATCGCCGCGTTCCCGTTCATCGACCCGCCGGACAAGCGCAACATCGCCGACGGGGTCAACCTGCTGCGCGAGCTGGGCGCACTGGAGGAGACCGGCGAGGAGGCCGGGCACCGGCTGACCCCGCTGGGCCGCCGGCTGGCGCAGCTTCCGGTCGACCCCCGGCTGGCCCGGATGGTGCTGGAGGGCGAGCGCAACGGCTGCGCCACCGAGGTGTCGGTGATCGCCGCCGCCCTCTCCATCCAGGACCCCCGGGAGCGGCCCGCCGACAGGCAGGCCCAGGCTGACCAGGCACACGCCCGGTTCACCGACAAGGAGTCGGACTTCGCCGCCCTGCTGAACCTCTGGCGCTATCTCCAGGAGCAGCAGCGGGCGCTCTCGTCCAGCGGTTTCCGCCGGATGTGCAAGGCCGAA
Source organism: Plantactinospora veratri (assembly GCF_036421995.1). Taxonomy (NCBI): domain Bacteria; kingdom Bacillati; phylum Actinomycetota; class Actinomycetes; order Micromonosporales; family Micromonosporaceae; genus Plantactinospora; species Plantactinospora veratri. The sequence goes on from NZ_JAZGQL010000036.1 coordinate 44,133, forward strand.
TACCTCAACTACCTGCGGGTCCGGGAGTGGCAGGACATCCACTCGCAGCTCCGCCAGGTGCTGCGGACCACCGGCGGCGCGGCGCCCGACGGCCGGCCGGGCCGGGGCCGGGGCGGCGGCGACTCCGCGACCGACGGCCCCGCCACGGGTACGCCGACGGCACCGGCCGGCGACGCGACCCCGGAGGACGTCGACACCGACCGGATCCACCAGTCGCTGCTCGCCGGACTGCTCTCGCACGTCGGGCTGAAGGAGACGCAGAAGAACGAGTACCTGGGCGCCCGGGGGGCCAAGTTCGCCCTCTTCCCGGGCTCGGCGCTGTTCCGCAAGCCGCCGCGCTGGGTGATGGCCGCCGAGCTGGTCGAGACGTCCCGGCTCTGGGGCCGGGTCGCCGCCCGGATCGAGCCGGAGTGGGTCGAGGCGCTGGCCCAGCACCTGGTGAAGCGGAGCTACAGCGAGCCGCACTGGGAGAAGAAGCAGGCCGCGGTGGTGGCCTTCGAGAAGGTCACCCTCTACGGCATCCCGCTGGTCAGCGGCCGGAAGGTCAACTTCGGCCGGATCGACCCGGTGCTGAGCCGGGAGCTGTTCATCCGGCACGCACTGGTGGAGGGCGACTGGCAGACCCACCACCGGTTCTTCCACGACAACCGCGCCCTGCTCGACGAGGTCGAGGAGTTGGAGCACCGGGCCCGGCGCCGGGACATCCTGGTCGACGACGAGACGCTGTACGCCTTCTACGACCAGCGGATCCCCGCCGAGGTGGTCTCCGGCCGGCACTTCGACGCCTGGTGGAAGAAGACCCGCCGGGACCGGCCCGACCTGCTCACCTTCGACCGGCAGATGCTAATCAACGAGGGACGGGGCGCCCTCGACGCGGCCGACTACCCCGACGAGTGGCACTCCGACGGGGTGGCGCTGCCGCTGACGTACCGGTTCGAGCCGGGGACGGAGACCGACGGGGTGACGGTGGACATCCCGCTGCCGATGCTCAACCAGGTCGACGCGGAGAGCTTCGACTGGCAGGTACCCGGGCTGCGCGAGGAACTCGTGGTGGCGCTGATCCGGTCGCTGCCGAAGGCCGTACGCCGCAACTTCGTCCCGGTGCCGGACTACGCCCGGGCGGTGCTGGCCTCCATCACGCCCGGCCGGGAGCCGCTGCTCGACGCGCTGACCCGGGAACTGCGCCGGATGACCGGGGTGACCGTGCCCCGGGACGCCTGGGACGTCGAGCGGCTGCCGGCGCACCTGCGCCCCACCTTCCGGGTGGTCGGCGAGGAGCGGCAGACCGTCGCCGAGGGCAAGGACCTGCCGGCGCTGCAACGGCAGCTCACCACCCAGGTACGCCGGATGGTGGCCGCCGCCGCCCCGGACGTCGAACGGTCGGGGCTGCGGGAGTGGAGCATCGGCACGCTGCCGCGCTCGATCGAGCAGGACCGGGCCGGCTACCTGGTGACCGCCTATCCGGCCCTGGTCGACGAGGGCGACACGGTCGGGGTACGGGTCTTCGAGACCGAGGCCGAGCAGGGCCGCCAGATGTGGGCCGGCACCCGGCGGCTGCTCCGGCTGACCCTCGGCTCGCCGCAGAAGTTCGTCTCCGGCCGCCTCTCCAACGAGGCGAAGCTGGCGCTGAGCCGCAACCCGCACCGCAACGTGCAGGAGCTGCTCGACGACGCCGCCGACGCGGCGGTGGACAAGCTGATCGCCGATGCCGGCGGGCCGGCCTGGGACGCCGAGGGTTTCGCCGCGCTGCGCGACCGGGTCCGGGCGGATCTGGTCGACACCACCGTCGAGGTCGTCGACCGGGTACGCCGGGTGCTCGCCGCCGCCTACGCGGTCGAGCAGCGGCTGGCCCGGACCAACAACCTGACCATGGTGGCGGCGCTGGCCGACATCCGGGCCCAGCTCTCCGGGCTGGTGCACCGCGGCTTCGTCACCGAGACCGGTTACGCCCGCCTCGCCGACCTTCCCCGCTATCTGACCGCGATCGAGCGCCGCCTCGACCGGCTGCCGCAGAACCCGCAGCGGGACCGCGACCAGCAGGCCCGGATCGCCCAGGTGCAGCAGGAGTACCGGGAGATGGTCGACGCGCTGCCGCCGGCGCGCCGGGGTGCCGACGCGGTACGGCAGATCCGCTGGATGATCGAGGAACTCCGGGTGAACGTCTTCGCCCAGGCGCTCGGTACGCCGTACCCGATCTCGGAACAGCGGATCTACCGGGCGATGGACGTCGCCGAGGCGGGCTGAGCCCCCGCACCGGCCGGGCGGCGCGGCGGGGTGGGTGGCGAGCGACACAGCCATCCCGGCCCTGACCAGTTGGAATGTCGGGGACCTGGTTGAGTAGGCTGTGCTCCGGCCATCCAGAGCGACCGAGAGACCTGGCTCGTCGACGTCGCAGCAACCCCCCACCGTGGGTGCGGGTGCTACCGCCAGGATCGATGGAGGTTCCGTAGTGCGCAGCATCCGAGCCGGGCGGGCGAGCCGGCTGCACGTCGTCTGGCACCGGTGGCGTCGACACGTCGACCTCTGCCGGACCAGCACCATGCTCTGTCGGGCCTCGGCCTGACCGCGACCGCCGGTCGGCGGCATTCCGACCATCTCGTCAGCACCCCCTGAGCGACGCCGTCCCGCACTGCCCATGACCTGACCGGTCGGGTGGTCCTTCGGCACACCGTCGCCGGATATTTCATGGAGTTTCAGCACAATGCGCATCAACTCACTCGCCACCCGCCTCCTCTCCGGGGTCGCCGCCGTCGCGCTGCTCGGTGCGGTCGCCGCCTGCGGCGGCTCGTCGTCGGGCGACACCGCCGACAACCCCTACGACCTGCTGCAACCCGGGACCCTGCGGGTCGGCACCCTGACCGACGCACCGCCGAACGTCTTCCTGAAGGACGGCAGGTTCACCGGCTTCGACAACGATCTGATGACCGCCGTCGCGGGCAAGCTCGGGCTCAGGGTGGAGTTCGTCGGCACCGAGTTCTCCGCGCTGCTCGCCCAGGTCAACAACCACAAGTTCGACGCCGGCTCGTCGTCGATCACCATCACCGAGGCGCGGCGCAAGACCGTCGACTTCAGCAACGGGTACGACTTCGGCTACTTCGGACTCGACGTGCCGGCCGGCTCGCCGATCAGGAGCTTCGCCGAGCTGAAGGGCAAGCGGGTGGTCGTGGTGCAGGGCACCGTGCAGGACGACTACGCCACCAAGGAGGGTCTCGACCCGGTCCGGGTACCCGACTACAACGGCGCGATCAACCAGCTCAAGTCGAAGACCGCCGACGCCTGGATCGCACCCGCCGAGATCGGCGAGAAGTCCGCACAGGAGAGTGGCGGCAAGATCGTGCTGGTCGAGAAGCAGCTCAGCTCGGCGCCGACCGCGTTCGCGGTGGCCAAGGGCGCCGACCCGCTGCGCGAGGCGCTGAACTCCGCACTCGACCAGGTGATCGAGGACGGCACCTGGACCCGCCTCCAGGAGCAGTACTATCCCGGGCGGCCGGTGCCGGAAAGCTTCAAGCCGGGCAGCGGCACGGTGACGTACCCGCCGGTCAAGGCCGGTCCGACGAGCCCGGCCGCCACCCCGGCGAGCTGACCCGGCCCGCACACCAGACAGTCGCCGGCCGGCCGCCCCCGGCCGGCCGGCGACTCCGGATCCGAGACAGGCGAGGCGATGGAGACCCTGGCGACGCTGTGGGAGACGTTCTTCGACTGGGAGTCGATGCGCGAGGCACTGCCCGAGATGCTCACGGTCGGGCTGCCCAACACGCTGCTGCTGGCGCTGCTCTCCGCCATCGTGGGGACGCTGCTCGGCATGCTGCTGGCGATGGCCGGGCTGGCCCGGACCCGGTGGCTGCGCTGGCCGGCGCGGATCTACACCGACGTGTTCCGGGGACTGCCGGCCGCCGTCACCATCCTGCTGATCGGGGTCGGGCTGGCACCGCTCGGGCTCGCCTGGTGGGGCCCCAACCCCTATCCGCTGGGCATCCTGGCGCTGTCGCTGATCGCGGCGGCGTACATCGGGGAGATCTTCCGGTCCGGCATCCAGAGCGTGGAGGCCAGCCAGCTGGAGGCGACCCGGGCGCTGGGACTGTCGCACGGCGCCGCCATGCGCCTGGTGATCATCCCGCAGGGCGTACGCCGGGTCCTGCCGGCCTGGGTCAACCAGCTCATCGCACTGATCAAAGACTCCAGCCTGGTCTACTTCCTCGGCCTGGTGGCCAGCCAGCGGGAACTGTTCCGGATCGGCCAGGACTATGCGGCGAACACCGGCAACGAGTCCGCGCTGCTGCTCGCCGGGCTCTTCTACCTGGTCATCACCGTGCCGCTGACCCACCTGGTCAACTGGGTCGACCGGCGGCTGCGCGACGGCCGGGCCGGTGGCCCGGAACCCGACGAGGAGGATCCGGTGGCGCTCGCCGGCGAGACCGCGCTACCGACGGGTGGAAGGGGAACCCAGCATGCCTGAGTCTGTCACTCCGACGGTGTCGGCCCGACCGGACGGGGCAGGTCCCGGATACGAGTCGGTCAGCGTCGCGACCCGCGACGTACATCTCGCGTTCGGCCGGAACCAGGTGCTGCGCGGCATCGACCTCGAGGTCGGCCGGGGCGAGACCGCCTGTGTGATCGGCCCCTCCGGCTCCGGGAAGTCCACCCTGCTCCGGGTCGTCAACCGACTGCTGGAGCCGGACCAGGGCGACGTACTGCTGGACGGTGTGAGCGTGCTCGACCAGGATCCGGACGCGCTGCGCCAGCGGATCGGCATGGTCTTCCAGCAGTTCAACCTCTTCCCGCACATGACGGTGCTGCGCAACGTCACGCTCGCGCTCCGGCAGCTCAGGAAGCTTTCCAAGGACGAGGCCACCGAACTGGCGCTGCGCCAGCTCGACCTCGTCGGGCTCCGGCACAAGGCGGACGTACGACCCGGCCGGCTCTCCGGCGGCCAGCAGCAGCGGGTGGCCATCGCCCGGGCACTGGCGATGTCGCCCCGGGTGATGCTCTTCGACGAGGCGACCTCGGCGCTCGACCCGGAACTGGTCAAGGGCGTGCTCTCGCTGATGGCGGACCTGGCCGGTCAGGGCATGACGATGCTGGTCGTCACCCACGAGATGGGCTTCGCCCGGCAGGTCGCCGACCAGGTCGTCTTCCTCGACCGCGGTCGGGTGGTCGAGGCCGGCCCGCCGGCACAGATCTTCGAGGACCCGCGCAGTGCCCGGCTCGGGCAGTTCCTCTCCCAGGTCCTCTGATCGGTCCGGTGTGCCGTCTCGGTGTGCCTTCCCCGGTCAGCCGCGCGGCCTGACCGGGAGCGCCGACAGGCCCCGGAGCAGCAGGCTGGACCGCCAGCCGATCTCCTCCGCCGGTACCGCCAGGCGCATCCCGGGAAACCGGCGGGCCAGGGCGCCGAAGGCGATCTGCCCCTCCAGCCGGGCCAGCGGTGCGCCGAGGCAGTAGTGGATGCCGTGCCCGAAGGCGAGGTTGGGGGTGGGCGGGCGATCCAGGTCCAGCCGGTCCGGCTCCGGGAACCGGTCCGGGTCCCGGTTGGCCGAGAGCAGGGCCACCAGCACCGACGCGCCCTGCGGAATGGTCCGGCCGCCCAGCTCGACCGGCTCCATCGCGGTCCGGAACGAGGCGTTCTGCACCGGGCCCTCGTAGCGCAGTACCTCGTCGATCGTCCCGGGTAGCAGCGCCGGTTCGGCCACCACCCGGGCCCAGCGCTCCGGTTCGGCCAACAGCAGCAGCATGCCGTTGCCGATCAGGTTGACCGTGGTCTCGTGCCCGGCGATCAGGAAGAGGTAGACCATCGAGACGAGTTCGTCGTCGGTGAGCCGGTCACCCTGCTCGTGCACCGCGATCAGCGCGGAGAGCAGGTCGTCGGCCGGCTGCTCACGCTTGGCCGCCAGCAGCGTACGGATGTAGCCGACGATCGCGGTCAGCGCGGGCGGCAGCCCGGCCGGGTTCATCGGGCCGGTCACGATCGCATCCGTCCAGCGCCGGAAGTCGGCCTGGTCCTCGGCCGGTACCCCGAGCAGCTCGCAGATCACCTGGATCGGCAGCGGGAAGGCGAACCGGTCGATCAGGTCCACCTGTTCGGCGTCGGCGATGCCGTCCAGCAACTGCTCGGTCAGCTCCTCGATCCGGGGGCGCAGTGCGGCGACCCGGCGTGCGGTGAACGCGCCGGAGACCAGCCGCCGCAGCCGGGTGTGGTCGGGCGGGTTCAGCGCCAGCATGTGCCGGCCCACCGCCCGGGCCACGTCGTCCGGGATCATCCCCCGGTAGTTGAACCCGCCGGCCGAGGTGGCCTTGGCCAGCCGCGGGTCGCTCAGTGCCCGCTGGGCGTCCTCGTAACGGGTGACGACCCAGGCGGTGACGCCGGTCGGCAGCTCGACCTCCACGACCGGGTTGTCCCGGCGCAGCTCGGCGAGGACCCGGTGCAGATCGGCGGCGATCCCGAACGGATTGGCGATGGTCGACATTCGTCTCCCCAGACGACGAGTGGACGGCCCGCGGCCGGAGCGGCTCCGGGCTCCCTCCCATGCTGCCACTGTCGACGCCGGGCGCGGTGACACGGCGACCCGGCACCCCTGCCCCGGCGGGTGCGCCGCCGCCGGTACGAGCCCGGTCGTCGGAGCGCGTGCAGCGCCCGTACTCGTCGAGAGTGCCGGCTATGATCTTGCGCATGGCGCTGCTGCACCGGGCCGCACTGCATCCCGGCAAACTCGAACTCCTGGCGAACTGGCTGCCCGGCCGGCGCTGGTACCGGGGCCCCGCCGACGTCGTCCGCGTCGCGAGTTTCCGGTTCGACGACCCGGACGGAGCGGTCGGGATCGAGACTATGCTCGTCAGGTCCGGCGACGGGCCGGTGCACCAGGTGCCGCTCACCTACCGCGCCGCGCCGCTACCCGGCGGCGACGACTGGCTGATCGGCACCACCGAGCACTCGGTGCTCGGCCGCCGCTGGGTGTACGACGCCTGCGGCGACCCGGTCTACGCCAGCGCGCTGGCCGCCGCGATCGTCACCGGCAGCGGCCAGGCGGAGGAGTTCTTCGAGGTCGACGGGGTACGCGAGGTCCGCCCGCCGAGCATGACCGTGACCGGCAGCGGCACCCCGGGCAGCACCGTACCGCCGGTGCACGTGATCCGTCGGGTTGTCGAGGACGAGCCGACGACGATCGTCACGGACGCCGCGGAACTCACCGTCCTCCGCCGCCCCGAGAACGGAGCCGGCGGGCTGACCGGCGCCACCCCGAGCACCGCCGCCCTGACCGGCAGCTGGCCCGGCCAGCCGACCCCGGTGGCGCTGGCCTACGCCGTCCTGCGCTGAGGCCGGACCACCCACGGCGGCACCACGGCCGGGGGCCTGTCGACCACCGGCCCGGCGGCACTACCCTGCGGGTGGTGGCGGCGGGAAGTAGTCGCGGAGCTTCGCGATCCGGCCGTCGCGTATCCGGAAGATCTGCACCAGGGACATGGTCGTACGCTGCCCGGTCGGCGCGACGAGGACCGTGTCGATCTCGACGACGAAGACGTCCGGGTCGGCGGTCTCGTGCAACGAGTATCCGGACTCCGCCAGGTCAGCCGTGCCCTGGTAGGCCGGCTCTCTGTGGTAGGCACCCATCCCGGCCCGGATCGCCCTCCGGCCGACCAGCCGGCGCGGCAGCGGATGACCGGCCGGCAGCAGCGGCGCCTCGTATTCACCGTCCTCGGTGAACAGTGCGGCGACCGCCTCCGGATCCCGGCTGATCGCGCCGGCGTGGAGGTACCGTTCGAAGATTTCCCGGTGGGTGAGGGTCACTTTCTCCAGCCTATCGGCAGTCGTCAACGGCAACCGACGTCGTGCAGCCGGACGGTCCCGATCGGGCAGCTCCGCCAGGCTGCTACCACCGCGTCCCAGCCCAGATGCACGCGGCGAACTAGCCGTTGCGCGCGGGTCGACTTCCGGCTACCTCGCCACCGGCGGGCGCGACACCTCCGCTGGTACGCCGGGCTGTGCTGGTTGTCCGTCCTCTGATCGTTACGGTCGAGACGATGGCCGCAGGGCCGGAGGCGGAAGGGGTGGATGGTGGAGGGCCGGGATGAGCTGATCGGTGGGTTGGTGGAGGAGATGCCGCGCTACATCTCCGCCGCGGTGAGATTTCAGGTCGCGGTCGCCCATCAGCTCGACATGTCGGTTTCTGATGTGCACGGGCTGGCCGCACTGTTGGAGACCGGACCGGCCGGGGTCAGACAGCTGGCCGATCTGATGGGAATGACCACGAGTGCGGTGACCCGCCTCGTGGACCGGCTCGAACGCGGCGGGTATGTGCGGCGGGAGCCTGATCCGGCGGACCGTCGGCGGGTCGTGATCCATGTGGTTGAGGAACGGGTCGCGCAGGTCGCGGGCTACTACGAGCGGTTGAACGTTCGCTGGCAGCGGCAGATCAGCCAGTACTCCGACCCCGAGTTGCGGTTCCTGCTCGAGTTCCTGCGGCAGGGACGCCAAGACGCCCGGGCCGAGACCGTCAATCTGCGCGCTGGGGGCCGGCAGCACGCCACCCGGGGGCGCCGGGTCCTGCGACCACCCTCTGCCGAGCCCCCGGAGGGCGATAAGGGAGCACCCTGATCTACCCCGGATAGCTGCTGCGAGAACTTGCTGCTTGCAGCAGCGAGTCGGTTGACTGGTTGGCGGACGGCAGGAGCCGTCGCTACTTGTCGATGGAGGGTGGACAGTCATGCACGTGCGAGGCTTCCGGTTCGGTCAGTTCGTCGTCGCGTCGGTCGTCGCCGTGGCCGCGTTGGCGGCGTGTGGCGCGGACAACGACCGAGACCGCGACAAGTCGGTGCCACCGTCAGCGAGTGCCGGTACGGGAGCGGCGACCGGAGCCGACGAGACCGAGGTGCGAGGACTGCTCGACAAGATCAATGAAGCGTGGGCGCGGGGCGACGCCACCGCGTACGCCTCGTACCACACCGCCGACGCCGATCTGATCGACTTTCGCGGCATCCATGCCGCCGGCCGGCAGGCGATCGTCGACCTGCTTCAGCCCGCGTTCGACGGCGTGCTGAGGAACAGCAAGGTGGAAGCGCGGATCGTCGACCTGCGCTTCCTCTCCGCCGACGTCGCGATTTTCCACACCAGGGGCAAGATCGTTCCAATGGGCGAGGATTCGATCCAGACCTTCGTGGCCAGCAAAGGCCCCGGCGGCTGGCTGATCGCGGCCTTCCAGAACACCCGGGTCCAGACCGACGGCTAAGGGCGTGCCTCGAAGCAAAGCAGGTCTGCCAGGCCGAGCGGCCCCGTCGCCACCAGGTGTCCACGAGAGTTCCGGTCTTGGTTCTGCTCGTTGAACCTCCACCGGAGACCTCGCCGCAGCACGACCTCCCACCCGGCAGACCCGCACACCAGTTCGGACCCCGGCACCGACTTCGACATACGCCTCAGCGGCGACCGAGGAGTTCGGCGACCCGGAGGAAGCCGTCCGTGCCGTGGCCGAGCCCGATCACCCGGCGGGTCAGCCCCTCGACCGCCCGCATCACGCTTGCGTCGATCCCGTGCGCCTCGGCGGTGTGCACGACGTGCGTCATGGTCGAGGCGGCCGAGGTGATCGGGTTGTCCGCGCCGGAGTAGCTGCCGTCCTCGACCTCCGCCGCCGTCTGCTCGAAGATCGGCGGCAGTATCGCGCCGATGCCCTGGGCGAAGGGGGCGAGTTCCCGCGCACTGATCCCCTCCGCCCGGGCCACCGCCACCGCGTGCGCCCAGCCCGCCATCGAGGTCCAGAAGATGTCGAGCAGGGCGATGTCGTACGCCGCCGCCCGGCCGATCTCCTCGCCGACGTGGGTGTGCGTGCCGCCCAGCCTCTCCAGCACGGGCCGGTGCCGCCGGTAGAGATCGCTCGGACCACTGTGGATGAAGACCCCGTCCGGCGTACCGATGGTCGTGGTCGGCGTCATGATCGCGCCGTCCAGGTAGCCGATGCCGTGCTCGGCCGCCCACGCGGCGATGTCCCGGGCCCGCTGCGGCGTGTCGGCGCTGAGGTTCGCCACCGTACGCCCCCTGAGCGCCTCGGCGGCGGCGTCGGTCCGGACGACGGCGTCCACCGCGTCGTTGTTGACCACACAGACCACGGTCAGGTCACTCGCGGCGACCGCCTCCGCGACCGAGCCGGCACCGACCGCGCCCCGCTCGACCAGGGCGGTCTCCCGGCCCGGGGTCCGGTTCCAGACCGTGGTGGGCAGGCCGGCGTCCAGGAAGGCGCCGGCCAGGGCCCGACCCATCGGTCCGAGACCGAGTACCGTGACAGCGGGCTGTTCGGGATGCGAGGACATGGTCGAGTACTCCTGAACTAGTGTGAACTGGGGTAAAGAGGACGTAGATGACGCGCAGCCGTGCCCGTGACCTGAACGTCTGCGGGGTCACCGCCGCGATCGCCGTGATCGACGGCAAGTGGAAGACTTCGCTGCTCTGGCTGTTGGAATCCGGCCCGCACCGCCCCGCCGAGCTACGGCGGCGGCTGCCCGGCCTCACCGAGAAGGTGCTGACCCAGGCGTTACGCGAGATGGAGAGCGACGGGCTGGTGCACCGGGAGGTGCACGACGTACTGCCGCTGAAGACGGTCTATTCGCTGACCCCGTTCGGCCGCGACCTCGCCGAGGCGGTGGGGCCGCTCTCCGACTGGGGACACCGCCGCCTGGACAGACTCAACGCCGCCCAGTCGTCGGCCTCCTGACGCACCATCGACCTCCCGTCGAGCCGGTTTCGGCGGTCCGTCCGACCGCCGCAACCAGACTCGTACGACGGCTGTGGCCCGACAAGTACGCACAAAAAAGTGGCTACCCGCGACGGCGCGGACGGCGGCCCCGCCCGTGGTTGCGGAGGGGCCGCCGAACCGCACCCGGAACGGTTACGCCGAAGGCGTCCCGTCCTTCAGCGACATCGTGAAGGCCGCCCAAGCGGTCGGGCCGAACGTCAGCACCGGGCCGGGCCGGTCCTTGCTGTCCCGCACCAGAACGACGGCTCCGAGGTTGTCGGCAACCTCGACACAGTTGCCATTGGCACCCGATCGACTGCTCGTACGCCATGTGGGATCGGGCGGAGCAAATTCATACATCTTCCTCACCTCCTTCCGTCAATCCTGCTCAGCGGCACGGGCGATCAAGCGGACCGAAGCCGCCGGATTGAGCGCTGCCGCGCGTAGATGCTCGAAGAGATCGGTGTAGCTGGCGATGTCGCTGTCGCGCTCAAGGAACAGGGCGTTGACTCGGTTCTCGATGTAGACGAGGTCCGAATCGGCCGGATCCGGAAAGCCCATGATCGCGAATGCGCCGTACATGCCCGGGTGCGCGCCGACCTCGTACGGCAGCACCTGGACCGTGATGTTGGGCAGCTTGGTGAGCTTCGCGAGGTGTTGCAGTTGGTCGCGCATCACTTCCATGCCGCCTACCTTTCGGTGCAACACACCCTCGTCGAGGATCGCCCACACCTTGAGCGGCTCTGCCTTGCTGATCGACTCCTGGCGCTTGAGTCTCGCCTCGACTCGCCGTTCGACCTCGTCCGCCGTTCCGTCCGGCAACAGTCCGGCCGTAACGGCTCGGGCGTACGCCTCGGTCTGGAGCAGGCCCGGAACGAAGAGCGACTCGTAGTTGCGGACCGACTGGGCCTCGGACTCGAACGAGATGTAGGTGCTGTACTCGTCGGGCAACTGATCCTCGTACGCCTGCAACCAGCCCAGTTGCCCCGCGTCCTTGGCCAGGTCCACCAGTTCGAGCCGGCGTTCGAGATCAGCGACGCCGTAGACGTCGAGCAGACCGAGCAGGGTGCGCCGTTGGGGGCGGGCCCGTGCCGTTTCGAGCCGCCAGAGCGTGGCGGGATTCATGTGGGTCCGTTCCGCGACGTCTTCCCGGGTAAGTCCGGCGTCGTGCCGCAGTGCGCGGAGTTCCGCCGCCAGTCGGCGCAGTCTGACGGTCGGCGGTTGCTTTCGTGCCGCCACGTTCATGCTCCTTCGCTCCTCTCCAGTCTCCGGTGGCTTGCGTTTGCAAGGCAATGGAAAAGCCGCGCGATGTGAACAGTGCGGGCACTTCGCAAGCCTTGCGTTCGTGCATGACGCTCCAGCAACATGACCCACGGTACGGCTCTGGTCACGCGTTGGCTGACCCGTACCGGCCACGGCGCACCGCGCACCCTCCCCGCTGGGGCACGCCGTGGCCGCCCCACCCTCGGATGGGCGTCCCGCAACCGGGATGCCGGGCAGATCCTCTGGCGGCAACCAGCTGCCCGGCATCCCTCCGATCAGGAGGTCGCCATGCTGCTGCGCCTGTTCTGCACGGTCGTCGGCTGCACCTTGCTCGGCTTCCTCGCCGGGCTCTTCGCCTTCAGAATCAAGTCCCGCTGGTGTCCACGCTGCGGCACGACCACCTCCGAACTCGCCGGCCAGCACCACGCCCGGCCCTGATCGCGGTAACCCGGCTCCCGCCAGAGAGGAACGGCCGATGAGCCTGGAGGAACTGACCCACCGGAAGCCCTTCTACGCGGCGATGAGGCTGCTGACCGAAACGGCGTGGCGGCGGAACATGACGGTCGAGGCCCTGCTGACCCTGACCGAACTGCTCGACCCGACCGACGACACGCACACCGAACGAACGACCGGCGACCGACCGGCAAGCGAGCGACCGACCGGCGAGACGCGGACGTCGGGAACTCCTGGGCCGCCCGACTGAGCCGGCCGGGCTTCTGTACCCGTCGACCGAACCGTAGTGTTGGTCGGGTGAGTGGTGACCTGGTCCCGCCGAGGCGGGAGGTGCGCCTGTCCGACGCCGAGCGGGAGGCCGTCGTCTCCCGGTTGAGCGCTGCGGTCGCGGAGGGTCGACTGACCCTGCCCGAGTTCGAGGAGCGCGTCGACGGCGTGTTGCGCGCCCGGACCGACAGCGAGGTGGCGCCCTACGTCGCCGACCTGCCGGCCATGGCCCCGAGCGTCACCCCCGACGAGGTCGTCGAACTGAACAGCTTCGCCGGGGAGATCAAGCGCTCCGGTCGGTGGGCCGTACCCCGGAAACTCGTGGTGCGCAGCAAGGCCGGCAGCGTCAAGCTCGACCTGCGGCACGCCGTGATCAGTCACCGGGTGGTCGAGATCGACCTCGCCACCCAGGCCGGCTCCACGACCATCGTGCTGCCGGCGGGCGCGACCGCCAACATCGACGGGGTCAACACGAGCGCCGGCACGGCGACGGCGAAGGTGCCGTCCACTCCCGAACCGGGCTCGACCGCCCCGCACCTCGTCGTCACCGGCAGTACCGCCGCCGGGACGTTGGTGGTGCGCTACGAGCGCCGCTTCTGGCGCTGGCGCTGGTAAACCGAGCCGCGACGAGTCTCGACGCGCGTTGGGTGGCGAGCCCGCAGATGTGGCTCGGGTCACCACGGTCAGCGCCGGTCTCGACTGAGCCGGCGGTTCTGCGAGTCTGCACGGATGCAGGACTGGGAGCGGCGGGTCGCGCAGGCGTGGGCATCGATCGACGAGTATGAGGACCGGGAGGACGAGTTCCGGGCCCTGATCGAGAGTTTGGCGGCGGAGCTGCCCGACGACGACCCGGTCGCCGCCTTCGAGCGGGCCTGTGCCTGGGACTCCACCGGCCGTTCCGACCGGGCCGTTCCGCTCTACCGGTCGGCGCTCGACCACGGGCTCGCCGGCTACCGGCGGCGCCGGGCCGTGATCCAGATGTCCAGCTCGCTGCGGAACATCGGCGAGGCCGAACTCGCGGTCACCCTACTGAGGGCCGAGCGCGACATCGACCCGGCGACGCTGGACGAGCCGACGCGGGGCCTCGCCGACGCGATCAGCGCCACGTTGGCGCTCTGCCTGGCCGACAGCGGCCGGGAACGGGAGGCGGTGTCGGTCGCGGTCGCCGCGCTCGCTCCGCACCTGCCCCGCTACCAGCGCTCGATGGCCAACTACGCGCGGCTGCTGCTCACCCCTGACGCCAAGCCGGAATAGCCAACCGGGATGCCGGGCCGCGTCAGTACGGCGTGACGCCCGCCGGCAGGGTCGAGTTCTCGGCCGCCGTACCGATGTATTCCAGCAGGATCCGCCGGAACGCCCGCGCCGCATGTGTGGGTTCCGGCTCGCGGCGCCGGGCCAGTGCGATCGTCCGGTGCACTCCCGGCGGGGCCAGCGGGGTGACCCAGAGCCTCGGGCGGCGGGCGACCACGATGCCCGGCACCAGAGCCACGCCGAGTCCCGCCTCCACGAAGCTCAGCACCGCGTCCATCTCGCCGCCGTCCACCGCTAGCGTCGGCTCGAAGCCCGCCTCCCGGCAGGCCCGCAGGGTGGCGTCCCGCAGGTCGTAGCCCTGCCGGAACATCACCAGTGGCTGGTGGCGCAGGTCGGTGAGGTGCATGGTGCCGGCCGAGTCGGTCATCGGCAGCGGGTTGAGCGAGGCGACCACCAGGTTGTCCCGCAGGATCGGCTCGGCGATCAGCGCCGGGTCGGCGCCGGTCGCGGGCAGGATGATCAGCGCCAGGTCCAGTTCGCCCCGGAGCAGGTCGCGGACGAGGTCCTGCGATCCGCTCTCCTCCACCCGCAGGTCGACGCCGGGGTGGGCGTCCCGGAACCGGCGCAGCACGGTGGGGGCGAGCGAGGTGGCCAGGCTGGGGGTGGCGCCGAGGCGTACCCGGCCGCGCCGGACGCCGACGATCTCCTGTACCTCCCGGCGGGCGGTGTCGACGTCGGCCAGGATGCGCTCGGCGAGCGGCAGCAGCACCTCGCCGGCGGCCGTCAGGCCGATGTTGCCGCGTACCCGTTCGAAGAGCGGGGCGCCGAGGTCCGTCTCCAGGGCGTGAATCTGCTTACTCAGTGACGGCTGGGTAATGCCCACGTTGTCGGCGGCATGAGTGAAATGCCGGGTTTCGGCGACCGCGACGAAGTATCTCAACTGGTGGAGCTGCACTCCGATAGCCTACAGCTATCGTCGCTAAGGCTTCGATGCATTGGACGACTAGTCGGAGGTCTCCTAGCGTTTGTCAGGTGACAGCTGTATCGACGCGGTCGCCGATCCGGTCCAGCATCGGCCTCAAGGCCGTGATGGCGGTGACGGGCATCCTGCTGGTGCTCTTCCTCATCGCGCACATGCTCGGCAATCTCAAGATCTTCTTCGGCCCCGAGTCGTTCGACCACTACGCGCACTGGCTGCGTACCATCGGCGCCCCCGTGCTGCCGGACACCTGGTACCTGTGGATCCAGCGCGCCGTGCTCGGCATCGCCCTGGTCGCGCACATCTGGTCGGCCACCGTACTGGCCCGGCGGGCCCGGGCGGCCCGACCCGTCCGGTACGCGCACCGCCCCAAGGTGCACGGCAGCTACGCGGCCCGGACCATGCGCTGGGGCGGGGTGATCATCGCGCTCTTCGTCGTCTACCACCTGCTGGACCTGACCACCGGCGACCTGAACCCGGTCGGTGACCCGCGCCGGCCGTACGCGAACGTGGCCGCCGACTTCGCGCCGGAACGCTGGTACGTGACCCTGCTCTACACCGTCGCGATCGTCGCCCTCGGCTTCCACCTGCGGCACGGGATGTTCAGCGCGTTCCGCAGCCTCGGTCAGCAGACTCCCCGGGGCGAGGCCCGGGCCCGGGCGATCTCGCTCGGTTTCGCCGTCGCGCTCTGCGCCGGTTACCTGGTCGTCCCCTTCGCGGTCATCGCGGGATTGGTGCGCTGACAATGGACTCCACCAACGGGCTGGACCTCTTCACCCTCGGCGAGCCGATCGCCGACACCAAGGCCCCGGACGGGCCGATCGAGACCCGCTGGCAGCGCCGCCGCTTCGACGCCAAGCTGGTCAACCCGGCCAACCGGCGCAAGCTGACCGTGATCGTGGTCGGCACCGGGCTGGCCGGCGGCTCGGCCGCGGCGACGCTGGGCGAGCAGGGCTACCAGGTCAGGTCGTACTGCTACCAGGACAGCCCGCGCCGGGCGCACTCGATCGCCGCCCAGGGCGGCATCAACGCCGCCAAGAACTACCGCAACGACGGCGACTCGATCCAGCGCCTCTTCTACGACACCGTCAAGGGCGGCGACTTCCGGTCCCGGGAGTCGAACGTACGCCGGCTGGCCGAGGTCTCGGTGGAGATCATCGACCAGGCGGTGGCCCAGGGCGTCCCGTTCGCCCGGGAGTACGGCGGCCTGCTCGACACCCGCTCCTTCGGCGGCGCACAGGTGCAGCGCACCTTCTACG
Organism: Plantactinospora veratri; assembly: GCF_036421995.1. NCBI lineage: Bacteria > Bacillati > Actinomycetota > Actinomycetes > Micromonosporales > Micromonosporaceae > Plantactinospora > Plantactinospora veratri. Next base: position 60,317 of record NZ_JAZGQL010000036.1, read on the forward strand.
CCCGGGGCCAGACGGGCCAGCAGTTGCTGCTCGGGGCGTACCAGGCGCTGGAGCGGCAGATCGGGCTCGGCCGGGTCGAGATGCACAGCCGGCACGAGATGCTGGAACTGATCGTGGTCGACGGCCGGGCCCGGGGCATCGTGGTCCGCGACCTGGTCACCGGCGAGATCACGTGCGACTTCGCCGACGCCGTGGTGCTGGCCTCCGGCGGCTACGGCAACGTCTTCTACCTCTCCACCAACGCCAAGGGCTGCAACGTCACCGCCACCTGGCGGGCGCACCGCAAGGGCGCGCTCTTCGCCAACCCCTGCTACACGCAGATCCACCCCACCTGCATCCCGGTCTCCGGCGACCACCAGTCGAAGTTGACCCTGATGAGCGAGTCGCTGCGCAACGACGGCCGGGTCTGGGTGCCGAAGGCGGCCGGCGACGACCGGCCACCCCGGCAGATCCCGGAGGACGAGCGGGACTACTTCCTGGAGCGGATGTACCCGTCCTTCGGCAACCTCGTCCCCCGGGACATCGCCTCCCGGGCGGCCAAGAACGTCTGCGACTCCGGCCGGGGCGTCGGGCAGACCGGGCTCGGCGTCTATCTCGACTTCGCCGACGCGATCGACCGGCTCGGCCGCTCCGCCATCGCCGACCGGTACGGCAACCTCTTCGAGATGTACCAGCGGATCACCGGCGAGGACCCGTACGAGGTGCCGATGCGGATCTATCCGGCGGTGCACTACACCATGGGTGGGCTCTGGGTCGACTACGATCTCCAGTCGACCATCCCCGGCCTCTTCGTGATCGGCGAGGCGAACTTCTCCGACCACGGCGCCAACCGGCTCGGCGCCTCGGCGCTGATGCAGGGCCTGGCCGACGGCTACTTCGTACTGCCCAGCACCATCGCCGACTATCTCGCCGCCGGGCCGTTCGAGCCGCTGGCCGAGGACCATCCCGAGGTGGTGGCGGCCCGCGACGACGTCACCGACCGGCTGGGCCGGCTGCTCGCCTGCCAGGGCGACCGGACCGTCGACTCGTTCCACCGCGAGCTGGGCCAGATCATGTGGGACCACTGCGGCATGGAGCGCAGCGACGCCGGGCTGCGCAAGGCGCTCGCCGAGATCCGCAGCCTGCGGGAGCAGTTCTGGCAGCGGGTGAGGGTCCCCGGCGACGGCGAGGGGCTCAACCAGGCGCTGGAGAAGGCCGGCCGGGTCGCCGACTTCTTCGAACTGGCCGAGTTGATGTGCATCGACGCGCTGCACCGCACCGAGTCGGCGGGCGGGCACTTCCGCAGCGAGAGCCAGACCCCGGAGGGCGAGGCGCAGCGCGACGACGACCACTTCAGCTACGTGGCGGCCTGGGAGTTCACCGGTGCCGACCGCCCGCCGGTACTGCACAAGGAAGACCTGAAGTTCGAGTACGTCCACCCCACCCAGCGGAGTTACAAGTGAACCTGACCCTGCGGATCTGGCGCCAGAGCGGACCGGACGATCCCGGCCGGATGGTGAGCTACCAGGTCCCGGACGTCTCCCCCGACATGTCGTTCCTGGAGATGCTGGACGTCCTCAACGACCGGCTGACCCTCGACGGCGAGGAACCGGTCGCCTTCGACCACGACTGCCGGGAAGGCATCTGCGGCGCCTGCGGCATGGTGATCAACGGGGTGGCGCACGGGCCGGAGCGGGCGACGACCGCCTGCCAGCTCCACATGCGACACTTCCGGGACGGCCAGACCATCGACATCGAGCCGTGGCGGGCCAAGGCGTTCCCGGTGATCAAGGACCTGGTGGTGGACCGGAGCGCGTTCGACCGGATCATCGCGGCCGGTGGCTACATCACCGCGCCGACCGGTTCCGCCCCGGAGGCGCACGCCCAACTCGTCCGCAAGTCCGACGCCGACGCCGCCTTCGAGTCGGCCGCCTGCATCGCCTGCGGCGCCTGCGTCGCGGCCTGCCCGAACGGCTCGGCGATGCTCTTCACCGCCGCCAAGGTGAGCCACCTGAGCCTGCTGCCGCAGGGCCAGCCGGAGCGCTCCACCCGGGTCGTCGGGATGGTCGACGCACACGACGAGGCCGGCTTCGGCGGCTGCACCAACATCGGCGAGTGCACGGCCGTCTGTCCGAAGGGGATTCCGCTGACCAGCATCGGCCGGCTCAACCGCGACTATCTCAAGGCCACCCGGGAGCGGGACGGAGCGCCCGGCACCTGACCCACCCGGCACCCCACCCGCCCAGGGCCCGGCACGACCCGCACACGACGCCGTACACCGGCGCGGGTGCGGGCCGGACGCCGCAGCGATCCGGGTCGGAGTCGCCTATTGTTACCGGTCAGCAAGCCGCAGATCCGGCAGCGCCCCCAGGGGTTGCGTCCGCACCGGGCAGCCGCCGGCCGGCGACATCGACTCCTCCGATGGGAGCACGTGGTGAGCAGGGTGAATCGCAGGACCGCACTGGGCATCGGCAGCGCCGCCACCGCCGGCGTCGTGCTCGGTACCGCCACTCCGGCGATGGCCGCACCGAACAGTGGCGGGCGGAAACTCGACAGCCCCGACCGGGCCCGCGCGGACCAGGTCGCCGCGATCTACCGGCGGGAGAAGACGAAGGCCGGCGGCAACTGGTACGCCTACCTCAGCGTCGCCAGCGGGGCCGGCCCGGCGCCACTGCCGGCGGTACGGGAGAACCCGGACACCGTCGTCGAGGCGTACAGCGTCAACAAGATCGCGGTGGCGACGGCGGTACTGGACAAGGTCGACCGAGGGCTGCTCACCCTGGACCAGCGGGTCGAGGTCACCTCGGCGATCGTGGTGCCCGGCGGCGACGGCATCTTCAGCCTGGACGGCGCCTATCCCAGCTCGGTGACCCTCGGGCACGTGCTCGCCGCGCTGCTGACCGTCTCCGACGACACCGCCGTCCGGCTCTGCGGCCTGGTCTGCCCGGCCGCCGAACTCAACCAGATCCTCGTCGCCAAGGGGTTCCCGAAGACCCAGGTCGAGCCGGTGGCCAACCCGAACCGGTTCTTCCTCGGCACCAGCACCGCCCGGGAGACCCACGACCTGCTCCAGGCGCTGGTCCGGGGCACGCTGCTCTCGGCCACCTCGACCACCTTCCTGCTCAACCAGCTCCGCGCGCCGATCGCGTTCACCGACGGCATCCGCCGGAACATGTCCTCGGCCGACCGGGCCCGGATCGCCACCAAGGCGGGCTGGTTCGGCAACGCCCGGCACGAGGCCGGACTGATCTTCGACCCGGCCGGTACGCCGGTGCTGACGTACGTACTCTTCGCCGACGGCCAGGCCGACCCGGACAACTTCGGTTCGACCCACCCTGCGGTGCAGGCCCGGGCGGCGATGGGTCCGGCCTTCCTCGCCGCGGTCGACGGGCTGAGCAACCTCTCGGTGCCGGCCCGCCGTCCCAGGATGTACCAGCCGACCAACGGCGGCTGACGCCCCGGCACCCGGACCGACGCCGGATTCCGGCCCACGTCCGGGCTCCGGGAAGGTGGCCCCCCGACCCAGCCGGGTCGGGGGGGCGGCCGGCGGCCGCTATCCGGCGTCGACGGGTCGGCGGGCCAGCAGGTAGCCCTGGTGGGTCAGCTCCCGCTCGGAGTCCGGCGCCCGGACGGCCTTCAGCCGGACCTCGAACCCGGCCTCGACCAGCAGTCCGGCGACCTCCTCCGGTTGCTGACGGTAGAAGTCGAGCGAGATCGTCAGGTCGTCCACCCGCTCGTAGCGCTTGCGGTCTTCGCCGACCTGGAAGGCGAGCATCAACTGCCCGCCCGGGGCCAGCACCCGGTGGAACTCCGCGAACACCTCGGGGCGGCGCTCCCAGGGCACGTGGATGATCGAGTAGTTGGCGAGCAGGCCACCCAGGGACGCGTCCGGGAGGTCCAGCGCCAGCATCGACCCCACCTCGAACCGCAGGCCGGGGTAGGCCCGCCTGGCCAGGGCGATCATCCTCGGCGACAGGTCGACGCCGGACGCCTCCAGACCGAGTTCGTGCAGGGCCTTGGTGAGCCGACCGGGGCCACAGCCGACGTCGGCGACCACGGTGTTGCCGGTCGCCGTGACCCACTCGGCGAAGAGGGCCAGCAGTGCCCGGTCCACCGGCATCCGGGGCAGCTCGGTGGCGACGAGGTCGAGGTGGTCGACGGAGAGCGCGTCGTAGGACTCGCGGGTGGCGTGCAGGAACGGTGCCTCGGTCATGGACGGCAACCCTAACGGCCGGGTCACGGAGCCCGGCGCCGCCACGGGCGGCAGAGCGGGCGGACTACCCGGGTCCGCGCCGGGCGCCCGCCGGCCGGCGTACCCTCGCTCGTGGGGACGAGGGGGCCCGGAACAGATGCGCGGAGAGGCAGGACGGGACGACGTCGCGGCGCGGCGCCGTCGGCGGCGGCGCCTGCGGTGGTCGGTCGCGCTGGCCGCGCTCGGCGCGGCCGCCTGGGCGGTCCGGGACGTGCCAGCCGCGCTCGGCCGGCTCCCCGACGGCGCCCGGGCCGACCGGGTACGCCGCTCCCCGCAGTTCCGGGCCGGCGCCTTCCGCAACCCGGTCAGTACCCGGATCGCGCTGCCCGGCACCGGAGCGGCAATCCTCCGGGAGATGCTCTTCGGCGACCAGCCCCGACAGCCCGCCGGCAGCGTGCCGGTGCTGGTGCCGGAGACCGTCGCGCCGGCCACCGCCCCGCCCGGTGAGCTGAGCGTGTTGTGGTACGGCCACGCGTCGGCGCTGATCGAGATCGAGGGACGGCGGGTGCTGCTCGACCCGGTCTGGAGCGACCGCTGCTCGCCCTCGGCCCGGATCGGCCCGCGCCGGCTGCATCCCGTCCCGGTGCCGCTGGACCGGCTGCCCCGGCTGGATGCGGTGCTCATCTCGCACGACCACTACGACCACCTGGACATGCCGACCGTACGTGCCCTGCGGGACGCCCAGTCCGCGCCGTTCCTGGTGCCGCTCGGGGTCGGCGCCCATCTGGAGCGCTGGGGTGTACCGGCGGAGCGGATCGTGGAGCTGGACTGGGGCGAGCGCGCCTCGGTCGCCGGGCTCGACGTCACCGCCACCCCGGCCCGGCACTTCTCCGGACGCGCGTTCGCCCGGGACCGTACCCTCTGGGGCTCCTGGGTGGTGGCCGGCCGGACCCGTCGGGTCTTCTGCTCCGGCGACTCCGGCTACTTCGAGGGCTACGCCCAGATCGGTGCCGGGTACGGCCCGTTCGACGTCACGCTCATCCAGATCGGCGCGTACGCCACCGCCTGGCCGTACATCCACATGTACCCGGAGGAGGCGGTCACCGCACACCTGGACCTGCGCGGCGGACTTCTCGTTCCGGTGCACTGGGGCACCTTCAACCTCGCCCCGCACGGCTGGGCCGAACCGGTGGACCGGCTCTGCCGGGAGGCCGAGGCCCGGGGCGTACGCCTGGCGGTGCCGCGCCCCGGTGAGCGGGTGGTCGTCGACCACCCGCCCCCGGTGGACGGTTGGTGGCGGCAGCTCGGCTGAGGCGCCCGACGGGACGGCACCCCCGCTGCCCCCGCGCGGCTCCGCCCCCCGGGTCGACCGGCGGCCGGAGGTGGCGGTCAGCGGGTCAGGGCGAGATCCGGCTCCTCGGCCGGCGACGGATCGGCGACACCCCGGCCGACGGCCTGGTAGACATCCGGCCGGATGCTCCGCAGCAGCAGCCCCCAGCCGAGCCCGACCAGCGCGGCGACCAGGACAACCCCGGGCAGCAGCCAGGCCAGGTAGGCCGGGTTGCCCGGGGCGAGCAGCGCGTCGAAGTTCACCAGCAGCACCGCCAGGACGGCGAGGAGCAGCACGGTGGCCGACGCCGGGGCGACCAGCCGCTGCCAGGCGTTGACCCCGGCCTGCGGGCGGCGGCTGAAGAAGCCCACCACCGAGGCGGAGGTGAGGGTCATCAGCAGCACCACCCCGACCGCCGAGACACCGCTGAGCCAGGTGAACAGGTCGAGCACCGGATCCCGGTCGGCCAGCACGAAGGCCAGCACCACGCCGAGGGCCAGCAGGGTCTGGGTCAGCGAGCCGGCGACCGGGGCCCCGGTGCGGACCCCGGTCTGGCTGAGGAAGGAGGGCAGCACCCGCTCCCGGCCGAGCGCGAAGAGGTAGCGGGCCACACCGTTGTGGAACGACAGCAGGGCGGCCAGCACCGAAGTGATGAAGAGCAGGTTGGCCACGTCCGCCACCGTGCTGCCGGCATGCTCGGCCAGGGTCCCGAAGACCACCCCCGGGCCGGCCTCGACCGAGGCGGCCTGGGCGTTCTCCGGACCGGTGACGACGGTCAGCGCCCAGGCCGACAGCGCGTAGAAGGCGCCGGTGAAGGCGACCGCGACGTAGGTGGCCCGGGCCACGGTACGGCGGGGGTCCCGGACCTCCTCGCTGTAGATCGCCCCGGACTCGAAGCCGGTGAAGCAGGCGATCCCCAGTGCGAAGACCGCACCGAGCCCCGCCGCGAAGAGGTTGCCGGGGTCGAGCCCGGCGAGGCTGATGCTGCCGCCGGCCGGGTTGCCGAACGAGACCACGTCGAAGATGACGACCGCGAGACATTCCAGCAGGAGCAGCACCGCGAGGACGGTCGCGTTCAGGTCGACCTGGAGCACGCCGAGGACCGCGACCACCACCAGCCCGACCAGTGCCCAGACCCACCACTGCCGCTCGACGCCGAACTTGGTCGCCATGAAGTCGCCGAGGATGGCGCCGAAGAGTCCGTAGAGTCCTATCTGGATCGCGTTGTAGGAGGCCAGGGCGATGAAGGAGCCGGAGACCCCGCCCGCCCGGCCCAACCCGTTGGCGATGTACGAGTAGAACGCCCCGGCGTTGCTGACGAACCGGCTCATCGCGGCGTAGCCGACGGCGAACACCCCGAGGACGGCGGCGAGCAGCACATAGGACAGGGCCGCGCCGACGTTGCCGCTGACGGCGTACATCGTCGTGACGCCACCGCCGAGCACGGTCAGCGGCGCCGACGCCGCGACGGTGAAGAAGACGAGATGCACGGTGCCCAGACGTCCCCGGCGCAGGCCGGTCTCCGGGGCGGAACTCGATGACATATGTCGGTCTCCCGGTGTGGGGTGACGAGAAAGGGGCTCTCGAATGACACCGGAGAGGTTATGGGCGATCACGCCCCGCGACAAGAGATCGACACATCACAGTATCCAAACACGCAGGGCCAGGGCGGGTTGAACGGACAGTGGGCATGCCGTACCGTCCTGCATCGACATTGCGGAGTGACCGCCCCGGCACGCCAGCCGGCCGGCCGAGGATGACGATGACCAATTACCCGGGCCCACCCACCGAGCGGCTGGCCGACGAGCTGTTCCTCATCGCACACGATGACTACAGCGGGAAGCCGCATGCCGCCGCGAACCTGGTGGACGCCGCGCTCTCCGGCGCGCTCCTCGCCGAACTGCTCTTCGACGGGCGGATCACCCTCATCCGGTCCGGCGTCTACGTCGCCGACGACCGGGCCTGGCGGGAGCCGGTCACCGACCGCGTGCTGGCCGAGATCGTACGTCGTGGTGACGGCCATCCGGCGCGATCGTGGCTGGAGTTCCTCGCCCCCCGCGTCCGGGACCACGTCGGCGACCGGCTGGTCAGCGCGGGTGCGGTCCGCCGGATGACCACCCGGGGGCTGAACCTCCGCATCACGGTCCGCTTTCCCGGGCTCGACCCGAACCGGGTGGCCCGGCCCCGGGTCCGGCTCAACGCCGTCCTGGAGCGCTCCGACCAGCCGCTGGACGCCCGCACCGCGACGCTGGCCGGACTGGTCCGGGCCGGTGGACTGGTCCGGGCGCTGATCCCGACCAACCGGACGATCGTCACCGAGCGGATCGCCGCCGGCCGGCGGCTGCTCCCGACGGAACTCGGCGACCTGCTCGACGCGGTCGACGCGGCGGTTGCCGCCACCACGCTCACGCTGCGCCGCTGACCGCCCCGGCCACGGTTGCGCCGACTCGCCCCGGCCGGCCGAACCTCAGCCGCCGGGGCAGTTGCCGGCCGACTCGTCGCCGGCCGCATGGCAGTGCGTCGCGGTGCTGGCCGGCACGTCCAGGGTGGGATTGCGGTCGAAGAACCCGTCCGGCCGCAGCGTGAAGCCGCACCGGTCCACCGGCATCACCGGCCACTCCTCCGGGCGGGGGAAGTGCGTGGTGCCGAAGGTGTGCCAGAGCACGATGTCCTCGCCGTCGATCGGCCGGTCGGCCGCGACGTACTCCGGCAGTCCGGCCCGGCCGGGGTGCTGGTTGACCAGGTCACCGGCGGGGTAACGCTGCTCCGGGTCGTACCGGGTGACCCAGAGCGAGCGGGTGGCGAAGGCGGCCCGCCGGGCAACCGAGGAGTCGGGAGCGGCCAGCAGCACCGACTGGCCCTCGGGGCGGAGCTGGTAGCCGACCGGCCGGCCGAGTCGGCCCAGCCGCTCCGGGTTGGAGATCCGCCAGCTCCGGCCGACCGAGGCGTCGGCGTGCCGGGCGCCCTCGGACTCCGTCGAGAGCCGGGTCGCCACCCGGGTGAAGGCGTTGCCGTACGGGTTGTCCGGGCCGACCGGCAGCGCCCGTACGTCGAGTTCGTCGACGGCGTTGCGGGTCCCGTCGACCGTCACGTCGAGCCGGGCGCTGAACAGGTGCTGGTGGTACGGCGCGCCGAGCCCCGGCGCCACCTCGGTCGCGTACCCGCTCCCCTCGGTGTAGGCCGAGGTGAAGAGCACCCCGGTCGCCTTCACCTCCAGTTGGATGGTGCCGTCGAGGTAGAGGTACCAGTAGAAGCCGTAGTCGTAGTTGCCGACGGTGACGAAGGAGGAGATGACCAGCCGGCGCTGCCGCCGGGTCTCCGCGGACTCGGTGAAGAGGTCGGTGTGCTTCCACAGCACCCCGTGGTCCTCCTCGTGCAGGCAGATCGCGTTGCGCACCTCGCGCGGCTCGCCGGCCCCGTCGGCGAGGACCGCGTCGAAGTAGTAGATCTCGCCGAGGCAGTCGCAGCCCAGCACCAGCGAGTTCACCTGCTGGCCCAACAGGTATTCCCCGGCGTCGAAGTAGTTCTGCCAGAACCGCACCGGGCTCGGGTCGGCGTACGGGACCACCATCTCGGCGACCGAGGCGCGGTAGAGGACCGGACGCTCCCGGCCGGCGTCGGTGAAGCCGAGCTGGTGCAGCACCAGACCCTCCCGGGGGTCGAAGCCGACCCGGAAGGTCCAGTTCTGCCAGCGCACCGCGTCACCGTCGACCGAGAAGCTCGGGCCCTCCGGCTGGGTGATCTCGATCGGCTTCAGGCTGGTCCGGGCCGGCCCGACGTACGCCGGGTCGTCGAAGTTGCCCTCCTCGGCCGGTACCGGCAGCAGTTCGTGGTCGATCAGCTCGACGACCCGGCGCTCGGTCAGGTCGACGTAGGCCACCACGCCGTCGATCGGGTGCGCCCAGCAGTGGTCCTCGGGGCGGTGGGCGAGGAAGGAGAGCACCCGCAGCAGCCGCTTGCCCCGCTCCCCCGGCAGGTCGAAGTCGCCGGCCGAGAGTGGGCAGGGCCGGACCAGGTCGAGGTCGGTGACGCCCCGGCGTTCCATCGCCGCCCGCCAGCCCGGGTCGGCCTTGACGATCTCGTCGACGGCGACGAACTCCTCCAGCATGATCGGCGGCTGCCCGTCCCGGGCCGCGTCGTGCTCGCGTACCGACTCGACGGTGCCGGTGGTCACCGACGCCAGTACGGTCCGGGCGACGCCGGTGGCGACGTCGAGGAGTACCGCCCGGACCCGGCGGTCCACCGGATCGCCCGGCCGGTACGCCAGCACCACGTCCTTGGCCGGCTCCGCCAGGGCCAGCACGGCGAACCGGACGGTCGGGCCGAGCAGCCCCGCCCGGTCCAGCAGCGTCCGGGCGGCCCGGATCTCGTCGGCGGTGAGCCGGGCCAGCGGATGCCCGTCGGTGACGCCCGCACCGGAGCCGGCGGGCCGGTCGTCGGCCAGAAGAGTCATGTCGGTCCTCGTCGATTCGCGGAGCACTCCGAGCCGACCTAACCCGAATCACTCTCGGTTGTCCAGAGTCGACGGGGCGTGAACCCGAGACGCCGGCTCGGCACCGCCGCCTGACCCGGCGACCGCGGCCCGGTGCCGGCCGGCGAGGAGTCCGGAACCCGGCCGGTGGCGCCGGCCGGCGAGGAGCCCGGAATCCGGCCGGTGCGGCACAATGCTTCCCGGCACCCAGTTGCCCGGCCCGGCCCCGGCGGCGGGTGCGGGCGGAACCGAGTGGAGAAGGCGGAACAGGACGTGACAACCTCTGCGCAGCCGCGCTCTGTGCACCAGCGGATCGCCGAGGAACTCGGCGTACACGAGCGGCAGGTACGGGCCGCGGTGGAGTTGCTCGACGGCGGCTCGACCGTGCCGTTCATCGCCCGTTACCGCAAGGAGGCCACCGAGTCGCTCGACGACGCCCAGCTGCGCACCCTGGAAGAACGGCTGCGCTACCTGCGGGAGCTGGAGGAGCGCCGGGCGGCGGTGCTGGAGTCGATCCGTGGCCAGGGCAAGCTGGACGAGGCGCTGGAAGCGCAGATCATGGCGGCCGACTCGAAGGCCCGGCTGGAGGACATCTACCTGCCCTACAAGCCGAAGCGGCGGACCAGGGCGCAGATCGCCCGGGAGGCGGGGCTGGAGCCGCTGGCCGACACGCTGCTGGCCGACCCGTCGCAGGATCCGCGCACGGTGGCGACCGGCTTCGTCAACCCGGACGCCGGGGTGGCCGACCCGACCGGGGCGCTGGACGGGGCCCGGGCGATCCTGGTCGAGCGGTTCGCCGAGGACGCCGACCTGATCGGCTCGCTGCGCGAGAAGATGTGGTCGCGGGGCCGGCTGGTCTCCCGGGTACGCGACGGCCAGCAGGAGGCCGGCGCCAAGTTCGCCGACTACTTCGACTTCGCCGAGCCGTACACCAGGCTCCCCTCGCACCGGATCCTGGCGATGTTCCGGGGCGAGAAGGAGGGCGTGCTCGACCTGACCATGGACCCGGAGGAGGCGTCCGCGCCGGACGACGCGCCGGTCGGGCCGACCCGCTACGAGCAGGAGATCGCCGCCAGGTTCGGCGTCGCCGACCGGGGCCGGCCGGCGGACCGCTGGCTCGCCGACACGGTGCGCTGGGCGTGGCGGACCCGGATCCTCATCCACCTCGGTGCCGACCTGCGGATGCGGCTCTGGCAGGCGGCCGAGGACGAGGCGGTCCGGGTCTTCGCCACCAACCTGCGCGACCTGCTGCTCGCCGCGCCGGCCGGTACCCGCCCGACGATGGGGCTGGACCCGGGGCTGCGTACCGGGGTGAAGGTGGCGGTGGTCGACGCGACCGGCAAGGTGGTGGCGACCGACACGATCTATCCGCACGAGCCGCGCCGGCAGTGGGACGCCTCCATCGAGACGCTGGCCAAACTGGCCCGGGCGCACAGGGTCGAGCTGGTGGCGATCGGCAACGGCACCGCCTCCCGGGAGACCGACAAGCTGGCCGGCGACCTGATCAAGCGGTACGCCGACCTGAACCTAACCAAGGTGGTGGTCTCCGAGGCCGGCGCGTCGGTCTACTCCGCCTCCGAGTACGCCTCGCAGGAGCTGCCCGGCCTCGACGTCTCGCTGCGCGGCGCGGTCTCGATCGCCCGCCGGCTCCAGGACCCGCTGGCCGAGCTGGTCAAGATCGACCCACGCTCGATCGGCGTCGGGCAGTACCAGCACGACCTCTCCGAGGTGAAGCTCTCCCGCTCGCTGGACGCGGTGGTGGAGGACTGCGTGAACGGCGTCGGCGTGGACGTCAACACCGCCTCCGCGCCGCTGCTGACCCGGGTCTCCGGGATCGGCGCCGGGCTGGCCGAGAACATCGTGCTGCACCGGGACGCCAACGGCCCGTTCCGGACCCGGCAGGCGCTCAAGCAGGTGCCCCGGCTCGGCCCGAAGGCCTTCGAGCAGTGCGCCGGCTTCCTGCGCATTCCCGGCGGCGACGATCCGCTGGACGCCTCCAGCGTGCACCCGGAGGCGTACCCGGTGGTCCGGCGGATCCTCGCCAGCACCGGCGGCGACCTCTCCGCGCTGATCGGCAAGACCGCCGTGCTGCACAAGCTCAAGCCGGCCGAGTACGTCGACGACACGTTCGGGTTGCCGACCGTCACCGACATCCTGAAGGAGCTGGAGAAGCCGGGGCGGGACCCCCGGCCGGCGTTCCGGACCGCGACCTTCGCCGAAGGGGTGGAGAAGATCGGCGACCTGACCCCCGGGATGCTGCTGGAGGGCGTGGTCACCAACGTGGCGGCGTTCGGCGCGTTCGTGGACGTCGGGGTGCACCAGGACGGTCTGGTGCACGTCTCGGCGATGTCCAAGACCTTCGTCAAGGACCCGCGTGACGTGGTCAAGTCCGGTGACGTGGTCCGGGTGAAGGTGCTGGACGTGGACGTACCCCGGAAGCGGATCTCGCTCACCCTGCGGCTGGAGGACGAGGCCGAGCCCCGCCCCGCGCGGGACCGGGGCGGTGAGCCCGCCGGCCGGCAGCGCCAGGGCCGCGGCGGCCCGGGTGGCGGCGGTACCGGTGGCGGCCGGTCCGGCGGTGGTGGCGGGAACCGGTCCGGCGGTGGCCAGGGTGGCGGGTTCGGCGGCGGCGCGCTGGCCGACGCGCTGCGCCGGGCCGGGCTGGACAAGGGCCTCGACGGGCACCGCCCCGGACGGTAGTCGGCCGGTCCCGGGCGGTAGCTCGGCCGGCTCGCCGCGACCGGCCACCGCCGGTCGCGGCGGGCCCCCGGCGAGCCGGCATCCTCGCTACGGGTACGGACGGCGGTCAGGCACCGCCGGTACGGTCCGGCACCGCGCGGGACGGGTCGGTCGGGTCGGAATCCCGGGGAGCGGGCGCGGGACGGCCCCAGCGGATCCAGGGTGGCCGGGCGGCGGCGACCCGTTCCCACCACAGCCGCTGCACCAGCAGCGTGAGGACGCCGGCCACGACGATCGCGCAGAGGTTGATCAGCAACTGGAGGAGCGACCCGAACGCCTCGTCGAAGACTCCGTAGCCGAGCGCGACCGCGACGTTCGCCGCGGCCGGGACGGTGGTGACCGAGATCAGCACCCCGACCAGCGAGCCGGACCGGTTCGAGGTGACCGAGAGCATCCCGGCCACCCCGGCCAGGAAGCCGACCACCCAGGAGAGCGCGTCGGGCCGCCAGATGAAGTCGGTCATCGGCCGCTCGGCGAGCAGCATCGACCGGTCGATCAGGTCGGCGGCGGTCAGCAGCCAGGTGCTGAGCACGGTCACCGCCATCGCGGTGAGGAAACCGACGCCGAGCGCCAGCAGCGAACGCCGGATGACCGGCCTCCGCCAGCGCAGCAGCGCCACGCAGAGCGCCGCGAGCGGCCCGAACTCCGGGCCGACCACCATCGCACCGATGATCAGAATTGGCTGGTCGAGCAGGACCGCGATGCCGGCGATGACGGTGGCCAGGGTGATCAGCAGCAGGTACGTCACCGAGAGCCGGGTCTCCTCGCCGGTCTTCTGGGCGATCTCGTCCCAGACCACCGCGTCGGTGCCCAGCCCGGGTGCCGCCCGGGCGGCCCGGTCGGCGGCGGCTGAGAGGGTGACGTCGACCCCGGTTCCGACCACCCCGCCGGACCGGTCCACGCCGAGGGCCCGCAACGCCTCCAGCAGCTCGTCGGCACCCTCCCGTACGACGTCGCAGAGCACCACGTCACCCGGGGGCGTACGGGCGGCGCCCGGCAGCACGATGACGTGCGCCACGGCGGGATCGGCGGAGAGCAGCTCCTGCACGGCGGCGGACCGGTCGGTCGGCACGATGATCCTCAGGTGCAGCACGACAGTCATCCTCCACTCGGCCACGGCCGGCGCGTGGGTCGGTCGGCGACGACTCTAGTGCCCCGCCCGATCCGGGGCGGGCGGTCAGGTCGGCGTGCCCTGCCCGGCATCGCCGGCCGGTCCGACGGGCGCCCCGCCGGGACCGGCCCGGAGTCCGGCCGCGGCATCGGCCCGGCGCAGGGCCAGGGTCTCCCGGATCCGGCGCCGGAGCGCGGACCGCCGGGCCCGGTCGGCCGGCCCGCCGCGCCCGCCGGGTACGACTGCGATCCCTTTCGACATGCCCGCACGGTAGGAGCGCGGATGTGCGAAAGCTGTCAAGAACGTGTGCCCACCGGGTTCGGGCCGTCCCCTGACCGTTTCCGGATAGCGACTTCATCACTTCTTCACCCCGGCGGCGCTCTAATCGATGCCGCCCGGAGCAGGCAGAATGGGGACACATGAGCGCGCGGATACTGGTCGCCGAGGACGACCCGAAGCAGGCCAACCTGGTTCGGGTCTATCTCGAACGGGAGGGCCACAGCGTGCTCGTCGTCGGTGACGGGCGGGCCGCCCTGGAGCAGGTCCGGGCCCGCCGCCCCGACCTGGTGGTGCTGGACGTGATGATGCCGGTGGTGGACGGGCTCGACGTCTGCCGGATCCTGCGGGCCGAGTCCAACCTGCCGATCCTGCTGCTGACCGCCCGGACCACCGAGGACGACGTGCTGCTCGGGCTGGACATCGGCGCCGACGACTACCTGACCAAGCCGTACAGCCCACGGGAGCTGGCCGCCCGGGTCCGGGCCCTGCTGCGCCGCGCCGGGGTGCTCAGCGCGGGCAACCAGGCGGTGCTCCGGGTCGGTGACCTGGAGGTCGACCCGGGCCGGTTCGAGGTGCGGATCGGCGGGCGGCTGATCACGCTCACCGCCAAGGAGTTCGGCATCCTGGAGGTGCTGGCCGGTGAGCCCGGCCGGGCGTTCACCCGGGCGCAGATCATCGACCGGGCCTTCGGTTTCGACCACTACGTGCTGGAACGGACCGTGGACGCGCACGTGATGAACCTGCGCCGCAAGATCGAGGTCGACCCGGCGGAGCCGCGCTACGTGCAGACCGTCTTCGGCCGGGGCTACCGGCTGGCCGAGCAGCCCGGTGCCCAGCGGAGCCCGGAGGACGCCGCCGCCGGGGCGGACCCGTCGGCGTGAGCTTCCGGTTACGGGTACTCGGCCTGGTGATGCTCGTCGCGGTCAGCGCGACCGCCGCGACCCTCTGGCTGGTACTCCGGCAGGCGTCCCGGCAGATCGACGAGTCCGGCGCCGCCGCCGCCTCGCTGGACCAGGTCACCACCGCACTGCGCGACTACGGCCGCCGGCACGGCACCTGGGAGGGGGTCCGCGATCTCGTCGTACGGCTCGGGGAGCAGACCGGGCAGCGCATCCACCTGGTCACCGACTCCGGCTGGGTACTGGTGGACACCGACCACGAGAGCAACCCGGAGCGGGCGGTACGCGAACTCGGCACCGTGAACGGATACGTCAACCCCCGCCCCACCCTCAACCTCTCCGGGGTGGACGCCGATCCGGCGAAGACCGCCGCCGACGAGCTGTACCGCTACCGCACCGAGGTCCGGTTCGCCGCCTGCCTGACCCGGCACGGGATCGAACCGGTCCTGACGCCGGGCCGGTTCGGGGTGCCCGAATACGACGTGAAGGCCGCCACCTCGACCCATCCGGAGGTGGGCCGGAGCTGCCTCGACCAGGCGAGCCGGTCCGAACGGGCGCTCCAGGCCGACCTGGGTGACCTCTCCGCCGCCTGCACCACCACCGACCCGAGCGAGCCGAGGGACTACTGCCTGGCCGAGGCGTTCAGCGTCCGGATCGCGGAGGTGGCGCCCGAACCGGCCCAGGTCATCCTCGGGGTCGGCGACGAGGACGACCGGGCGCTGGTGGTCGGTCCGCTGCTGGCCGCCGCCGCCGGGGTGGCTGCGGTGGCGATCATCGCGACCGCCCTGCTCAGCCACCGGGTGCTGCGCCCGATCGCGATCCTGACCGCGGCCTCCCAGCGGCTCGGCCGGGGCGACCTGACCAGCCGGGTGCCGGTGCGGGGCAACGACGAGATCGCCGTACTGGCCCGGTCGTTCAACCGGATGGCGGACTCCCTGCAACGCGGCGAGGAACGCCAGCGCCGGCTGGTCGCCGACGTGGCGCACGAGTTGCGTACGCCGCTGGTCAACCTGCGCGGCTATCTGGAGGCGCTCTCCGACGGGGTGATCGAACCCGATCCGGAACTCTTCGCCTCGCTGCACGAGGAGGCGGTGCTGCAGCAGCGGATCGTCGACGACCTCCAGGATCTCGCCCTGGCCGAGGCCGGCAGCCTGGCGTACCACCGGACCGCCGTCGACCTGGCCGAACTGCTGGAGACGTGCCGCACCGCGCACCGGGGCGGTGCCGACGCGGCCGGGGTGACCCTGGTGGTGGACGCCGAACCGGTCGCCGTGCACGCCGACCCGGACCGGCTGCGCCAGGTGGTCGGCAATCTGCTCACCAACGCGCTGCGGGCCACCGCCGAGGGCGGCGAGGTGCGGCTCACGCTGCGCCGCTCGGGTGACTCCGCCGTGGTCGAGGTCGTCGACACCGGTTCGGGGATCGCACCGGAGGCGCTGCCGTACGTCTTCGACCGGTTCTGGCGGGCCGACTCGGCGCGCGGCCGGCAGACCGGCGGCAGCGGGCTGGGCCTCTCCATCGTCCGGCAGATCCTCACCGACCACGGCGGCAGCATCCGGGTGACCAGCCAACTGGGGGCCGGTACCACGTTCACGCTCACCCTGCCGGTCCGGCCGGCCTGAGCCAACTCCGCGCTACCGCCGGATGCCCGCCCAGTCGTGGTGCCGGCGGACGGTGGAGAGGATGAAGTCGACGACCCGGCGGGACGTGTCGGTGACCTGGTAGTCCGCCGGGCAGGGCACGCCGGCCTCGGCGACCTGGTCGACGGTGACCCGCACCGCCTCCAGCACCCCGCCCGGGTCGAGGCCGGTCATCACGATGCCGCCCGCGTCCAGCGCCTCGGGTCGCTCGATCGACTCCCGCAGGGTCACCGCCGGGAAGCCGAGGATCGCCGCCTCCTCGCTGATCGTCCCGCTGTCCGACAGGGTGCAGCGGGCCTGCGACTGGAGGCGTACGTAGTCGAAGAGCCCGAACGGCTCGTGGAAGGCGATTCCCTCCAGTGTGGACGCGTCGGCGGCGAGCGCCTCCAGCCGCTTGCGGGTACGCGGGTGCGTGGAGACCAGCACCGGCAGCCGCCAGGTGTCCCGTACGGCGCGCAGGCAGTCGAGCAGTCGCCCCAGCCGGGCCGGGTCGTCGACATTCTCCTCGCGGTGCGCGCTGACCACGAAGTAGCCGCCCGGCTCCAGTTCGAGCTGGCGCAGGATCGTCGAGGCCGCCACCTCCGGCCGGTAGTGTTCCAGTACCTCGCGCATCGGCGAGCCGGTGTGCAGGATGCGGCGCGGGTGCAGCCCCTCGGCCAGCAGGTTCCGCCGGGCGTGCTCGGTGTAGACCAGGTTGAAGTCGGCGACGTGGTCCACCAGCCGCCGGTTGGTCTCCTCCGGCACGTTCAGGTCGAAGCACCGGTTGCCGGCCTCCATGTGATAGACCGGCACCCGCATCCGCCGGGCCATCAGCGCGGCGATGCAGCTGTTGGTGTCGCCGAGCACCAGCAGCGCGTCCGGGCGCAGTTCGGTGATGGCCTGCTCGATCCCGGTCAGCACTCCGCCGAGCACCCGGCCCAGCGAGGTGGTGTCGATCCGGAGGAAGCGGTCCGGCTCGCGCAGCCGCAGTTCGGTGAAGAAGACCTCGGAGAGGTTCCGGTCCCAGTTCTGCCCGGTGTGCACCAGCAGGTGCTCGACCGTACGGTCCAGCCGGTCGAGCACCCGGGAGAGCCGGATGATCTCCGGTCGGGTCCCCACCACCGTCATCACCCGGGTCATCGTGGCCTCGTCCCTGTCTCGCGTTCGGGCCCTCCACGACCAGGAGCCGGTCGGCCGCCGCCGCCGAGGAGCCGGCGGACGGTGGCCGGGCCGGAGCCGCCCGCCGACGGTACGGCGCTCTTGGTCAGCAGGTCCTCGATCTGGTCGGCGCCGACCCGCAACGACATCCGCTCCCGGTAGACCTCGCGGGCCCGCTGGCGCAGCGCGGTCCGGGCCGCCGGTGGCAGCGCCGCCGCCTCGACGAGCCGGGCGGCCAGCGCGGTCGGATCCTCGGGCGGGCAGACCAGACCCACCCCGGTCGACTCGACCAGCCGGGCCGCGTCGCCGGCCGCCGAGACGACCACCGGAGCGCCGCAGGCGAGCGCGGCCTGGAGCTTGGACGGCACGGTGCCGCGCAGCCCGGGCAGGTCCCGCAGGCAGACGAGCTGGTAGTCGGCCGCCGCGTAGAGGTCGGCCATCGCCTCCGGTCGGCGCCGGCCGAGGAAACGTACGTTCCCGGCGCCCAGTTCGGTGGCGAGCCGGCGGGCACGCTGCTCCTCCGTACCCGAGCCGACCAGGACCAGGTCGACCCGGTCCCGGGCCGCGTACGCCGCCCGGATCGCGGTCTCGACCCGCTGGAACGGCCCCATGTTGCCGGCGAACATCACGGTGCAGCGGCCCCGGTGCCCGAGTGCGGCCCGCGCCGACGCGGTCGCCGGCACCGGCCGGAAGAGCCGCTCGTCGGTCCAGTTCAGCACCACCCGGACCCGGCCCGGGTCGGCGCCCCGCGCGACGACCAGCTCGGCCATGGACGGCGAGATGACCGCGATCGCGGCGGCCGACCGGTAGAGCCGGCGCATCGTCGCCGAGAGGGCGCGCTCGATCATCCGGCCGACGCCACCGCCGGGACTCATCGCCGAGGCGGTCACCGACTCCGGCCACATGTCCTGGACGTGCAGCACGACCGGCACCCGCCGGGCCAGCCGGGCCACCGCCGCCGCGGCGAAGGCGGTCGCGGGCGGGTGGTAGACGTAGAGCGCGTCGGCACCGGTCAGATAGCCCGGGGCGGCCAGCGCACTGCTCGCGGCGAAGCTGGCGAAGTTGGCGGTCCGGCCGAGCGGGGACGAGTCGTGGCTCGGATAGACCGGCACCCGGCGTACGCTGACGTTGTCGCCCCCGGCGTGCGAGGTCCGCCACCGCTGCCGGTAGCCGGGATAGATCCGCCCCTCCGGATAGTTCGGGAAGCCGGTGAGTACCCGCACCCGGTGTCCCCGGGCGCCGAGTTCCCGGGCCAGTTCACCCGGCACGAAGACCGGCTCCGGCGGGTACCACTGGGTGACGACGCCGATCCTCACCCGACCACCACCGGCGCCGCCGCAGCGGGTTCCGCCACCGGCTCCGGAAACGTGTCGGGGCGGGCGGGGTCGAAGAGTTCGTTGGCCCAGAAGAGGGTGAGCAGCTCGCCGTCGCCGGTGTTGGTGATGTGGTGCGCCCACATCGTCGGCATGTCGACCACCACCGGCTCGTCCCCGCCGACCCGGAACCGCAGCACCTCGCGGTGCCCGACCCGGCGCAGCGCGATCTCGGCGGTGCCGCGCAGCACCGCGAACCGCTCCACCTTGGCCAGGTGGAAGTGTTCGCCCCGGGTGACCCCCGGGCCGCTGGTCGAGGCGAACGTCTGCCCGGCACCGCCGTGCGACTTGACCACCTCGACCAGCGCGCCCCGCCGGTCGGTGTGCCGGACCAGCGGCCGGGGATGGTCGGCGGGGAAGCAGTGCGACCGGTAGGTGTTGAACAGCCGTACGTCGTGCCGGTCGACCAGCGGCGGGATCTCGCCGGTGCGGTAGGTCCGGGCGAACCCGGCCAGCCGGTCGGCCAGGGCGCGTACTCCGATCCGCAGCGCCGGCATGCCCGGGTCCCACGGCACGGTCGGGGCAGCGGTCCCGGCCGGTTGCCGGGGGTCGCCGGGCGGCAGGCCGAGCAGCCGGGCGGCGGCGTCGAGGGCGTGCACCAGGGTCAGTTCGCGGTCGTCGCGTACCCCGGGCGGGTCACCGTCGGCCAGCTGCCGACAGAAGGTGGCGACCACCGAGTTGTAGTACGGGCGGCCGTGCTCGCCGTAGAGGTTCGGCAGCGGTACGTCGTCGAAGCGGCAGCGCCCGGCAACGGCACCGGCCAGGGTGGCGGCGGCGGCCTGCTTGGAGTCGCCGTACGGGGTGCCGTTGCCGGTCTGGGTCGAGTTGGCGAAGGCCACCGTGGCCGGCGGCGTCGGGCAGTACCGCAGTCCCCGGGCCAGCGCGGCGGCGACTTCGACGTTCCCGGCCGCCACGTCCGCCGGGTCGCCCCGGTTGACTCCGGCCAGGTGCAGCAGCCGGTCGGCCCCGCCGACCGCGGCGGCGACCCGGACCGGGTCGGCCAGGTCGGCCCGGGTCAGGGCGACCGGTTCGGGCCAGCCGAGGGCGCGGGCCAGCACCCGTACGTGCCAGCCGAGGAATCCGCCGGCACCGGTCAGCACCAGCCTCACGGCGCCAGCGCCAGGTCTCGGGCGGCCAGCTCGGCACGGATCTCCGGGAGGTCCCGGAGCAGTTCCAGGATCTCGGGTACGCCCAGCCGGGGCGCGTTGGCCGAGTTGAAGTCGCGGCCGCTGGCGCCGGCCGGGTCGCCCTCGGAGACGTAGAGCGCGTAGTTGAGGTCGCGGGCGTCCAGCGGGATCCGGAAGAACTCGCCGAAGTCCTCGGCCTCGGCGACCTCCTCCCGGCTGGCCAGCGTCTCGTCCAGCTTCTCGCCGTGCCGGACCCCGATCAGGTCGAGCTTGGCCGGCACGTCGAAGAGCTGGCAGAGCGCGGTCGCCAGGTCGCCGATGGTGCAGGCGCCGGCCTTGCGGACGAAGATGTCGCCGGCCCGGGCGTGCAGGAAGGCGTGCTCGACCAGTTCCACCGACTCGGCCAGCGACATCAGGAAGCGGGTCATCGCCGGGTTGGTCACCGTCGGCGCCCGGCCGGCCTTGATCTGTTCGACGAAGAGCGGGATGACGGAGCCCCGGGAGTACATCACGTTGCCGTAGCGCACGCAGGAGACCGTGGTCCGGCTGCCCGGGTTGTGCCGGGCGTGCGACTGGACGACCTTCTCCATCAGCGCCTTGCTCATCCCCATCGCGTTGACCGGATAGACCGCCTTGTCGGTGCTGAGTACCACCACCGAGGCCACGCCGTTGCGCTCGGCCGCCTCGACGACGTTGGCACTGCCCAGCACGTTGGTCCGGACCGCCTCCAGCGGGAAGAACTCGCAGGACGGCACCTGTTTGAGGGCGGCGGCGTGGAAGACGAAGTCGACGCCCCGGGTCGCCCGCAGCATGCTGTCGAAGTCCCGGACGTCCCCGACGTGGTAGCGGACCCGGTCGTCGCCGAGCCGGTGCCGCATCAGGTCCTGTTTGGCCTCGTCCCGGCTGAGTACGCGTACCTCGCCGACGTCCTGGTCGAGCAGCCGGCGCACCATCGTCTGGCCGAAGGAACCCGTGCCGCCGGTGATGAGGACCCGGCGGCCAGCAGGCAGAGATGTCACAGGTACTCCGTTCGCGCATGCCGATAGGACGGCCCGGCGCCTCGTCGAGATCTGCGGCTCGACCGTGCCCTTCCACCGGTCCGGACCGTTGGTGTCTGGTGTGCCACCTGCGTCAACGACGGGATGGCCGGCAAGTCACGCGTGTCAAACAATGGTTCTCTGATTCATTTATCCCTGAATTTTTATTCATATATCGGTTGATGCCCACTTCTGTCCCATCAGTCTGATAGAACACTTCCGGTCAGCTGCTGTTCCGGCTCTGGAGGGACCCCCACCCGTGGATCTTTCTGAACGCGCGCCGTCGCCGGGACCGGCCAGCCCGGCCGACACGTCCGGTCCACCCGAGCCCGTCCTGCTCTCCCCGCCGGACGTCGGGCCGCTGGAGGAGTCGTACCTGATCCGGGCGCTGCGCTCCGGCTGGGTGGCGCCGCTCGGGCCGGAGGTCGACGCCTTCGAGCGCGAGGTCGCGGCCCGGGCCGGCACGGCGCACGCGGTGGCGCTGAGTTCGGGTACGGCGGCACTGCACCTCGGCCTGCTCGGCCTGGGTGCCGGCCCCGGCCGGACGGTGGTGGTGCCCACCCTGACCTTCGTGGCGACGGCGAACGCGGTCGTCTACACCGGCGCCGAGCCGGTCTTCGTCGACTGCGACCCGGCGACCGGGAACGTCGACGTCGCGCTGCTCGCGGCGCTCCTCGACGAACTCCGCGCCGCCGGCCGGGACGTGGCGGCGGTGGTCCCGGTGGACATGTTCGGCGCCTGCGTCGACTACACCCGGCTCTCGCCGGTCTGCGCCGCCGCCGGGGTGCCGGTGCTGGAGGACGCGGCCGAGGCGCTCGGCGCCACCCACGCGGGCCGGGCGGCCGGTTCCTTCGGCCGGGCCGGCGTCTTCTCGTTCAACGGCAACAAGATCATTACTACCTCCGGCGGCGGCATGCTGGTCACCGACGACGCCGCCCTCGCCGACCGCTGCCGCTACCTGGCCACCCAGGCCCGGCAACCGGTGCCGCACTACGAACACACCGAGATCGGTTACAACTACCGGCTCAGCAACCTGCTGGCCGCCGTCGGCCGGGCCCAGCTGCGCCGGCTGGACCGGATGCTCGCCCGCCGCCGCGAGCTGCGGGAACGCTATGCCAAACTCTTCGCCGCCGCGCCCGGGGTACGCCTGCTCGCCGAGGGCGACCCCGGCATCAACTGCTGGCTGAGCACCATCGTCGTCGACCCGGCGACCGCCGGCTGGCGGGCCGGTGACCTCGCCGCGCACCTGCACGCGGCGCGGATCGAGACCCGTCCGGTGTGGAAGCCGATGCACCTGCAACCCGCGTTCGCCGGGACACCGGGCGCGATCACCGGCGCGGCCGAGCGGCTCTTCGCCGACGGCCTGACCCTGCCCAGCGGCTCCGGGCTGACCGAGGCGCAGGCCGGCCGGGTGCTGGACGCCGTCGCGAACTTCCTGGAGGCCCGCGCATGACCGCCGGCCACCGGCGGTACGACCGGCGCAAGCGCCTCCTCGACCTGCTGGTCGCGGCCGTGCTGCTGGTACTGCTCTCCCCCGTCCTGCTCGGCTGCACCGCCGCGGTGGCCCTGGCACTGGGCCGCCCGGTGCTGTTCCGGCAGACCAGGCCGGGCCGGGACGGCCACCACTTCGAGCTGCGCAAGTTCCGCACCATGCGCCCGGCCGGCCCCGACCGGAACAGCGACGCCGACCGGCTGACCCGGTTCGGAAGCTGGTTGCGGGCCACCAGCCTGGACGAGCTGCCGACGCTCTGGAACGTGCTGCGCGGCGACATGAGCCTGGTCGGGCCGCGCCCGCTGCTGGTGAGCTATCTCGACCGGTACACCCCGGAGCAGGCCCGCCGGCACGAGGTGCGACCCGGCATCACCGGCCTGGCCCAGGTACGCGGCCGCAACGAGCTGAGCTGGGAGGAGAAGTTCCGCTACGACGTCGAGTACGTCGAGCGGCGGTGCCTCGCCCTCGACCTGCGGATCCTGCTGGAGACCGCACTCCTGGTGCTGCGCCGGCAGGGGATCAGCGCACCGGGCAACCCGACCATGCCGGAGTTCGCCGGCAGCCGACTCGTCGGGACGGAGTCGGGGCCGGGCCGGAGTGTGGAGTCGTGACCGCCGACCTGGTGATCGTCGGCTGCGGCGGGCACGGGCGGGAGGTCTTCGACATCGTCCGGGCGATCACCGCCGCCGGCCGTACTCCCGGCTGGCGGGTGCTCGGATTCGTCGACGACCGCCCCGCCGAGCCGGGCCTCAAACTGGTCCGCCGGCTCGACGTGCCGTACCTCGGGCCGGTCGAGGAGCTGCGCCAGGCGCCGCCGGGCACCTCGGTGGCGCTCGGCATCGGCGATCCCCGGATCCGGCGCACCGTCGCCGCCCGGGTGGAGGCGTACGGCCTGCCGGCTCCCGCGCTGGTGCACCCGGACGCGACCGTCGGCCCGGACACCGTGGCCGGGGACGGGCTGGTGGTCTTCGCCGGAGCCCGGGTCACCACCAACGTCCGGCTCGGCCGGCACGTGCACCTCAACCAGAACTGCACGGTCGGCCACGACAGCGTGCTCGGCGACTTCGTCTCGGTGAATCCGCTGGCCGCGATCTCCGGCAGCTGTGCGCTCGAGACCGGGGTGCTGGTCGGGACGACCGCGGCCGTACTCCAGGGGTTGCGGGTGGGCCGGGACGCCACGGTGGGCGCGGGTGCCTGCGTGGTCCGGGACGTGCCGGACGGCACCGTGGTGAAGGGGGTGCCGGCGCGGTGACCGCGACGACGGGCAGTGCCGTCCCGGCCGGGGCGCACGACGCCGACGGGCTCGCCCGGCCGGCCGACCTCGGCGACGTGGTGCTGGACGCGGCCGGCGGGGACCGGGGCGGCGCGGCCCGGTGGCGGGGCGAGCTGGACGCCTACCTGGCCGGGGTGCCGGTCCGGCCCCGGGTGATCGGCCGGGGGCGGCGGATCAGCCCCGGCTGGCTGCTGCGCCGGGAGCGGCTGGTCCGCGGCGCCCGGCTGGTGGTCGCGCCGAACAACGTCTCGTTCGGCTACGCCGGCCACGAGCGCCGGGTACTGCTGCGCAACGCCCTGCACTTCCTCCATCCCGCCGAGGAGTACCTGCTCGGCCGGCTGCCCCGCGCGTTCCGGGCGCAGATCCCGATGGTCCGCCTGCTGGCACGCCGGGCCGACCTCGTCGTCGTACCGTGCGGCGCGATGGCCGACCGGGTCGTCCGGCACGTCCCGGCGGTACGGGACCGGATCGCGGTACGCCCGCATCCGGTGACCCCGGTCGACGCCTGGGCACCGGACGACCGGAGCTGGCTGCTGGTCCCGGTGGTCGCGGCCGGCTACAAGAACCTGGTCCCGCAACTGCGGATGCTGCTCGACACGGTCGGGCGGGGCGGGCCGGCCGGTCGGGGCGGCGCGGCGGCGGGGCACGGCATCGAGGTCCGGGTCACCGCCCGACCCGGCGACCTGCCGCCGGACGTGACGGCCCATCCGGCGCTCCGGGCGATCGGCGTGGTCCCGCACGACCAGCTCCTGTCGTTCTGGCGCCGGGCCACCGCCGTCTACTACCCGTGCACACTGGAGTCGTTCGGCTATCCGCTCGCCGAGGCCCGGGCCAGCGGGATCCCGATCATCGCGCCGGAGACCGCGCAGGCCCGGGAGATCGCCGGCCCGGCGCTGCTGGGATACCAGCCGGACGACCCGGGGAGCCTGGCGGCGGCGGTGGCCCGGATCCGCGAGCCGGTGGTCGCCGATCCCGCACCGTTCGACCGGGCCGGCTACTTCGACTGGCTGCTCGGAGCGGAGCCGGGGCGCTCCTCCGGCCGGGGCGGCCGATGACCGGCAACGCCCTGGTCGTGCTCGGCACCGCCGGACACGCCCGCGAGATCCTCGCCATCGCCGAGGCGGCCGGCGGCTACAAGCTGCTCGGCTGTCTCGGCCCGCGCCGCGCGGCTGAGCTGGCCCGGCTGCCGGTCGACTGGCTCGGCCCGGACGACTGGCTGGTCGACGCCGACGAGCGCGTCCGGTACGTGCTCGGCGTCGGCTCGGGCACGATCCGGGCCCGGCTCGACGGGCAGCTCGACCCGCGGACGCCGGCCCGGCTGGTGCACCCGGCGGCGGCGGTCGGCCCGGCGGTGGAACTCGGCCCCGGCACGGTGCTCTGGCCCGGGGCCGTACTCACCGCCGACATCGTGACCGGCCGGCACGTGCACGTGGGCGCGAACGCCAGCGTCGGGCACGACGCCGTACTCGCCGACTTCGCCACCCTGCTGCCCGGCTGCACCGTCGCCGGCTCCACCCGGATCGGGCCGGGCGCGACGATCGGGGCCGGCGCGACGGTGATCGACGGGATCAGGGTGGGCGCCGGAGCGATGGTCGGCGCCGGAGCGGCGGTGGTCCGGGACGTGCCGGACGGCGCCGTCGTGGTCGGGGTGCCGGCCCGGCCGATCGAGCGGCGCGACCACTGAGTTTCGACAGGTCACCGAGGGATCCGCGCACCGGTCACGCTTCGGCCGGTCGCGAACCGCAACTCCGAGAGGGCAGAGGATGCCGAAAGTCGCGCTGATCACCGGGATCACCGGGCAGGACGGGAGTTACCTCGCCGAACTCCTGCTCGGCAAGGGCTATGTCGTACACGGGCTGAAACGCCGCTCGTCGAGCTTCAACACCGAGCGGATCGACCGGATCGACCTGCACCCCCGCGACCCGGAGGCGCACCTCTTCCTGCACTACGGCGACCTGGCCGACCCGGCGGCGCTGACCGGGCTGCTCCGGGACATCCGCCCGGACGAGGTCTACAACCTCGGTGCGCAGAGCCACGTCCGGGTCTCGTTCGAGATCCCCAACTACACCGCCGACATCACCGGGCTGGGCGCGATCCGGATGCTCGACGCGATCCGGACCGCCAAACTCGACTGCCGGTACTACCAGGCGTCCTCGTCGGAGATGTTCGGCGCCACCCCGCCGCCGCAGCGGGAGAGCACCCCGTTCCACCCGCGCAGCCCGTACGCCTGCGCCAAGGTCTTCGGCTACTGGGCGGCGGTGAACTACCGCGAGGCCTGGGACATGTACGCGGTCAACGGCATCCTGTTCAACCACGAGAGTCCCCGGCGCGGCGAGAACTTCGTCACCCGCAAGATCACTCGGGCGATCGCCCGGATCGAGGCGGGCATGCAGGAGAAGCTCTACCTCGGCAACCTCGAGGCGGTACGGGACTGGGGATACGCCCCCGAGTACGTCGAGGCGATGTGGCTCGCGCTCCAGCAGGACGAACCCGACGACTACGTGGTGGCTACCGGCACCGGGCACACCGTACGGGAGTTCCTGACCGCCGCGTTCGGCTACGCCGGCCTGGACTGGGAGAGGTACGTGGCGATCGACCCGGCGTACTACCGGCCGTCCGAGGTGGACGCGCTGATCGGCGATGCCGCGAAGGCCCGCCGGCAGCTCGGCTGGGCACCGAAGACGCTCTTCGGCGACCTGGTCCGGATCATGGTCGACGCCGACCGGCAGCTGCTGGAGGACGAGCGGACCGGCCGGCTGGTCCGGGTGGACCGGTAACCGGCGGCCGGGAGGGGGACGACCAGGTGGAGATCAGAATCGACGGCACCGCCATCCTGCCCGGACACTCGGCCGGGGTGGAGGCGTTCACCTACGGCCTGCTCCGTGGACTCACCGCGGAGCAGGCGCACCGGATCGAGGTGACGATCGTCCGGGGTACCCGGCGGAGCTGGCGACGCGAGCTACCGGACGACGCCCCGGTGCGCTGGACCGAGGTCCGGCAGCCGCTCCGGGCCGACGCCCCGCTCGGCGGCGGACTGCGCCGGGTGCTGCCCCGGCAACTCCGGTCGGCACCGCTGGCGCACCGCCTGGTCACCCTGCTGCGCAGCCGGGCCAACCCGGTGCCGGCCGGCGACGACCGGGTCACCCTCTATCCGTTCGGTGGCGTGCCGGCCCGGGCCCGCCGCTCGGTCGTGGTGGTGCACGACATGCGCCGGTTCCACCTGCGCTACGACTCCGCGCCGATCACCGAGATCTTCGCCCGGAACATCGCCGAGGCCGACGCCCTGGTCGCCTCCTGGCCGCACCCGTACCGGCAGCTCCTGAGGACGTTTCCGGAGGCCGCGGCGAAGACGGCGCTGATCCCGTTGCCGGTCTTCCACGCCCGTCCGGCCGGGGCGTCGACGGAGCCCGATCCCGGGTTGCTGCTCTATCCCTCCTCGACCGCGGCGCACAAGAACCACCTGAACCTGCTGGAGGCGCTCGCCCGGCTGCCGGAGTTCCGGCTCGTCTGCCCCGGGCCGCTGGTCGAGCCGCAGGCCGGGCAGCTCACCGCCCGGGCGGCCGCGGCCGACCTGCGTACCCGGGTCGTCTTTCCGGGGTTCGTGCCGGTGCCGGCGCTGGAGCGGCTCTACGCCCGGGCCAGCGCGGTGGTCGTACCGTCGCTCTGGGAGGCGGCCAGCGGGGCGATCTTCGAGGCGTTCAGTTGGGGTCTCCCGGTGGCCTGTGCCGACGTGGAGCCGCTGCGCGCGCAGGTCGAGTTCGCCGGGGCCGAGGTCTGCTTCTTCGACCCGCACGACCCGGAATCCATCGCGGCGGCGATCCGCCGGCTGCTCGCCGACCGCCCCCGGTACGCGGCGGCCTCGCGGCGCGCCGCCGACCGGCTGAGGGCGCGTACCTGGACGGATACCGCCCGAGACTACGTCGCGGTACTCGAGTGGGTGGCCGGCGGCCGTTCCGGCCCGGTACCGCAGTCACCGTTCCTGACCCCAGACGCCGTCGGAGGCAGCCCGTCATGAACCCCGCCCTGCGCTATCCGGTCGCCCGCCCGTCCCTGACCGAACTGGAGGAGGCGTACGTCCTGGACGCCCTGCGCAGCGGCTGGGTCTCCTCGCAGGGGCCGTACCTGCGCCGCTTCGAGGCGGAGTTCGCGGCCCGCTGCGGCACCCCGACCGCGGTGGCGACCGGCAACGGCACGGTGGCCCTGCACCTGGTACTCGCCGCCGCCGGGATCGGCCCGGGCGACGAGGTGGTGGTGCCGGCCCTGACCTACGTGGCCACCGCCAACGCGGTCGGCTACTGCGGCGCCCGGCCGGTCTTCGCCGACGTCGACCCGGCCACCTGGTGCGTCGACGTCGACCGGGTCGAGGCCGCGATCACCGAACGGACCAAGGCGGTCCTGGCGGTCGACCTGTACGGCCATCCGGCCGACTACCCGAGGCTCCGAGAGGTCTGTGCCGCGCACGGCATCCTGCTGGTCGGCGACGCGGCCGAGTCCTTCGGCGCCCGGCTCGGCGGTACCGGTGCCGGTGCGCTGGCCGACGTCACCACCTTCTCCTTCTTCGGCAACAAGATCCTGACCAGTGGCGAGGGCGGCTGCGTCACCACCTTCGACCCGGCACTGGCCGAGCGGATGCGGCTGCTGCGCAACCAGGGGATGGATCCGCAGCGGCGCTACTACTTCCCGGTGGTCGGCTTCAACTACCGTCTCACCAACCTGGCCGCCGCGCTGCTCTGCGCCCAGTTGGAGCGCGGTACGGCGATGGTGCAGCGCCGCCAGCAGATCGTGGCGACGTACGAGAAGGCCTTCGCGGACCTGGGCGCGCTGACGCCGCAGCCGGTGGCGGTCGGGGTCGAGCGTGCCCCGTGGATGGCGTCCTTCCTGGTCGGCCCGGCCGGCGACAGGCAACTGCGGGACCGGCTGGCGGCGGAACTGGACCGGCTCGGCGTCGAGACCCGGCCGTTCTTCGTGCCGATCCCGGACCTGCCGCCGTACCGGTCGGCGTCCGGCGGCGACTTCCCGGTCACCGCCGACCTGAGCCGGCGGGGCATCAACCTGCCGACCTATGCCGACCTCACCGATCCGGAGGTGCTGGACATCGCCGACCGGGTACGCACCGCGCTCGCCCGGCTCTCCGCCGCCGGACCGGCCTGACCACCGCCGGCCGGCCCGGACCGGGCCACCGCCGGCCCGGCCTGACCACCGGACCTGTCGGAAACGACGGTCCGGCCCGGCTCGCGGATCAGACGGGTTCGAGCACCGGTTCCACCCGGCGCCGGAACCGCAGCAGCGAGCGGTAGCTCCACCACCAGCCGACGGCGCCGCAACACGCGACCCCGGCCATCGCCCAGGCCGCCCCGGCCGCCCCGAACAGGTGCCCGGCCCCGACGATCGCGCCGACCCGGATCGGGGCGAGCGCCGCCCCCAGGACCAGGGTCCGGGCGCCGGCCCGCTCGATCCGGTGTCCGGCGGCGGCCACCATGGCGGCCACCATGAAGACGCTCTCGACGGCGAGCGCCGGCAGCAGCGGGCGGGCGAACTCCCAGTTCGCGCCGAGCAGCGCCCGGCCGACGAGATCCGGCAGGGCGGGCAGGGCCAGCGCGAGCGGCCCGACCAGCGCGACGATGCCGGCGGTGACCCGGGCCGCCGCGCGCAGCCGGATCGCTGGCTCGGCGGCCCCGCTCCGGGCGAGGTACGGGATCAGCAGCGCGGAACTGCCGCCGATCAGCAGGGTGATCGGTCCGAGCGCGGTCCGCGCCCCGCCCAGCGCGCCGACCACGGCCGTTCCGGCCACCGCCGCCAGGGTGGCGGTGGCGAGTTGCGCCGTCCCCGAGCCGACCAGGAAGTGCAGGCCGAACGCGAGCGCGGTCCGGGTCTCGGCGCGTCCGACCGGCCAGCCGGGCAGCAGCGCGCAGCGCCGCCGGACCGCGCCGAGGTAGCCGACCAACGCCCCCGAGCCGGCCCACACCACGAAGGCGGTCGAGGCGCTGAGCCGGCCCGCCAGGGCGAGCCCGGCACCGGCGCCGCTGGCCAACGTCCAGAGCAGCTCGTACCGGAGGATCCGCCGGGGATCGGCCACGCCGAGCCCGTACGCCTTGAGGTAGTCGTAGAGCACCAGTCCGGGCAGCGCCAGGCCGACGACGACCAGGTAGCGGTTTCCGGCCAGTACTCCGACCGTGCCGAAGAGGACTCCGGCCGTGCCGCCGAGCAGGCAGACCCGCCGGGCGGAACGGCGGAACGGCGCCGGATCCCGCCGGTCCGCCTCGGCCAGCACCGACTCGGTGACCATGGCCCGGGCCAGGCCGGAGGCGAGGACGTACAGCGAGAAGGCCAGCGCGTACCGGCCCAGTTCGCCCAGCGAGCCGCCGTGGGCCACGGTGATCGCGAGCAGCATGTTGCCGAGGCTGGACGTCGCGGTGACGAGGACCGCGATCGGGGCCCGTCCGCCGGAGGGGATCCGGTCGCGCACTCTCCGGAGGCTCGCCCGCCAACCGGGCCCGACCGTCACCGGGCCGGTCGGCCGGCCCGGGGCACCGGCACCCGGCCGGAGGGGCGTGCCGGGGCCGGCCGGTCCGCCGGGGTACTCCGGGTCAGCAGCAGCACCAGGAAGACCGGTACGGCGGCCACGGTGTTCTGGGTCGCCGCGATCGTCGACTCCGGATGGCCGTTCGACCAGAGCAGCGGTCCGGCCACCACGAAACAGAACAGGCTCAGCCGCAGCGGTCCGGGCGCCCCGCGCAGCCGGAGCAGCAGCCCGGTGACCAGCGCCCAGCCGCCGTAGTAGACCACCACTCCGGCCGGGCCGTCGACGAAGTGGACGGTCCCCAGGGTGAGGAAGTTGAACGAGGACCTGTCGCTGCCGCCGAGGAACCGGTTGATTGCCGCCCCGGTGGCCAGTGGCGGCCGGTCCGGGTCGAGGATCCGGGGCACGAGGCCGTACCGGAGATAGCCCGCCGGGCCCGGCTGGCCGACGTCCACCGGTACGTCGTAGGCACTGGCCCGGCCGATCTGCTGGTCGAACCGGAGCCGGTCGGCGGCGGTCACCTCGCTGGAGACCTTGACGCCGTTCTCCTCGCGGATCGTGTTGCGCACCGTGAAGACGGTCGGCCAGGCCAGGAAGAGCAGCACGGCGGCGACCAGCACGTAGCGGGCCCGGATCACCCCGCAGATCGCGCCGGCCGCCGCCACGAAGGTGAGGTAGCCGACGAGGGTGACGGAGATGGCGGTCAGGAACACCAGCAGCACCTGCACGCCGACCAGCGCGACGGTCCAGCGGTAGAGGCTGGCCAACCGGGCGTGGCCGCCGTGGACGCTGGCGATCAGGAGCGCGAAGGCGAGGTACTTCCAGCCGGAGACCAGGGCCACCACGTTCACCAGCGGGGAGGCCGCCTGCGCCCCGGCGACCTGGGCGAAGACGCTGCCGCGGCCGGCGTACCCACCGACGAGTTCCGCGACGATGCTCACCACGGCCACCGCGCGGGCGACGAGGAAGAGCCGCGGGTATCCGGAGTTGGCCTCGGCGAAGGTCTGCGGGCCGGTGCCGTGGGCGGTTCGGCGGCGCCTGGGCGCACCCAGCGGCGCCAGTACCGTCTCGACGAGTATCGAGGCCGCCAGGGCCAGGCCGAGCAGCCTGAGTACGAACCCGAGGTCGGGATTGCGGTTCAGCACCGCCATCGGCAGGACCAGGATCAGGTACGGCGCCAGCAGCAGCACGCTGACCGGATGGCGCTGGAGCAGCCGGACCAGCGGGGTACGGACCGGCTGGGTACGGACCGGCGGGGTACGGACCGGCGCCGGCCGTACCGGCCGAGGGTCGCCGTCACCGGAACCGGCAGGTGCGGCCGGGGCGGGTCGGCGCTGCCGGCCGGGCCGCCGGGACGGGGCGTGCGGGTCACCCCGGTGCGGGGAGGTGGTGATCTCCATCTACCGGCGACCCCGGCCTTCCGGTGGCAGGTCCGGGCGCCTGTGGCCATCCGTCAACGGTCCGGGTCCCCTCCCTGTCCCAGTCGACCGGCAGGGGTCGACAACCCGTGGGCCACCAGGGTCAACGAGGTCGCCGGCGAACCGTCACGGCTGATCTGCGGCTTCCCCGTCACCTCGATCCGGCCGCACCGTTCAGTACGAATAGGGATTCTTTTGGGCAAGAGCGTATTACCGTCGCCGGGACGGTGGTCGGGCCCGCCGCCCCGTCACCCCCGCTCTGGCCTCCCCTGGGCCGACCCCGCACACCGACCCACGGCACGGCGCCCGGGCAGCAGAGACTCGAAGGTGACTTCCCACGATGCGCGAGGCAGGACTGCTCACCGCCACCATGTCCGGTCCGTCGCGGGCCGGGACCGGACCCGCCCCTCCGGCGACGCCGGACATCCCGAACGCGCTCACCCGACTGCTCCGGCCACCCGGTCCTCGGGTGGGCGGTCCGGCACCGGCTGAGGGCCGGCCGTGACCGTCTCCGTACTGACCGGCCTGGTGTTGCAGTTCCTCGCGGCCGTCCTCGTGCACGTGACGATCCGGGGCGACTGGCTGCGGCGCCCGGCCGCCCTGATGCTGCTGATGGCGATCCTCGGCCACGGCATCACCGAGATCATGCAGTGGATCTGGCCCGGCCGGAACGGGTACTTCCGGGACTACGTCTCGCAGGCCGCGCTGGACAACTGGATCCGGCTGGTCTCGGTCGCGATCCTGAGCTACGCCGTCGCCTACGTCCTGGTGCTGCGGGTCGGCCGACGGGACGCGGGGACGGCCGGCGGGGAGAGCGCCGCGCGCATCTCCCGCCTCCGGCTCGGCTGGCTGCTGCTGCTCGCCGCTCCCCTGCTGCTCGCGACCTTCCAGGGCCGGGGAGCGCTGCAACCGGTGGCGCCCGGGCAGACCGCGTCCCGGGAGAACTACGCGCTGGTCGGGCTGGCCGGTCAGTTCCTGGTCCCGCTCCTGGCGGTGATCGGCGCGATCGTCCTGGTCCGGTACGGCACCCGCTGGATGCTCCCGCTCTTCGTCGTCCAGGGCGCGCTGCTCTCGATGGCCGGCAGCCGTTCGATGATCGTGACAGCCTGCCTGCTCTCGCTCTTCGGTGCGCGGCTCTGCGGGGTACGCCTGTCGCGCAAGCAGGTCGCCTGGGTGGTGGTCGTGGTGGCCTTCTTCACCGTGCTGATCTCGTCGACCCGCTCCGTCGCCGGGCGGGAGACCTTCACCCAGGGGATCGGCGCCGAGCGGCGGATCGACGGGCTCGTCAACGGCGTCGCCGCGCTGCCCAGCGCGGAGAGCCGGGAGGCGGTCCTGAACGACTTCGTCTACCGCTTCGACACCAACACGTTCGGCACGCTGGTGCTGGAGAGCCTGTCCCGGCACACCCCACCGGTCGGGCTGGCGACGACGCGGAACAACCTCCTGATCGTCGTACCGAGCTTTCTGAATCCGGAGAAACTCTCCAGTACGGTCGAGAGTCGCAGCGAGGAGTCCTTCCTCGACCGCAGGTTCGGGCTGGACCAGCGGGTCGACTGGCTCCCGGGGATCTTCGGCACGATGCTCGGCTACTTCGGACCGCTCGGCCTGCCGGTGCTGGCGCTGCTCTTCGGCGCTGCGATGGGTTTCGCCGAGCGGCTCGTCCTCCGTCGGGCGACCACCGCCCGGTTCCTGCTCGGGGTGGGGTTGACGCAGTGTGCGCTGCTCTACTCGGCCGGCCCGCAGGCGCTGTTCGTGACGATGCGTGGCGTGCTCCTCTTCGTGCTCCTGCTCTGGGTCGCCGCCGCGCTGCGCCGCGGCTACGCCGCCGCCCGGTTCCGGACCGATCCGGTCGGGACATCGCGGCTGAAGGGGCTCAAGGAGACAAAAAACGTGAAAGTGGCCCCTTAGTCCTCACCAAGGGACTAAGTGTGGTTTACCTGCCGGGAGTTCCTCGCTGAGCTGCCCGAATACCGCTCACACCAGTACACCAGGAGGCTCCATGCCGCCCAGCGCCGCCGCCACGACCGGAAGCCCGCCGACCGCCCGGCGCCGGCGGCCCGGATTCGACCGGGCCGCACTCCTGGTCACCGACGCCGCGGCCTGGACGATCGGCTTCGGCTCGGGCGCCTGGACGAGGTACGAGTTCGCCCTGACCACCAGCCAGCTCGTCCGGGCGCTCGCCGTCGGCATGCTCGCCGCCGCGCTGCACGCCACCATCGCCTCGGTCGGCCGCCGCTATCTGGGCCGGCATCCGCTCGGCAGCCTGCCGGACCTGCGCGCCCTCTCGGTCGCGGTGGCCGGCACCGCGATCCTGGTGTTCCTGGCCGACATCGCCCAGCCCGACCGGCCGGTCCCGGCCAGCACCCCGCTGGTCGGCTCGGCGGTGGCTCTGCTGCTGATGGTCTGCGCCCGGGTGGCGTACCGGCACCGCCGGGACCGCTGGCTGCGCCCGGACACCCGGTCGGCCACCCCGGTGCTGCTGTTCGGCCTCGGCTCGGCCGGTCAGGGCCTGCTGCACGCCCTGGTCACCGATCCACAGGGCAGATACCTGCCGGTCGGGCTGCTCGACGACGACCTCGACAAGCGGAATCTGCGCATCGACGGTGTCCGGATGCTGGGCGGTCGCCGGGAGATCCGGGAGGCGGTCGCGCAGACCGGCGCCACCACGCTGATCTTCTCGGTGGCGAACGCGGACGCCGACCTGATCCGGGAGATCCGGGACGCCACGCTACAGGCCGGCGCCGACTTCAAGGTGCTGCCGCCGGTCTCCGAACTGGTCGACCACCGGATCGGCGTCGCCGACGTACGCGACGTGGAGATCGACGACCTGCTGGGCCGCCGGCAGGTGGCCGCCGCCCTGGTCACCGCCGACTCGACGCTGACCGGTCAGCGGGTACTGGTGACCGGCGCCGGCGGCTCGATCGGCGCCGAACTGTGCCGGCAGATCCTCCGGGCCGACCCGGCCGAACTGATGATGCTCGACCGGGACGAGTCGGCGCTGCACAGCCTCCAACTGTCGGTCACCGGCCGGGCACTGCTGGACGGCCCGGAGCTGATCCTGGCCGACCTGCGGGACAGCGAGGGAATCGCGCGGATCGTTCGCGAACGGCGCCCGGACATCATTTTCCACGCCGCTGCGCTCAAACACCTCACGCTTTTGCAGCGGCACCCCGGAGAGGCGATCAAGACGAATATCTGGGGCACGTTGTCGGTCCTGAACGCCGCTCGGGGCGTGGCCAGATTCGTGAACATATCAACCGACAAGGCGGCGAACCCGATCAGCGTACTCGGCTATTCCAAGCGGATCACCGAACGGCTGACCGCGTACGCCGCCGCGACCAGTCCCGGCACATTCCTCAGCGTACGGTTCGGCAACGTGCTGAGCAGTCGGGGATCCGTGGTGACCGCGTTCCGGGCCCAGATCGACGCCGGCCTGCCCATCACCGTCACGCACCCCGACGTCACCCGTTACCTGATGAGCGTGCACGAGGCCGTGCAACTCGTGCTCCAGGCGGCGGCGATCGGGCGGGACGGCGAGGCGCTGGTGCTCGACATGGGCGCCCCGGTACGCATCGACGACCTGGCCAGGCAACTCGCCGCGCACGCACCCGGCCAGCCGCGGATCGTCTACACCGGTCTGCGGCCCGGCGAGAAGCTGCACGAGGACCTGCTCGGTGACGGCGAGGTCGACGTACGACCGCTGCACCCACTGGTCTCGCACGTCTGCGTCCCGCCGCTGAACCCGACCGAGGTGACCGGACTGGACCCCTTCGACGAGCCGGAGAAGGTGATCGAACGCCTCGCCTGGCTCTGCGCCCAACCGGAGGGTCCCATCCCACCCGTGGCACTGGTGCCGAATACCCGAAACGCTCATCCCTCCTCGTCCCGGTCGACGTGAGGCCGGTCGGGAATTGGACATGCCGCTGGCGGGTCGCCGCAGCCCGTAGCAGGATTTCGGAAAATTGCCGCCGGAGCGGGCGGCTACCGTCACCCGCCCGTCGACGCTTCTGCCCGATCGTCGAAAGCGAGTGATTCCCGCCGAACGGAATTCGCGTCACAGAATGGTCGGCGCGACGTTCGGCGACGGTTTCCACAGTCACCGATCTCCTGGAGACACCACCGTGACCGAGAAGTTCGGCCTGATCGGCTTCGGCTACTGGGGCGCCAACCTCGCCCGGAACCTCGACAAGCTGGCCGGTGACCGGTGGCGCTATCTGGTGGACGCCAGCCCCGAACGGCGGCAGGCGGCCACCGAGCGCTACCCGCGGGTACGGGCCACCGGCGACCTCGACGCGGTACTCGGCGACGACGAGGTCCGGGCCGTCCTGATCGCCACCCCGGCGCCGAGCCACGCGCCGCTGGCCCGCCGGGCGCTGGCGGCCGGCAAGCACGTCTTCGTCGAGAAGCCGCTGGCGATGTCGGTCGCCGACGCGGTCGGGCTGGCCGAGACCGCCGACCGGTACGGCCTGGTGCTGATGGTCGGGCACACCTTCGAGTACGTCCCGGCGGTCGAGCGGATGCGCGACTACGTCCGGTCCGGCGAGATCGGTGACGTCCTCTACCTGCACTCCCAGCGGCTCAACCTCGGCCGGATCCAGAACGACCTGCACACCTTCTGGTCGATCGGCCCGCACGACGTCTCGATCGCCAACTACCTGCTCGACGCGGAGCCGCGCTGGGTCGCCGCCCAGGGCGGGCGTTACCTGCACGACGGCGTCGAGGACGTCACGTTCGTCACCGTCGGCTACCCGGGCGACGTGGTGGCGCACATGCACGTGAGCTGGCTGGACCCGGCGAAGACCCGGCGTACCACCGTGGTGGGCACCCGGCGGATGCTGGTCTACGACGACCTGAACACCGACGCCCGGCTCACCGTCCACGACAAGGGGGCCGAGCCGCTGGAGCCCGACGGGGACGGCGTACGGCGCTACCGGCTGCGCGACGACGCGGTGCACGTACCCGTGCTCTCCCCGGCCGAACCGCTGAGCCTGGAGTTGCGGCACTTCCTCGACTGTGTGCACACCGGGGCGCGCCCCCGGACGGACGGCTGGAACGGCGCCCGGGTGGTGGCGGTGCTGGAGGCCGCCGACGCCTCGCTGCGGGCCGGCGGCGCGACCGTGCCGGTGCCGCCGGTCCCCGGTCCGGCGGACGTCACCGCGACACCCGGCGGGCGCCCGCACCCGGACGGCCCGCATCCCGACCTGACCACCGCCGCGCACTGAGACCTTTCGCCGCACGGGTCGAGCGAGGTCCACCGAGCACGAAGGAGCCTGACATGCCCGGAATTCCCCTGGTCGACCTGGCCGCCGCGTACGACCGGCACCGGGCCGCGATCGACGCGGCGATCCGCGACGTCGTCGAGGAGACCCGGTTCATCCTCGGCCGCGAGGTCGGCGAGTTCGAGTCGGCCTTCGCCGCCTTCTGCGGCACCTCGCACGCGGTCGGGGTCGCCTCCGGCACCGCCGCGATCCACCTGAGCCTGGCCGCGCTCGGGGTCGGGCCCGGCGACGAGGTGGCGGTGCCGGCGCACACCTTCGTCGCCACCGCCGAACCGGTGAGCTGGCTGGGCGCCCGGCCGCGCTTCGTCGAGGTGGACGCCGAAACCGGCGGGATGGACCCGGACGCGTTGAAGTCGGTGCTCGACCGGGTCCGGGCGGTACTGCCGGTGCACCTCTACGGACTGCCGGTCGACCTGACCGCGATCGGCGCGCTCACCACCGCAGCCGGGGTGCCGCTGGTCGAGGACGCCGCCCAGGCGCACGGCGCCGAGTACGTCCACGACGACGGTTCGGTCGTCCGGGCCGGGGCGTACGGCCGGATCGGCTGCTTCTCGTTCTATCCCGGCAAGAACCTCGGCGCGTTCGGCGACGCGGGCGCGGTCACCACCTCCGACCCGGCGCTGGCCGAGCGGATCCGCCGGCTGGCCGACCACGGCCGCACCAGCAAGTACGAGCACCTCACCGTCGGCTACGCGGCCCGGCTGGACACGATCCAGGCGGCCGTACTCGCGGTCAAGCTCG
Organism: Plantactinospora veratri; assembly: GCF_036421995.1. Lineage (NCBI taxonomy): Bacteria > Bacillati > Actinomycetota > Actinomycetes > Micromonosporales > Micromonosporaceae > Plantactinospora > Plantactinospora veratri. The sequence continues at coordinate 98,354 of NZ_JAZGQL010000036.1, forward strand.
GCACCCTGGCCCAGGGCAACCAGCGGCGGCGGGAACTGGCGGCGGCGTACCGGTCCCGGCTGGACGGGATCGGTGACCTGGTACTGCCGGTCGAGCCGCCGAACCGGCGCGGCGTCTACCACCTCTTCGTACTCCGTACCCGGCACCGGGACGGTCTGCTGACCCACCTGCGCGACGCCGGCATCGGTGCCGGGGTGCACTATCCGATCCCGTTGCACCTGCAACCGGCGTACGCCTCGCTCGGGTACGGCCCCGGCGACCTGCCGGTGACCGAGGCGTGGGCCCGGGAGTGCCTCTCCCTGCCGATCTACCCGGAACTCACCGAGGAGCAACTGGAGACGGTCGTCGCCGAGGTACGCGGCTACTTCGAGCGGGTGTGACGGAATTCGGGCGGATGTGACGGAGAGGTCCGGCCGGCGGTCCGCCGAACCGGTCGGGGGCCGCACACCGGAGCGCACACCGTCCACTTCGGCCTCCGGTCGGCGTCCGATTTGACAACAACGCCCTGTTGTGCTTCGGCTACAATGAGCCGCGACGATGTCACCCAACCACGGGGAGGGGTTGCGATGAGCCCGGTTGGTCCATCGGTCGGCGGGGCGGCCGGCGCCGCGATCGGCGCGGCAGCCGCCGCGGTCATCGGACAGATCAATGTGGAGATCGACGGTCTGGCGAGCGTGGCGGCGGCGATGCGTGAGGAGCTCAAGGAGGGCTACCGCACCCAGGTTCCGCCGGTGCACGACGCCATGCAGCACGGCGCCACCATCGGCGACCAGCTCGAGGGCGACGACTGGCTGCGGCTCCAGGACCGCTACGACGAGTGCATCCAGAAGAGCCTGGAGGCACTGGTCAACCTGGACAAGGGGACCCAGGCGGTGGCGCAGGCCGCGGAGCGGATCGCGGCCAACTACCGCGGCTCCGACGCGTTCGCGCACGCCACGGTCAGCGACGTGCACGAGGTCCTGCCGCCGACCGCGCAGACCGGGCCGGGGTCCCGGGCGAACCCGGCCGCACCGGTCACCGGGACGGGAGGCGACGGCAATGGCTGAGGAGTACATCCCGCGCCTGTGGCGGCTCGTCGATGCGGCACAGCAGAGGTTGCAGCCGAGCCGGGAGCAGGTGGCGGCCTGGGAGCGGACGTCGGGCATGTTGGGCGGGCACGCCGCCAGGTTGCAGAACTGCCGCAACCAGCTCGCCGCACTGTGGCCGCCGGAACAGAACGCCGCCTCGGCGGCGTACATGGTCGAACTGGACCGGCTGATCGAGGCGAGCCGGCAGACGTCGACCGCGGCCCAGACCAACGCCACGCACATCGGGCACGTGGCGGACGCCATCGAGCAGGCCCGGACCAAGCTGGAGCCGATCTACCGGGAATACCTGGAAAACCAGCGGAAGCTGGCCGACTACCAGCGCCAGGTGGAACTGGCCGGCGATGTCGGCGGGACGGTGGGCGGGACCGCCGCGTCGCGCTTCGGCCTGACCGCCCTGGGTCAGAAGGCCGGCGACTTCCTCGGCGAGGGCGCGATGAAGGTGCTCACCGACCCGCCGGTGAGCGATGCCCAGCAAGCGGCGCTGGTCGCCCGGGCCCGCGCGGTGCAGACGGAGATGGACGGCGCGGCACGGGACGGCGCCGGCCGGATCCGGCCACCAGGGGTGTACAAGCCTCCGGTGATCATCAACGACGACGGGCGGGAGTTCGACGACGACGACTCGGACGGTACCGTCCAGCCGCCCATCGTCCACCCGCCGCCGCGCCGCCGGGCGGAGCGGGAGGACACCCGGCCCGGCTTCATCGACGGTACGCCGCCACCGACCATCCACACCGAACTGACTCCGGAACAGGTCACCCCACCCACCTACCCGGTGGACGACGGCCCGACCCTGACCGGTGTCGCCCCGCCGACCACCGGACCACCCCCGCCGGTGACCCCGGTTCCGCCCGGGCCACCGGTCGGTGTGCCGGCTCCGGTGCCGACGGTCGTCCCGCCGACCATCGGCGTTCCGCCCGGCATCGGCGGGCCGCCGGGGGTCGGGCCGGGACTGGGCAACGCCCCTCGTGGCGGTCCCGGCGGGACGGGGAAGGTCGGCCCGTTCGGCTCGGCACCGACCGGGGTGCCGCCCGGCGGCGTGATCGGCGCCCGGCCCGGCGGCGCCACCGGGGTGCCGGGCGGCGTCGGGGCGCCGCGCCCGGGCGGCGTACCCCGGGGGGTGAATCCGGTCGGCGGCGTCATCGGGCCGCAGGGCGGCCGGCCCGGCGGGGTGCCGGGCGGCGCCAGGGCGGGCACCCGCCGTCCCGGCACGGGAACCGGCGCCGCCGGTTCCGGCGCCTCGGGCGTGCCCGGCGGCGCACGCGGCCGGCGGGACGCCGACGAGTCGGAGCAGCGGCAGTGGGACCCCGACAACCCGTGGGAGGTCGAGCAGGGCGTCGCGCCCGAAATCGAGCCGAACCGGGACGTCGGCCGGCACGAGCCCGGTGGCGGAATCCTCGGGAAGGACAGGTGAGCGGAGGCACCCGGTTCCCCGCACGGCTGCCGCGCTGGTGCGCGGCAGCCGTCTGCGGTCTGCTCGCGGTACCGCTCGGCGCGCCGCCGGCGTCGGCGGACTCGACCCGGGACCGGCAGTGGCACCTACGGGCGCTCGGCGTCGCCGAGGCGCACCGGGTCACCCAGGGTGCCGGCGTCGTGGTGGCGGTGCTCGACACCGGGGTACGGGCCGACCACCGGGACCTGACCGGCAACGTCCTGCCCGGTGTCGACGTGACCGGTGCGCAGACCGACGGCCGGCAGGACGCCGACGGGCACGGCACCGCGATGGCGGGACTGATCGCGGCGCACGGACACGGGTCCGGCAATGCCGACGGGGTCCTCGGAATAGCCCCGAAGGCCAAGATCCTGCCGGTCCGCGCCATGCGTACCGAGTCCGGTGCCGGGGACGACCTCCCGCTGGCCATCCGGGAGGCGGTCCGGCGCAAGCCTGGAGTGCTGTCGCTCTCCCTCAGCGGCGGTGCCAGCGAGAGCCTGCAGCAGGCGGTCCAGGAGGCGTTGGCCGCCGACATCGTCCTGGTCGCGGCGGCCGGGAACCGGCCGAGCGACGCGTTCGTCGGTTATCCGGCGGCCTACCCGGGAGTGCTCGCCGTCGGCGCCACCGGGCGGGACGGGAAGCTGGCCCCGGTCAGCGTCACCGGTAACTCGATCGGGCTGGTCGCGCCCGGGGTGGAGATCGCCTCCAGCAGCCGGACCGGGGCGTACCGGTCGGGCACCGGGACGAGCGACTCGACGGCGATCGTGGCCGGGGCGGCCGCCCTGATCCGGGCGAAGTACCCGGATCTGCCCGCGGCCGAGGTGGTGCACCGGCTCACCGCCACCGCCACCGACCGGGGCTCCCGCGGCCGCGATCCGGAGTACGGGCACGGCGTACTCGACCTCGTCGCGGCGCTGACTGCCGACGTCGAGCCGGCCGGGGCGCAGCCGAGCCCGGAAACCGGACCGACTCCCCCGGTCGACGCGACCTCACCGGCGGTGGCCGCTCCCCCGCCCGGCGACGGGTCGACCGAACTCCAGCTCAGCCCCGCCGCGTACGCGATCGGCGGCTCCTGCCTGCTGGTGCTGCTGGCCGGTGCCGGCGTACTCGGCTGGTTGCTGCTGCGGGGCCGGCGCCGCCGGCAGGGCGGCGTCGGGCCGCCACCCGTACCCGGGCAGCCGGTGCCGGCCCGTCCCGCCCCGGTGCCGGGGTATCCGGGACCATCTGGTGCCCGGCCGTATCCGTCGGCTCCGCCGGCCGCGCCCGAGCATCCGGGTGGCTACCCGCCGGGGTACGGCCCGCCCGGACCGCCGTACCCGCCGAGGCGTCCCGGTGCACCGCCGCCCGGCGGATAGCCGGCCGGGGCGGGGCTCGACCGGCACCGGGCCCGGGGTGGGCGTAGCGTGCTGGGGATGCGGCACGGCGGGCCCGGCGACTGGGCGGAGCAGCGACGGCAGGCGATCACCGCTCGGGCGATGGCCGACCAGCGCCGCCGGGACGCGGAGCACGAGGAGGCCCGGCTGCTCGTCGAGGCGTTCGCGGCGGCGGCCCGTGAGCGTGGGCTGCGCCGGACCAGGCTGACGGCGCTCGGCTACGACGGCCGGACCCGATACCGGACCAACCTCACCGGCTGGTATCTGGACCTCGCCCGGATCCACGCGGTGGACGCGGCCGGGAACTTCTACCTGCTGACCGTGCCGACCAGCCTGCGTGCCCGGTTGACCGGGGCGACGCCGCAACCGCAACCGCCGAAGCTGGTCGTCGGCGAGGGCGGGCCGGACGGCCAGTCGATGCCGCTGGCGGCGCTGCTGCGCAAGCGGCTGGACGCCGGTGACCGGTGGCCCGAGCCTCCGGCGTCGACGGCCCGGGACTGACCGCCGCCGCAACCGGGTGCCCGTCGCGGAGCCGACCCACCCGTCCGGTCAGCCCTGTTTCAACACGTCGGTGATCAGGGCCTGTGCCTCCTCCTGGAGCCGGCCGAGGTGCTCCGGTCCCCGGAACGACTCCGCGTAGATCTTGTAGACGTCCTCGGTGCCGGAGGGGCGGGCGGCGAACCAGCCGGACTCGGTGCTGACCTTCAGCCCGCCGATCGCCGCACCGTTGCCCGGCGCCTCGGTCAGGGTCGCGGTGATCGGCTCACCGGCCAGTTCGGTGGCGGTGACCTGCTCCGGGGAGAGCTTCCCGAGTACCGCCTTCTGGGCCCGGTCGGCGGGCGCGTCGATCCGGGCGTACGCCGGCTCGCCGAACCGGCTCACCAGGTCGGCGTAGTGCTCGCTCGGGGTACGCCCGGTCACCGCGATGATCTCGGCGGCCAGCAGGCAGAGCAGGATGCCGTCCTTGTCGGTGGTCCAGGTCCGGCCGTCGCGGGCCAGGAACGAGGCCCCGGCGCTCTCCTCGCCGCCGAACCCGACCGAGCCGTCCAGCAGTCCCGGTACGAACCACTTGAAGCCGACCGGGACCTCCAGGAGTTTCCGGCCGAGGTCGGCGGCGACCCGGTCGATCATGGAGGAGGAGACCAGGGTCTTGCCGACGGCCGCGTCGGCGGACCAGTCCGGCCGGTTGCCGAACAGGTAGGAGATCGCCACCGCCAGGTAGTGGTTCGGGTTCATCAGCCCGCCGTCCGGGGTGACGATGCCGTGCCGGTCCGCGTCGGCGTCGTTGCCGGTGGCGACCTGGTAGTCGGCGCGCCGGGCGATCAGCGAGGCCATCGCGTGCGGGGACGAGCAGTCCATCCGGATCTTGCCGTCCCAGTCCAGGGTCATGAACCGCCAGGTCGGGTCCACCAGCGGGTTCACCACGGTCAGCTCCAGGCCGTGCCGGTCGGCGATCTCGCCCCAGTACGCCACGCTCGCGCCGCCCAGCGGGTCCGCGCCGATCCGCACCCCGGCGGCCCGTACGGCGGCGAGGTCGAGGGCCGAGGGCAGGTCGTCGACGTACTCGGCGAGGAAGTCGTACCGGCCGGTGGTGTCGGCGGCGCGCGCCCGGGCGTACGGGATCCGCCTGACCTCGCGCAGGCCGTCGGCCAGCAGCGCGTTCGCCCGGTCCTGGATCCACCTGGTCGCGTCGGTGTCGGCCGGCCCACCGTGCGTGGGGTTGTACTTGAAGCCGCCGTCCGACGGCGGGTTGTGCGACGGGGTGATCACGATCCCGTCGGCGAGCCCGTCGCTACGCCCGGCGTTGTGCCGGAGCACGGCGTGCGACAGCGCCGGGGTCGGGGTGTAGCCGTCCCGGCTGTCGACCAGCACCGTCACCTCGTTGGCGGCCAGCACCTCCAGCGCACTGACCATCGCCGGCTCGGAGAGCGCGTGCGTGTCGCGGGCCAGGAAGAGTGGCCCGTCGACGCCCTGGTCGCGCCGGTATTCGCAGGTCGCCTGCGTGATCGCCAGGATGTGCTGCTCGTTGAAGGCGGCCCGCAGGCTCGATCCACGGTGCCCCGAGGTGCCGAACGAGACCTGCTGCGCCGGGTCGGCCGGGTCCGGCCGCTCGGCGTAGTACGCGGTGACGAGCCGGGGCACGTCCACCAGGTCCTCGGGCTCGGCGGGCTGGCCGGCGCGGGCGTGGACCGACATGTGACCTCCTTCTGGCACGGGCGTGGTCGGGCGGAACCCGTCGGCTCCGCCGGTGGTGGCCGACGGGTCAGGGCTCGACGCGCTGCCCCTTGCCGACGACCACGATGCCACGGTCGGAGACCGTGTACCGCTCACGGTCGCGGTCCAGGTCCACGCCGATCTCCGCGCCCTCCGGCACCACCACGTTCTTGTCGAGGATGGCGTTGCGGACGACGGCGTGCCGGCCGATCTCCACACCCTCCATCACCACCGAGCCTTCCACGTGGGCCCAGGAGTGCACCCGGACATTCGGCGAGACGACCGAGTTCTCCACCAGGGCGCCCGAGATCACCACCCCCGGGGAGATCATCGAATCCACCGCCCGGCCGACCCGCTCCTCCAGGTCGTGCACGAACTTGGCCGGCGGCCACGGCGGGTGGTCGGTGTAGATCGGCCACTCGTAGTTGTAGAGGTTGAAGACCGGGTGTACGGCGATCAGGTCCATGTGCGCCTCGTAGAACGAGTCCAGCGTCCCCACGTCCCGCCAGTACGCCCGGTCCCGGTCGGTGCTGCCCGGCACCTCGTTGTCGCGGAAGTCGTAGACGTTCGCCTCGCCCCGCTCGACCAGCATCGGGATGATGCTGCCGCCCATGTCGTGCTTGCTGGTCCGGTCGGCCGCGTCGGTCTCCACCGCCTCGCAGAGCACCCTGGTGGTGAAGACGTAGTTGCCCATCGACGCGTAGATCTCGTCGGGCGAGTCCGGCAGGCCCTTGGCGTCGGTCGGCTTCTCGCGGAACGCCTGGATCCGCCGGCCGTCCGAGCCGACCTCGATCACGCCGAACTGGTCGGCGGCGGCGAGCGGCTGGCGGATGCCGGCGACCGTCACCCCGGCGCCGGAAGAGATGTGCTGCTCCAGCATCTGCCGGGGGTCCATCCGGTAGATGTGGTCGGCGCCGAACACGATGACGTAGTCCGGCTGCTCGTCGTTGATCAGGTTGAAGCTCTGGTAGATCGCGTCGGCCGAACCGGCGAACCACCACGGGCCGCGGCGCTGCTGCGCCGGTACCGGCGTCACGTAGTTGCCGAGCAGGTTCGACATCCGCCAGGTCTTGGTGACGTGCCGGTCCAGCGAGTGCGACTTGTACTGCGTCAGCACCACGATCTTCAGGAACCCGCCATTGGCCAGGTTGGACAGCACAAAATCGATCATGCGGTACATGCCGCCGAACGGGACGGCGGGCTTGGCCCGGTCTGCGGTCAGGGGCATCAGTCGCTTGCCCTCTCCCCCGGCCAGGACGATCGCGAGGACCTTGGCTGACATGTCACGACGGTAACGGAGCCGGCAGTCCGCCGCACGGGGCTCGTCTGCTTCGTCCCACCAAGATCTTCAACGGCCCGATTCGCCCGACTCCACCGCCCCGTCCGTCGCCGGCCGAGGCGCCGCGACGGTCACCGGTCGAGGGCCTCGGCAGCCGCCTCGGCGACGCGGTCGGCCAGTACACCGAGGAGTCGGGAGTCGAGCCGCCACTGCTGCCAGTAGAGCGGGACCTCGACCACCGCCGCCGGGTCGATCGGCACCAGGTCGCCGGCCGGGTAGCGGTCGCTCTGCTGGGGCGGCACCATTCCCCAGCCGAGCCCGAGCCGGATCGCCTCGGGGAAGTCCCCGGAGGACGGGACGTAGTGGCGCGGCGGGTTCCAGGACCGACGGGACCGCTGCCGGAGGTAGCGCTCCTGGAGGTCGTCCCGGCGGTCGAAGACCACCATCGGGGCGCGGGCCAGCGCATCCAGCGTCGGGCCCTCCGGCAGCCAGGTCCGGACGAACTCCGGACTGGCCATCGGGCGGTAGCACATCCGGCCGAGCGGGCGTACCGCACAGCCCTGCACCGGGCGGGACTCCGAGGTGATCGCCGCCATCGCCGTACCCTGGCGGAGCAGTTCGACGGAGTGGTCCTGGTCCTCGCGGTAGAGGTCGACACAGATCCGTTCGCGGGCGGCGGCGGCCAGCGCCGGGAGCACCCAGGTGTTCAACGAGTCGCCGTTGACCACGATCGGGATCCGGCTGAACTCCGCCGGCTCGGCCGGGTCCTGGCCCAGTTCGCCGAGCGCGTCGGTGACCAGCAGCGCGACCTGGCGGGCCAGCCGGAGCACGACCTGACCGGACGGGGTGGGGCGGGCCGGCTTGCCGCGCTCGACCAGCACCCGGCCGAGGGTGCTCTCCAGCGCCTTCATCCGCTGGCTCACCGCCGAGGGTGTGACGTGCAGCCGCCGGGCCGCCGCCTCGAACGAGCCGTGGTCGACGACGGCGACGAAGGTGCGGAGCTGCTCCAACTGGAGGTCCATGGTAAGCAATCCTAATGGATCATAAGAATGATTAGCTGGAGTGATCTGGCCGGCTTCCCTATGGTCGAGGCCGTGATCCTCTCCTCCACCGCCGTCCCGCCCGGCCCGGTGCCGCTGCTCCTCACCGGATTCGGCGTCGGTCTGTCCCTGATCGTGGCGATCGGCGCCCAGAACGCGTACGTGCTCCGCCAGGGGGCACGCGCCGAACACGTACTCCCGATCGTGGTGATCTGCGCCGTCTCGGACGCGGTACTCATCCTGGCCGGCATCACCGGGATCGGGGCGGTGGTCGAACGCGCCCCGGCCGTGATCACCGTGGTCCGCTGGGCCGGTGCCGCCTTCCTGGTCGGTTACGGCCTGCTCGCCGCCCGCCGGGCCTTCGGCGCCCAGAGCCTCCAGGCCGGCAACGGCGGCAGCGGCGTGCCGGCGCGCACGGCCGTACTCACCGTGCTGGCGATGACCTGGCTCAATCCACACGTCTACCTGGACACCGTCCTGCTGCTCGGCTCGATCGCCAACACCCACGGCCCGTCCGGCCGGTGGTCGTTCGGGGCCGGGGCCGCGCTCGCCAGCCTCGTCTGGTTCGCCGCCCTCGGCTACGGCGCCCGACGCCTCGGCCGCGCCTTCGCCCGCCCCCTCGCCTGGCGCATCCTGGACGCCCTGATCGCCACCACCATGCTCACCATCGGCATCAGCCTGGTGCTGAAGGGGTGACCTCCGGCTCCTTCCCGGAAAGGGTGCTCCCGGCCGCGGCCGGGGCCGCCGCTGCCCGGAAGTAGCGGCGGGCTCCCCCGGGCGGATCGGGGTGGGCTGGGCTAGGGTGCCGGCTGTGACGGAATCGGCAGCTGGTGATCGGCGGCTTCGGGTCGACCTGCTGACCCGGGAGTACCCCCCGGAGGTGTACGGCGGGGCGGGGGTGCACGTCGAGTACCTCGCCCGGGAGCTGCGTTCCCGCGCCGACACCCGGGTGCACTGCTTCGGCGCGCCCCGCCAGCCCCCGTACGCCGAGCCGGGCGTCACCGCGTATCCGGAGCCGGCGGAGCTGGCGCACGCGAACGCCGCCCTGCGCACCATGGGGGTGGACCTGGCGATGGCGGCCGGTACGGTCGGCACCGACGTCGTGCACAGCCACACCTGGTACGCCAACCTCGCCGGACACGTCGCCAAGCTGCTGCACGGGGTGCCGCACGTGGTGACCGTGCACAGCCTGGAACCACTGCGGCCGTGGAAGGCCGAGCAGCTCGGCGGCGGGTACGTGCTCTCCTCGTGGTGCGAGCGGACCGCGCTGGAGGCCGCCGACGCGGTGATCGCGGTCTCCGCCGGGATGATGCGCGACCTGCTGGCCGCCTATCCGGCGGTCTCCCCGGACCGGGTGCGGGTGGTGCACAACGGCATCGACACCCACCAGTACGCCCCCGACTCCGGCACCGAGGTGCTGGACCGGCTCGGCATCGACCCGCGGCGGCCCAGCGTGACGTACGTCGGCCGGATCACCCGGCAGAAGGGCCTGCCGTACCTGCTCCGGGCGGCGCGCCGGCTGCCGGCGGAGGCCCAGCTCGTGCTGCTGGCCGGCGCCCCGGACACGGCGGAGATCGCCGCCGAGGTGGAGGAGCTGGTCACCGAGCTGCGGGGCAGCCGGGAGGGGGTGGTCTGGGTTGCCGAGATGCTGCCCAAGCCCGAGGTGATCCAGATCCTCAGTCACAGCACCGTCTTCGTCTGCCCGTCCGTCTACGAGCCGATGGGCATCGTCAACCTGGAGGCGATGGCCTGCGAGACCGCGGTGGTGGCGACCGCCACCGGCGGCATCCCCGAGGTGGTCGCGGACGGCTCCACCGGCCTGCTGGTGCCGATCGCCCAGGCCAGCGACGGCACCGGCACCCCGCTCGACCCGGAACGCTTCGTCGCCGACCTCGCCGACGCGATCACCGAACTGCTCGACGACCCGAAACGCGCCGTCGAGCTGGGCCGGGCCGGTCGCCGCCGGGCGGTCGAACACTTCTCCTGGGACGCCATCGCCGACCGGACCCTTGCGGTCTACCGGGAAGCCCTCGGCCGCTGACCACCGCCGGCCGGCGCGGGAATTGTCTGGCGGGCGGGCGTCGATCATTGCCAGTAGGTTGGGCAGGGTGAGTGGACGGATCCCGATCGAGGACGTGACGCCGTCCGTGGCTGGCGGTCGCTACCCGGCCAAGGCGGTGGTGGGGGAACTGGTCCCGGTGACCGCCCGGTCGTACCGGGAGGGACACACGGCGATGGGCTGCCAGGTCGCCTGGCGTGGCCCGGACGGTGTGCAGCGGCCGGTGGTCCGGATGCGCCCCGGACCGCATTTCGACGACCGCTGGCACGCCACCATCCGCCCCGATGCGGTGGGCGAGTGGAGCTTCACCGTGCAGGCGTTCGACGATCCCTACCTGACCTGGCGGAACGCCGTCGTCAAGAAGATCGACGCCGGGCAGGGCGCGGACGACCTCGCCAACGACCTGGCCGAGGGCGCCGACCTGCTGGACCGGGCCGCCGACGGCGTACCGGAGGCGGACCGGGACCGGGTCCTCGGTGCCGCCACGGCACTGCGGGACGGCGAACGGCCGCTGCCCGAGCGGGTCTCCCCGGCGCTGGAGCTGGCGGACCTGCTCTGGACGCATCCGGTCCGGACGCTGCTGACCGCCGCACCGGCCCAGCCCGTCTGGGTGGACCGGCAGCGGGCGCTCTTCTCGGCCTGGTACGAGTTCTTCCCGCGCTCCGAGGGTGCGGTGCTGGCCGCCGACGGCCGGCCCGCCCGGTCCGGCACCTTCCGCACCGCGGCCGAGCGGCTGCCCGGGGTCGCCGCGATGGGCTTCGACGTGCTCTACCTGCCGCCGATCCACCCGATCGGCCGGGTCAACCGGAAGGGCCGCAACGCCGCCCTGGTCGCCGGACCCGACGACGTCGGCTCGCCGTGGGCGATCGGCGCGGCCGAGGGCGGGCACGACGCCATCCACCCGGACCTGGGCACGCTCGACGACTTCCGGGCGTTCGTCGCCGCCGCCGGGGAGGTCGGTCTGGAGGTGGCGATGGACCTCGCGCTCCAGGCCGCACCGGACCACCCGTGGGTGACCGCGCATCCGGAGTGGTTCACCACCCGGGCGGACGGGTCGATCGCGTACGCCGAGAACCCGCCGAAGAAATACGAGGACATCTATCCGATCAACTTCGACAACGACCCGGAGGGGCTCCGGGCCGAGGTGCTGCGGGTGGTGCTGCACTGGGTGGAGCAGGGCGTCCGGATCTTCCGGGTGGACAACCCGCACACCAAGCCGTTCGACTTCTGGCACTGGCTGATCTGGGAGGTCAAGCGGCACGACCCGGACGTGCTCTTCCTGGCCGAGGCGTTCACCCGACCGGCGGTGATGCACGGGCTCGGCAAGATCGGCTTCACCCAGTCCTACACCTACTTCGCCTGGCGGACCAGCCCGGCGGAGCTGCGGGAGTACTGCACCGAGCTGGTGGCGGCGGCCGACCACATGCGGCCGAACTTCTGGCCCAACACCCCGGACATCCTGCCGGAACACCTCCAGCACTGCGGGCCGCCGATGTTCAAGATCCGGGCGGTACTGGCCAGCCTGCTCTCGCCCTCCTGGGGGATCTACGCCGGCTACGAACTCTTCGAGCACCTGGCCCGACCGGGCGCCGAGGAGTACCTCGACAACGAGAAGTTCGAGCTGCGCCCCCGGGACTGGGCAGCGGCCGAGGCGGAGGGGCGCTCGCTGGCCCCGTTCCTGGCCCGGCTCAACGCCATCCGGCGGGCGAACCCGGCGCTGCACTGGCTGCGCAACCTGGTCTTCCACGAGATCGACAACCCGGCGCTGCTCTGCTGGTCGAAACGGGACGAGCAGACCGGCAACACGGTACTGGTGGTCTGCTCGGTCGATCCCGGGCAGGTGCAGTGGGGCAACACCGTGCTGGAGATGCCGGCGCTCGGCTTCGACTGGCACGAGCGGTTCACCGTGCACGACGAGCTGACCGGCGCCCGCTACGACTGGGGGCAGCACAACGCCGTCCGGCTCGACCCGTTCCTCGTCCCCGCACACGTCTTCACGGTGCACCGGCAGGACGACCCGCCGGGAGACGCCTCCGAAGCCGGGACCGGGGGCGGGGCCGGAGCCGACCGCACCGGGGCCCCCGTCGGAGGGGAGGGGCTGGGATGGACGAGCTGATCGCCGGTACGGCACACGACCCGCACGCCCTGCTCGGTGCCCATCCGGACGGCGACAGCACGGTGATCCGTACGCTGCGCCGGGGCGCCGGCACCGTCGAGCTGCTGGTCGGCGGGGAACGGCAGCCGATGCGCCGGGTGCACGACGAGGGGGTCTTCGAGGCGAGGGTCCCCGGCACGGTGCTCGACTACCGGGTGGTGGTGGACGGCGGCGAACCGCGCGACGACCCGTACCGCTTCCCGCCGTCGGTCGGGGAGCTGGACCTGCACCTGATCGCCGAGGGCCGGCACGAGCGGCTCTGGACGGCGCTCGGCGCCCGGTCGGGCGACGGCGGCGGGGTGTCGTTCGCGGTCTGGGCGCCGAACGCCCAGGGCGTCCGGGTGGTCGGTGACTTCACCGGCTGGGGCGCGCACGAGGGCTGGCCGATGCGGTCACTGGGCAGCAGCGGGGTCTGGGAGATCTTCGTACCGGAGGCGGCACCCGGGCAGCGGTACAAATACCGGATCCTCGCCCGGGACGGGCAGTGGCGGGACAAGGCGGATCCGCTGGCCCGGCGTACCGAGGTGCCACCCGCCACCGCCTCGGTGGTCGACGACGGGTCCGGCTACGAGTGGTCCGACGCCGACTGGCTGGCCGGGCGGGCCCGGCGGCAACCGCACCAGGAGCCGATCAGCGTCTACGAGGTGCACCTCGGCTCGTGGCGGCCGGGTCTGTCCTATCGGGAGCTTGCCGACCAGCTCACCGCGTACGTGCTCGACCTGGGCTTCACGCACGTGGAGTTCCTGCCGGTGATGGAGCATCCGTTCGGCGGATCCTGGGGCTACCAGGTGACCGGCTACTACGCCCCGACCGCTCGCTTCGGCGACCCCGACGACTTCCGGCACCTGGTGGACCGGCTGCACGCCGCCGGCATCGGGGTGCTGCTGGACTGGGTGCCGGCACACTTCCCCCGCGACGACTGGGCGCTGGCCCGGTTCGACGGCACCCCGCTCTACGAACACCCCGACCCACGTCGTGGCGAGCATCCGGACTGGGGCACGTACGTCTTCGACTACGGCCGGCCCGAGGTCCGCAACTTCCTGGTGGCGAACGCCCTCTACTGGTGCGAAGAGTTCCATGTGGACGGTCTGCGGGTGGACGCCGTCGCCTCGATGCTCTATCTGGACTATTCCCGATCCGACGGTGAGTGGCTGCCGAACGCGCACGGCGGTCGGGAGAACCTGGAGGCGATCGCACTGCTCCAGGAGGTCAACGCGACCGTCTACCGGCATCATCCGGGTGTGCTGATGGTGGCCGAGGAGTCGACGGCCTGGCCGGGGGTGACCCGGTCGACCGACTCGGGCGGGCTCGGTTTCGGCTTCAAGTGGAACATGGGCTGGATGCACGACACCCTGAGCTATCTCGGCAGGGACCCGATCTACCGGCAGCACCACCACAACGAGCTGACCTTCTCCCTGGTGTACGCCTGGAGCGAGAACTACCTGCTGCCGATCAGCCACGACGAGGTGGTGCACGGCAAGGGGTCGCTGCTCGGCAAGATGCCCGGCGACCAGTGGCGCAAACTGGCCGGGGTACGCGCACTGCTGGCGTACATGTGGGCGCACCCGGGCAAGCAACTGCTCTTCATGGGCTGTGAACTCGGCGACGACCGGGAGTGGAGCGAGACCCGGGGGCTGGACTGGCAGCTGACCGACGATCCGGGCCGGGCCGGCGTGCAGCGGCTGCTCCGGGACCTGAACCGCGGTTACCGGGACAACCCGGCGCTCTGGTCCCAGGACACCGTGCCGGCCGGCTTCCGGTGGATCGTCTCGGACGACGCGGCCAACAACACGCTGGCCTTCGTCCGGATCGCCGCCGACGGCTCCCCGCTGGTCTGCGTGGCGAACTTCGCCGCGCTGCCGCGCGAGGGCTATCGGATCGGGCTGCCACTGGCCGGGCGGTGGTCCGAGATCCTGAACACCGACGCGGACTGCTACGGCGGCTCCGGGGTCGGCAACCTGGGCGCGGTCACCGCCGACGACCAGCCGTGGCACGGCCTGCCCGCCTCGGTGGCGCTGCGGGTGCCGCCGCTCGGCGTCCTCTGGCTCCGTCCGGGCTGAGCACCGGCCGGGAGGCGCTAGCCGGGAGCCCCGGCGCCGAGGCGGCGTCCGGTGGTGAGCAGCGCCAGCAGGGTCAGCGCGGCGAGGGCGGCGGCGGCCAGGAAGACTCCGCTCGTCGAGGTGGCCGCCTCGACCGGCCCGAAGAGCAGTGGCGAGCCGAACTGGCTGCCGAAGGTGGCCGTACCGAGCAGCGCGGTCGCCTGCCCGCGTCGACCGGCCGGGGCGTGTTCGGCGGCCAGCACCGTCAGGGCCGGCACGGCCAGTCCCATGCCGAAGCCGAAGACGGCGGGTCCGAGCAGCAGCGGGATCAGTGAGGTACCGAGCGCGAGGAGTACCAGCGCCACGGTCCAGGCGCCGAAGGCGAGCAGCAGCAGTGCCGACCAGCCGAGTCGGGCCCGAACCCGGGCGAACCGCAGCCCGGTCAGGCTCATCACCAGGGAGAGCAGTGCGCCGAAGAGCGCGACCTGGAAGCTGTCCCGGACACCGACCTCGGCGAGGCGTGGCGGCAGGAACACGAGTACCCCGTAGAGCAGCGCGGTGGCGACGGCCTGGAGCGCGTAGATCCCGAGCAGGCGCGGACGTCCTCGCAGCAGCGGCTCGGGCCGGGCCGGGCGGGCGTGGCCGGGGCCGCCCGGCGCCTCCTCCTCCGCACCACCGGTCGACTCCGAGCGGGACGCGGCGGTGCCCGGCGCCGGCCGCCGAGCGTCCGTTGTGGAGAGCACGCGGAGGGTGACCAGACCGAGCGGTACACCGACCAGGTAGACCGCGAACGGCGCGTGCCAGGAGATGGTGCCCAGGGCGCCGCCGAGCAGGGGCCAGAGCACCCCGCCGAGGCTGATCGCGGCGCTTCGCCAGCCCATCACCCGGTCCCGGGCCGCCGATCCCGCCGCGAGGTCGAGCAGGCCGAGGGTGGTGCCGGTGAAGACGGCGGCGGCGCCGATCCCGAAGACCAGGCGGCTGGCGACCAGCGCCAGGTAGTCGTCGAGCAGCAGGCCGGCGCCGCCGGCCACCCCGTAGAGGACGAGTCCGGCGGCGAGCGGTCCGGGCACGCCCCACCGGTCGACCGCCCGGCCGACCAGGGGGCCGACGAGGGCCAGCGAGAGCCCGTGCGCGGTCAGCACCAGTCCGGCCGCACCGGCACTGACCCCGAGGTCCGCGCGGAGCAGTTCGACCACCGGTGCCAGCACCGCTCCGGCCAGCACGGTGAGGGTGGAGGCGAGCAGGAGAATCCAGAGTGGACCCCTCGGCGGGCCTGGTGACCGGTCGGCGCGACCACGCGCGACCCGGTGCCGGGCGGCCGTTCCGGCGGGTTCCGGGCTGGCGTGTTCCGGGGTGGCGGTCATCTGCACAGGATCGGATCTCGAGCTTGGTTGAGGTCAACCCTGCCCGGACGGCCACCGGGTCACCACCGCCCCGGTCGGCACGACGGCACCGCTGTCGGAGTCGGCCCTCCGAAACGTTAGATAGACGTGTGACAATGTCCATCGGTGGCCGGGCGGGCGGAGTCGACGTCCCGACCGGCGGCCGGCGCCTCCCGCGTACCGCGTACCGCGTACGTGCGAGGGCTCCCCGGCCGCCGCGACCCGCAACCGACCGCCACCGAGGCAGGCACCGCCACCCGCACCGTCCATCCACTCAGGAGGTACGCCATGCCGCGACCGATCCGCCGGTCGGCGGTCGTACTCGCCGCCGCCCTGCTCACCCTCACCGCCCTTGCCGGCCCCGCCCGGGCCGGCACCGACACCGACCTCGCCCCGCAAGGGTTCGCCGCCGACAGCGGCGACAGTTGCCGGTACGGTCTCGCCGAAGGAACCCTGGAATTCCTTCCGGTCACCGCACCTCCCGGACTCGGCTCGGTGACCGTCACCGGCACCATCGCCGACCGCCCCTACGAGCGCGATCCCGGCCCAATCTGCCGGGACGACGGCCTCTTCAGCTTCGTCACCTTCTACGCCTACGGCAACGGCCGCCTCATCGCCGAGGGCACCACGAAGGTGGACAACGACATCACGAAGTACAACTTCCAGCTCGGCCCCCGGGAGCCCGGCACCGGCGTCGACACCCTCGTCGTCCAGGTCTGCCGGGCCTCGACGACGAACGCACCCACGCCGCTGCCGACGCCGGTCGGCTACTGCGGAACACCCCAGGTCTACTCGTTGCACTGGAGCTGACCGGCCGGACGCCGCGGATCCCGCCGGACCGCGTCACGGTCGATCGACGACCGCCCGTCCCGGGGGCGACGTCCCAGCCGGACGACGCCCCCGGGACGACCGCCGGGTACACCGGAGCCGGCCACCGGACGGGGACGACTCCTGACCGATCGCGCGGGTCGGTTTCGGCGGAAACTCCGGTAGGTTCTCGCCATGACCGTGCTGCAAGATCTTGTTGCCGCGCTCGCCACCGGCCGGGTCGAGGTCGTGGACCTCACCGCCCCGCTCTCGGCGCAGACGCCGATCCTCACCCTCCCCGAACCGTTCGGCCAGACCGTCCCGTTCGCGCTGAGCGAGATCAGCCGCTACGACGAGCGCGGCCCCGCCTGGTACTGGAACAACTTCACCACCGGCGAGCACACCGGCACGCACTTCGACGCGCCGGTGCACTGGGTCAGCGGCCAGCACGGCGACGACGTCTCGCAGGTGCCGCCGAGCCGGCTGATCGCCCCGGCGGTGGTGCTCGACCACACCGCCGAGGCCGCCGCCGACCCCGACTTCCTGCTGGAGGTGGAACACATCCGGGCCTGGGAGGCGGAGCACGGTCCGCTGCCGGCCGGCGGCTGGCTGCTCTACCGGACCGGCTGGGACGCGTACGGCGACGACGCGGCACGGTACGCCAACGCCGGCCGTACCCCGGGAATCTCCCCCGCCTGCGCCAGGTGGCTCGCCGAGGAGTCCCCGGTGCAGGGTGTCGGGGTCGAGACGGTCGGGACCGACGCCGGGGGCGCGCACTCGTTCGACCCGCCGTTCCCCTGCCACTCGTTCCTGCTCGGCGCGGACAAGTACGGTCTCACCCAGCTCCGCAACCTGGCGCAGCTTCCGCCGACCGGTGCGGTGCTGGTCGCCGGGCCGCTGCCGATCGTGCAGGGCTCCGGCAGCCCGTGCCGGGTACTCGCCCTGGTCGAGCGGTAGCGGGCAACGGGGCGGATGCGGGCGACGGGACAGGGGGGTGACGGGCGTGCGGGTCGCCGAGGTGGTCGGTCGGGTGCTCGCCGCGCACGGGGTACGGCACGTCTTCGGAGTGGTCGGCAGCGGAAACTTCCACGTCACCAACGCGCTGGTCGCCGGTGGGGCCCGGTTCGTCGCCGCCGCGCACGAGGGCGGCGCGGCGAGCATGGCGGACGGCTACGCGCGTACCTCGGGCGAGGTCGGGGTGCTCTCGGTGCACCAGGGGCCGGGGGTGACCAACGCGCTGACCGGGATCGTCGAGGCGGCCAAGAGCCGGACCCCGATGCTGGTGCTGGCTCCGGAGGCGACCGAGCCACGGTCCAACTTCTTCATCGACCTGCCACGGACGGCGGCGGCGCTCGGCGCCGACTATCGACCGGTACGCCGGGAGCACGTCGTGCCGGACGTCGACGCCGCATACCGGCGGGCGGCCTCGGGCGCGACGGTGGTGCTCGGGCTGCCGCTCGACGTGCAGGCCGCCGAGACGGCACCGTGGAGCGGCCCACCCACCCCCTGGCCGGCGCCGGCTGTCCCGGTGCCGGCCCAGCCGGTACCCGACGTCGAGCCGCTGGTCCGGGCCCTGACCGCCGCCCGGCGGCCGGTCTTCGTCGCCGGCCGGGGCGCCCGGGGTGCCCGCGAGCCGCTGATCCGGCTGGCCGACGAGTGCGGCGCGCTGCTCGCGGTCTCGGCCGCCGCCAAGGGACTCTTCGTCGGCGATCCGTGGTATCTGGACGTCTCGGGCGGCTTCGCCACCCCGCTCGCCGCCGAACTGATCGCCGGGGCGGACCTGGTGGTCGCCTGGGGCAGCACGCTGAACATGTGGACGACCCGGCACGGCCGGCTGATCTCCCCGTCGGCGACCGTGGTCCAGGTCGACGAGCTGCCGGTCGGTGCCGCCTCGCACCCCCGGATCGACCGGCAGGTCAGCGGCGACGTGGCCCGGGTCGCCCGTCACGCGCTGCGCCGGCTGGAGCGGGAACCGGCCGTCGACCGGTCGGCCGGCACCCAACGCACTCCGGAGCTGCGTCGGCGGATCGCCGCCGAGGGGCGCTGGCGGGACGTGTCCTATCTGGACGAGAGCGTCGACGGCCACGTCGACCCGCGTACCCTGACCATCGCCCTGGACGACCTGCTGCCGGCCGAGCGGACCGTGGTGGTCGACTCGGGCAACTTCATGGGCTACCCGTCGATGTTCCTCTCCGTGCCGGACGTGCTCGGGTTCTGCTTCACCCAGGCGTTCCAGTCCGTCGGGTTGGGACTGGCCAGCGCGCTCGGCGCCGCCGTGGCCCGGCCGGACCGGCTCACCGTGGCGGCGCTCGGCGACGGCGGGTTCGCGATGTCGGCGGCCGAACTCGTCACCGCGACCCGGCTCGGCCTGCCCCTGCTGGTGGTGGTCTACGACGACGCGGCGTACGGCGCCGAGGTGCACCACTTCGGCCCGGACGGTCACCCGCTGGACCTGGTCCGGTTCCCCGACACCGACCTCGCCTCGATCGCCCGAGGGTACGGCTGCGCCGCGGCGACGGTGCGCGGGATCGACGACCTCGCCCCGGTACGGGACTGGCTGGCCGGCCCCCGCGACCGGCCGCTGGTGGTCGACGCGAAGATCACCAGCGAGCGCGGCGCGTGGTGGCTGGAGGAGGCCTTCCGCGGCCACTGACCCGGGCGACCGCCACGCACCCCCGGTCACGGGTCACCGCCGGCCGGTCAGGCGCCCGGGTCCGGGATGGTGACGGTGCCGTCGAGATAGCGGCGGTAACGGCCGCGCAGGCGTACCCGGTCGGCGTCCACGGCGCAGTGCACCGTGCCGCCCCGGGCGGAGAGCTGCCGGGCGGTCAACGTCGCCCGGCCGAGCCGCTCCGCCCAGTACGGCGCGATCTGGCTGTGTGCGGAGCCGGTCACCGGGTCCTCGAAGGCACCCGCCCCGGCGCCGAACCACCGGCTGACGAAGTCGACGCCGTCGCTGTCGCCGGGGGCGGTGACGATCGCGCCGCGTACCGGCAGCCGGGCCAGGCTGGTGAAGTCCGCCGTGACCGCCCGGACCTCGGCGGCGCTGCGGAGCACGTAGACCAGGTCGGTCTCCCGGAACCGCTGCTCCGGTTCGACGCCGAGCGCTGCCACGGCGGCGGCGCAGACCTCGTCGCCGTCCGGTACGGCCCGCAGCCGTCCGGCCGGGAAGTCCAGCTCCAGTTCGCCCTCCCGGTCGGACCGCCGCACCGGGAGCCAGCCGCTGCGGGTCCAGAACAGCAGGCGCGACGCGTCCGGGTGCACGTCGTCGAAGAGTTGCCCGGCGGTGGCCAGGGTCGCGTGCCCGCAGAGGTCCACCTCGACCGTCGGGGTGAACCAGCGCAGGTGGTAGGCGGGGTCGTCACCGGGTGCGGGGTCGGCGTCGGCCGGCAACTCGGCGGTGTAGAAGGCGGTCTCGGAGAGGTTGTTCTCCTCGGCGAGGGCTTGCAGGACCGGGTCCGGCAGCCAGCCGGGCAGGGGCATCACGGCCGCCGGGTTCCCTTGGAACACCCGGTCGGCGAAGGCGTCGAGCTGGATCAGGCGGAGCCGCATCACCCCTGTCTACCACTGGGCCGGGTCGGCGGTTCCGGTGGCCGGACCGACGCCGGAGTCAGGCCGGTAGGGTCGTCCGGACCGATCCGCAGATTTACGTTAGACTTGAGTTATATAAGTGAGCGCTGAAAGGATGGCGGCGTGCACGCGTTCGACGTTCTCGGCGATCCCGTCCGGCGGCGGATCCTGGAACTGCTCGCCGACGGCGAGCGGTCGGCGGGCGAGATCAGCGCGGTCGTCCAGGAGGAGTTCGGGATCTCCCAACCGGGTGTCTCGCAACACCTGCGGGTACTCCGGGAAAACGGGTTCACCACCGTACGCGCCGCCGGCACCCGGCGGCTCTACGCGGTGGACCCCGCCCCGCTCCAGGAGATCGACCGGTGGCTGGAACGCTACCGGGGCTTCTGGACCCAGCGGCTGGACGCCCTCGGCACCGAGATCGCCCGAGGCAGGCGCGAACGCCGCCGGGCGGAGGAGTCACCCCGGGAGAGCTGAGACGCGGCCGGCTCAGACCAGGTTCGCCTCCCGCAGCAGGCGCCACAGTCCCGCACCGTCCGGCGCGCAGAACCACCGCTCGCCGAGCAGGCCGGCCGCCGGGGTACCACCGTCGGCGCCGCCGGCCGGGGCCGGGAACCCGCCGGCCAGCACCGCCTGGGTCGGGGAGAGCCGCCGGATCAGCACCCCGGCCACGTTGTCCGGGTGCTCGGCGGCGAACTCGGCGTAGATCTCCTGGTCGTGCTGCCCGTCGTCGCCGATCAGCAGCCACCGGATCTCCGGGAACTCCCGGACCAGCCGGGTCAGGGTGGCCCGCTTGTGCTCCCGCCCGCTGCGGAACCAGCGGTCCGCCGTCGGACCCCAGTTGGTCAACAGCAGCGGGCCGGCCGGATAGAGGTGCCGGGAGAGGAACCGGGTCAGCGTCGGCGCCACGTTCCAGGCACCGGTGGAGAGGTAGAGCACCGGGGCGCCGGGGTGCGCGTTGACCAGTCGCTCGTAGAGCACCGCCATACCGGGTACCGCCATCCGGGCGTGCTCGTCGAGCACGAAGGTGTTCCAGGCGGCCAGCAGCGGCCGGGGCAGCGCGGTCACCATCACCGTGTCGTCGATGTCGGAGAGGACCCCGATCCGCAGCGCCGGGTCGACGATCCGGACCGGCGCGTCGACCGGCTCGGCGCCGGGGCTGGTCAGCCGCACGCTCTGCCAGCCGGGCGCGAGGTCGGCCTCGACGACGAGGTCGATGAAGCCGCTCCGGTCGGACCGGGCCTCGTGCCGGCGTCCACCGGCCTCGATCACCACCGGCGCGTTCTGCACCGGCAGGGTGGCGAAGCTACGCCACCCGCGCACCTTCTCCGGCCGGCGCTGAGGTCGGCCGCGTAACCGGGTCAGCAGGACCCGGCCCAGCACCCGGATCCAACCCGGGGCGCCGTAACCGGCGTACGGGATGATCGTGGCGTCCCAGCCGCCCTGTCCCAGGCGACGCTCGATGAACTGGTGCACCGCGTCCTCGATCCGGGCCGCACGGTGCAGCCGGGACACGGGCGCCGGACCGGCGGGTATCAGCGACACCTAGCCACCCTGCCACAGCGCAACCGGTCCGGCTACGAGACAGATCAACTAACCCGCCGGGAAGCTTCCGGACCGGCCTCGCGGGCCGGCCGGCGGACCGGGTGGATGTGGCGCGACCTGCGCCGATCCCGACCTCCGGCCCGGGGCGCCGTGCGAGACTTCGAGGCGGGACGGCGACGGGGGCGCGGGGGTGTCGGTGTCGGTGCCGCGCGCGGCGCGGCTGTGGCGAGCGCTCGACCGGCCGGGCGCGGTGGCGCTCGGCCTCGGCCTGCTCGGCCTGGGCTACCGGCTCGCGCTGATCCTGCTCACCGTGCCCGGCTCCAACAGTGACGAGGCCACCTTCGGGCTGGCCGCGCTGCACATCGCCGACGGCCGCGAACTGCCGGTCTTCCTCTACGGCCAGCACTACATGGGTACCGTGCAGAGCTATCTCGCCGCGCCGCTCTTCCTGCTCTTCGGCGCCGGCTGGATCCCGCTGCGGATCCCCCTGCTCTTCCTGTACGCCGCCTTCCTCTACCTGGCGTACCGGCTCACCCGGCGGCTCTACTCCCCCTGGCTGGCCACCTTCACCGTCGGGATACTCGCGCTCGGCGGCGAGCGGGTGATCCGGGACCAGATCACCGCCGTCGGCGGGCGACCGGAGGTGAAGCCCGCGGTGCTGGGCCTGCTGCTGATCGCGCTCGCCCTCGGCCGGCGACGGAACCGGGGACGTTTCTGGACCCTCGGGCTCTTCGGGCTCTTCGGTCTGGTCACCGGGCTCTGCGTCTGGGACGACTGGCTGGTCCTGCCCTACCTGGTGGTCGCGTTCGGCGTCCTGCTGGTCGGCTGCTGGCGGGACCTGCTCGGGCCGGCCGGTGCCGTACTGGTCGCCGGGTTCCTGCTCGGGGTCGCACCGCTGCTGGTGGACAACCTCACCGCGCCGGCCGGGCAGGACTCGATCTCCGTACTGCGACAGGTCAGCGAGGGCGAGGCGGAGGCGACCCCGGGTACCGCCCGGCTGCACGGCGCGCTGCTGGTCGGCATCCCGCTCGCCACCGGGCTCTGCCGACCGGAGGGCTGCGACGCCGTCGAGATGTCCTGGGGCGGGCTCTACCTGGCGCTGCTGCTCGCCGCCGGGGCACTGGCGGCGGTCGGACTCGTCCGGGCCGGCGCCCCGGCCCGGGTCGGCCACGCCACCCAACTCGCCCTGGTGCTCGGCGCCGCGCTCACCGTGGCGGCGTACGCCCGCAGCTCGCTCGCCGGCAGCGCACCGCTGGCCAGCGCCCGGTACCTGTCGATCCTGCAGATATCCCTGCCCGCCGTACTCTGGCCGCTCTGGCTCGTCGCCCGCTGGGCGGGGCGGCTCGCCGCCGGGCCGCTGACCCGGCTGGCCGGGATCGTCGGCACCGCCCTGCTCGCCCTGCTGGTCGTACTGCTGTTCGGCACCACCGGTCACCTGGTGGGCGAGATCGGCACGATCCGGGCCGAGGAGCGGCAGCAGCGGCAGCTCGCCCGCACCCTGGAAGGGGCCGGGGTCAGCGCGGTGTACGCCGAGTACTGGACCTGCAACCGGTTGGTGTTCGTCACCCGGGAACGGGTCGCCTGCGCGGTGCTCGGCGAGAACCTGCGGCCGGGGCAGGACCGCTATCCGGCGTACCCGAGGCGGGTCGGCGCCGCCGACCGGCCGGCCTTCGTCTTCGAGGCCGGCGCGCCCGCGGACGTCGCGTTCCAGGCCCACCTGCGCCGCTCGGGTGTGCCGGCCCGGGTCAGCCGGGTCGGGCAGCACACCGTCTACCTGCCGGAGTCGACCCTCCGTCCCCCGGGCTGACCGGCCGGGCCACTCCCGTATCCTGCGAAGCCGTGACTCAAGCGATGAACGAGCCTCCCGCCCTCCCCGACACGGTCTTCGTGCACCCATCGGCCGAGGTCGACGAGGGCGCGCGGATCGGCGACGGCACCAAGGTCTGGCATCTCGCCCACGTCCGCTCCACCGCACAGGTGGGCGCGAACTGTGTGATCGGCCGGAACGTCTACGTGGACGCGAACGTCGTGGTCGGCGACCTGGTCAAGATCCAGAACAACGTCTCCGTCTACCAGGGCGTGACGATCGAGGACGAGGTCTTCGTCGGCCCCTGCGCGGTGTTCACCAACGACCTGCGACCGCGGGCCCAGAACCCGGACTGGCAGATCACCCCGACCGTGGTCCGCAAGGGCGCCTCGATCGGCGCGAACGCCACCATCATCTGCGGGATCGAGATCGGCGAGTACGCGATGATCGCCGCCGGCTCGGTGGTGACCAGGGACGTCAAGCCGCACCAGCTGGTGGCCGGCAACCCGGCCCGTCCGCTCGGCTGGGTCGACGTCAAGGGCCAGGTCGTCTCCCGGGACCGGGAGAACCCGCCGCAGGATCTGTAGTCCTCCGGGCGTGATACCACCGAGTCATCGTGATGACCTGGTGGTATCACGCCCGCCGGGCATACCGGTGCGGTGGCGGCTCCGCCGACTAGCTCTCGTCGTCTGCCCAGGCCAGCGAGGTGGTCACGGGCAGCTTCGGGTGCCGGCGGGCGAGCTTCCAGCCGATGGTCACGCCGTCGACGCCGGAGACCACCACCCGACGGGTACGCCCGAGGTCGAGCTTCGGCACCGCCTGGCGCCGGGCGATCCGCCACAGCACCAGCGGGCGGACCACCTGGTAGCCCCGGTTGAACACCTTCTGGTGGAAGGCACCCGCCGCCCGGTTGTGCGCCCACTGCGCGACCGCCACGGTCAGCTCCGGCCGGAGCGCCGACATCCGCCGGGTGCGGCTCCGGGCCACCGAAAGGATCTTGCCCGGCGCCTTCCGGAGCAGCAACTGCTCGGCCCGGAGCAGCGGGCGGCGCTCCTCGTGCCCGGCCAGCGGATGGATCCGGACGCTGTGTCCCAGCCCCACCCGGTTCGCCGCGCCCGGGTCGGCGGTGATCAGGTCGACCTGCATGCCCCGGGCCACCACCGAGTGGGTGAAGGCCTTGCTCCGGCGTACGTTGCCGGCGCTGATCGCCACCACGACCACCCGGTCGGCGTCCCCGGGGACCGGCCCCGGGAGCTGCCCCGAGCGGGTCCCGCCGACCGCCGGCACCCCGGCACCGGCGGACTCCGCGAGCGGTGCAGCGGCTGAGAGCGGCTCCTGATCCAGGCCGTAGTGCCTGCGCAGCGCCGCCGCGACCGCCTGGCGGCCGTACCGGGCGAGCAGGGCGGTCCGGGCCGCCGCCGGGTTCAGCGTGCCGAGCCGTTCGCGCAGTTCCCGGTAGCTCTCGACGACCACCTTCGGATCGTTGGTCAGGTCGACCAGGAGGCCGGCGGCCGGCTCGACACCGCCGAGGACGTCCTCGGCACCCGGGCTGCGGGTGGCGAAGACCGGCAGCCCGGTGACGACGGCCGCCACGACCACCGCGCTGAAGGTCTCGTGCCGGCCCAGGTGCACCAGCAGGTCGTGCCCGTGCAGCAGTGCCGGGTACTCCTCGGCCGGCACGCCGGGCCGGAGCGTGACCCTGTCGGCGATGTCCAGGTCGCGGGCGCGCGCCCGGACCGTCCCGGCCATCGCCCCGGCGCCGACCACGGTGAGGGTCGCCTCCGGCTCCCCGCCCACGCTGCGGGCGAACCCGGACAGCAGGGCCCGGACGGCTCGCTCGTCCGGCAGCTCCCCGACGTGCAGCCAGCGGAGCAGGGTGCCCGGCGGGGTCGGCCGGAGCGGGAACCGGTCCGGGTCCACCGGGTAGGGCAGGACGTGCAGCTTCTCCGCGTACTGCGGGAACTGTGCGGCGACCAGGTCCCGCAGTTGCGGGTTGACGCAGAGCAGCGCCGCCGCCCGGCCGAGCATCTCGGCGTAGAGCTTCTTCGCGGCGGGCTGGGCGAGCAGCTCGGAGAGCCGCTCCGACTGCTCGGAGACCACCACCCGGGCATCCGGCCGGGCCAGCCGGACCGCCGGCAGCCCACCGGCCAGCCCGCCGTACGCGTGCACCAGCGGAGCCTCGACCCGCCCGCTGGGCAGCGCGGCCCGCAGCGCCCGCAGGTTCGCCTCGGCCTGTTCGGCGAAGGCCCGGGACTGGACCGGGTTCGGCACCGCTACCCGGGTCAGTTCACCCCGGGGCGTGTCCGTCACCACCGGAAGGCTCCACTTCGGACCGAACCGGTCGACCACCACGTCGATGTGCGGCGCGGTCGCCGACTGCGGCGGGTACGGCCACTCCTCGGTGTGCAGCACCGAGATCCGCTCGACCGACGGGTCGACCGCGCCCAGTGCCGACGGGACGAACTCCGAGTCGGGGTCCTCGGGCGAGGGGTACCAGGGGGTGACCACCGCGAGATCGGTGAGCGCGGTACGCCGCTCCGGCTCCTCGGCCGGCTCCAGCCGGACCGCCAGGTCGGGGCGGCGGCGCAGCGCGGCCCAGGCCACCGGCAGCGCCTGCGGGTCACCGACCACCAACAGGTCGGCGTCGCGCAGCGGACCGTTCCGGCCGAGCAGCAGCCGGCGGGCCGCCCGCAGCGCCGCGCGCGGCTCCGTCGAGCCGAGCCTGCACACGGTGACCCCGGCCGGCGGCTCCAGCTTCTTCCACTGTGGATGGTTCGGCACCACCAGCGTGACCCGGGCGCCGCGCTCGGCCAGCCGGTCGACGTGCCAGCGCGCGGCCCGGACCCGCTCGGTACCGAGCGCGACGTAGAGGACGTTCGAGTAGGCCATCGTCACCGGGCCCCTTCCGCGAGCCGGCGCAGCCGGGCCTCCCACGGCCCGAGCGTCGCCGCCCGGGTGTACGTCTCCGCGTGCCGGACCGCCGCCTCGTGCGTCGTGGCGTCGAGATCCCGGGCGGCCTTGGCGGCGGCGATCAGCGACTGGGCCACACTCTCGGCGTCCAGCCGCTTGCCGGCGAACCACAGTGGATAACCGGAGAGCACCTCGGTGGCGGCGATCTCGGGAATGTGCACCGAGACCACCGGCTTGCCGGTCGCCATGTACTCGAAGACCTTGCCGGAGGTCACGTACCTCGCACCCGGTACGCAGAAGACCAGCACGTCGGTCCGGCCGTACACCCCGGCGGCCTCGGTCTTGCCGAACGGGCCGCTGTACCGGACGCCGAGGTCCGACTCCTCCTCGATCCGCGCCTTCAGCGGGGCGATGTTGTGCGGGAAGAAGCCCAGGTGCCCGTGCACCTCAAGGGTGGCGGTGGCGAGCAGCGGATGCGCCTTCGCCAGCCGCCAACCGGCGAAGAGCACGTCCAGCGGCATGTGGTTGGTGACCGTACCCAGATAGCCGAAGCGCAGCGGCTGCTCCGGGTCCGGTGCCCGGAAGGTCGCCCGGCCGAGGATCTCCGGCTCCCAGCCGTTCGGCACCACCTTCATCCGGTCGGCGGCGAACGGATAGCGCTCGGCGTGCCACTGCCGCATGCCGTCGTTGACGAAGACGCTCTCCGCCGCGTGCCGCAGCACCCGCGCCTCCCAGCGCATCATCGTGCTGCCCTCGGGGAAGATCAGCTCCTCGGTGAACTGGTTGAAGGTCCAGGCGTCCCGGTAGTCGACGACGTACGGGATCCGGAGCATCCGGCCCAGCGCCCACGCCGCCACGAACGAGACGAACGGGTTACCGGTGGCCAGCACCAGGTCGTAGCGGCGCCGCAGGTGCCGCTTGAGCGCCGTGCGGAGCAGGCCGGGCAGCCAGCCGAGATAGTGCTCGGGAAAGATCTTCTGCTGCCCGGCCTGGTAGATCCGCTCGCTGACGTTCGGGAACATGCCCCGGAAGAAGCCGAACTTACGGACGTCGGTCTCCCAGTGGTGCACACCGAGCGTGACCCGCTCGACCCGCACCCGGGGATCGACGGTGGCCTCCAGCGTCTCGTCACTGGCCCCGCCGAGGTGCTCGGCGAAGAACTCCCGGGGCGCGGTGAAGACGGTCACGTCCCAACCGTCCTCCGCCAGCCGGTTGGCGGTGGCCCGGGCCCGGAAGACCCCGCTGGCCCGGCTCGGCGGGAAATAGAACGACAGATAGAGGACCCGGGGAGGCCGAGAACGTCCCCGGGCGGACGGCGTGGCGATGGCGAGTCACTCCTGTCGGATAGCGGCGGGGACGCCGGGGACGGATACCGGTCTCAGCCGCCGATGACGATCCGGCGTACGTTCGGCCAGCGGGCCGGGTCGGTCACCCGGCGGCCGTCGACGACCACCCGTACGCCGGGCAGGTCGGTCTCGGCCAGGGTGCGGTACTCGGCGTGGTCGGCCTGCACCACCACGGCCTCGATCCGCTCGCCCTGGTAGGCCGGCAGCCCGAGCGCGGTCAGCTCCTCGGCGGTGTACATCGGGTCCGAGACGTACGGCCGGGCGCCCCGGGCCCGCAGCGCCTCGACGGTCGGGAAGACCCCGGAGAACGCCGTCTCCTTGACCCCGCCCCGGTACGCCGCACCGAGCACCAGCACCTCGACGTCGGTCAGGTCGCCCCAGGCGGCGGCGAGCAGCTCGACGGCGTAGTCCGGCATCCCGGCGTTGGCCTCGCGGGCCGCCCGCACGACGGTCGCGGAGGGGTCGTTCCAGAGGTACATCCGGGGGTAGACCGGGATGCAGTGCCCGCCGACCGCGATGCCCGGCGAGTGGATGTGGCTGTACGGCTGGGTGTTGCACGCCTCGATGACCTTGATCACGTCGACCCCGACGGTGTCGGCGAACCGGGCGAACTGGTTCGCCAGCCCGATGTTGACGTCCCGGTACGTCGTCTCGGCGAGCTTGGCCAGCTCGGACGCCTCGGCCGAGCCGAGGTCCCAGACACCGTTCGGCCGGGACAGGTCGGGGCGCTCGTCGAAGTCGAGTACCGCCTCGTAGAACTCGACGCCCCGCTTGGCAGACGCCTCGTCCACCCCGCCGACCAGTTTCGGGTAGCGGCGCAGGTCGGCGAAGACCCGGCCGGTCAGCACCCGCTCCGGGCTGAAGACCAGGGTGAAGTCGGTGCCGACCTTGAGCCCCGAGCCCTGCTCCAGCATCGGCGCCCAGCGGTTGCGGGTGGTGCCGACCGGCAGGGTGGTCTCGTAGCTGACCAGGGTGCCCGGCTTGAGCCCGGCCGCGATCGCCCGGGTGGCGTCGTCCATCCAGCCGAAGTCCGGCGTCCCCTCGGCGTCGACGAAGAGCGGCACCACCACGACCACGGCCTCGGACTCGGCGACCGCCGACGCGGTGTCGGTGGTCGCGGAGAGCCGACCGGCCGCCACCGCCTCCTTGAGCTTGACGTCCAGGTCGGCCTCGCCGGGGAACGGCACCGCGCCGTCGTTGACGAGCTTCACGACCCGCTCGGAGACGTCGGCGCCGATCACCGTGTGCCCCTTGTCGGCGAACTGCACGGCCAGCGGCAGGCCGATCTTCCCCAGAGCGACAACGCAGATTTTCATGCCTTCTACTTTCCTCCCTTGGGCAACCTGCGCCGTAGCTGGGCCATGACCCGGCGGGGCGTGACAGGTGCTATTGCGATCACAAGTTGCCCACGGTGACTCGTGGTGGGCGTGATGACGAAGAACCGGACCCCACGACGGAAGATCATGCGGGGTGCGGTGGGCCGGGTCGGCATCCGCAGCGCGCTGGACCCGGTGGTGCCGAAGGCGGTCAACTGGGACCGGACCGTGCACAGCGTGCCGCCGACCCCGACCCCGGCAAGCAACTGGTCCACCCGGAACCGGGCCCTCACCGTGGTGCCGTCGGCGTCCCGGCTCGTCTCCAGGGTGCTGCCGACCACGTCACCGGCGGCCAGCCCGATCGGACCGGAGGTGAGGCTGGCCAGGTTGCGCCGCGGCGTGTGCGCGGTGACCGTCAGGCCCCGGCTGCCGTCCGGAGCGGTGTCCCAGGCCAGGTCGACCGCGTCCATCCGGGCGAGCCAGTCGGCCGCGGTGTCCGAGACGTCGAACCAGCGGTCCGGCATCTCCAGCCGGGCGTCCCGGAAACCCGGATAACCGGCGTACCAACGGTCGCCGTCGACGATCGTCGGGGGTACGCCCTCCTCGGCGTCCTGCCGGATCACCGCGAGCAGGTCGTCGACGGTGCCGCGCTGGGCGGTGGAGATCCGCAACCGCGCCTCGATCTCCAGCCGGTCCCGGATGTCGTCGGTCAGATAGCGGTCGGCCAGCGTTCGGATGCCGGCCACCAGCCGCTCCTGCACCGCCCGGTCGAGCCGGAGGAAGTCGTCCTCCAGCAGCCGGGCGACCTCCCAGGCGAAGTGCCGGATCAGCACCGCGTCCCGCTGCTTGCCCGGCTCGATCAACCCGGCGACGAACTCCACCAACTGCTCGGCGCAGCGCAGCCGCTCCTCGTGCCGGGACCGGTAGGTGATGTTGTGCGCGTTGAGCCGGCGTACGGCGTGGTAGAAGCGGTAGTCGGCGAGTACCGAGATCCGCTTCGCCCGGTAGCAGGCCTCCAGGGTGAACGGCTGGTCACTGCCGACCGGCATGTCCTCCGGATAGCGCAGCCCGTGCCGCTCGACCAGCTCCCGCCGGAAAAGCTTGGTGTTCGACAGCGCCCAGGGCAGCGCCGAGTCGAAGAGGTCGAGATCGGTCTCGTTGCGGGCGAAGACCGCCTGGTGGATGTTGCGGCTGTTGACCCCGACCGTCTTGCCGAGCACCACGTCCGAGCCGTACTCGTCGGCGGCGGCCACCAGCCGCTCCAGCGCCTCGTCCCCGAGGTAGTCGTCGGCGCCGATGAAGAAGACGTAGCGACCGGTGGCCAGTTCCAGGCCCCGGTTGCTCGGCGCGGCCGGGCCACCCGAGTTCGCCTGGTGGACCACCTTGACCGTCTCCGGATAGAGCTTGGCGAAGCGGTCGAGTTCCCGGCCGCTGCCGTCGGTGGAGCCGTCGTCCACCGCGACGATCTCCATCCGGTCCCGGCCGATGCTCTGCCGAACCAGCGAGTTCAGGCACTTCGTGAGGTAGGGCATGGTGTTGTAGACCGCCACCACCACGCTGACGTCGGGGGTACCCATCAGACCACCGCCGTCCTCACGCCGGCAGTCCGACGGCCGGCCGGGAGCCGCCGCCCGGGGCACCGGCCAGCGGGCCGGGGACCGGCGAGCCGACCCCGGCGCGGGCCGAACCGGGCAGCAGCCGGGTGTAGACCTCGTCGAGGATTCCGGCCTGCGCCTCCCAGGTCCAGCTCTCCAGCAGCCCCGGCCGGTCGTACGCTGCCCGGTAGCGCGCCGGGTCGGCCAGCACCGCCCGGACGGCGCGGACGTAGTCGGCCACGTCCTCGGCCCGGAACACCTCGCCCTGGCCGGTCGACCGGACCGTCTCGGCCATCGTCTTCACGTCGCTGACGACGATCGGCAGCCGGGCGTGCGAGTACTCGAAGAACTTGGTGATCAGCGCGATCTCGTGGTTGGGCCAGTGGTGGATCGGGATCACCCCGACGTCGGCACCGGAGAGGAACGGCACCACCTGCCAGTGCGCCACGTACGGCAGCACGTGCACCCGGTCGGACACCCCGAGCCGGGTGGCCCGGCGCAGTACCTCCTGCATCTGCGGGCCGGCCGGCTTGTTGACCACCAGCGCCACGTGCACCCCGGGCAGCTCCGGCAGCGCCGCCACGGTGATGTCGATGCCGCGCTGGCTGCTCGCCGCGCCGCTGTAGACCAGCAGTGGCACCTGCGGCCCGACCCCGCAGAGCCGGCGGATCTCCGGCGGCGGCTCGTCGACCCCGGTCGGCCGGTCACCGACGGCCGGCGCGTTGAACACCACGGCCGGACGCTCGGTCAGGCCGTGCTGCCCGCGCAGCAGGTCGCCCAGCGCCTCGGAGACGGTGACCACGGCGTCGGCGTAACGGGCGTACTCCCGCTCGTGACCGACGTTCGCGGGCAGCCAGCGGGCGTTGTCCCGCCACGGCTTGAGCCCGGGCAGGAACTCGTGGGCGTCCCAGACCAGTTTGATCGTCCGGCCGGCGGCCTGTGCCCTGATCTTGGCTCGGGCGGCCACCCCGAGCATCCGGAAGTCGTTGGCGTGGATCAGGTCCGGCGCCAGTTCGTCGACGACCGGCCCGTACGCCAGCTCCCAGTCCCAGAGCCCCGGTTCGAGCCGGCGCCACGCCCCGTCGCCGCGCATCCGCTGCCAGAACCAGGTGTAGGTGCGGTCCCACGGGTTGCGGAACCTGCGCCCGTTCTGGGCCCGGGTGAGCTGCCAGTAGCGGAAGGAGACCCAGCGGCGGCGCGCCTGGGCCGCGAGCAGCCGCAGCCGGAGCAGCCGCTGCCCGAGCGGGTCGGGCCGGCCGGACCGGGCGGCCAGGGTGAGCTGCGCCGCCCGGAACCGCAGGTCGGCCTGGCGGGCCTTGGCGGCCTGCGCCCGCCACGGCGCGATGCCGTTCGGCGGATAGGCGAGCGGCCAGCGCAGCCAGGCGCGCCGGTAGTCGTGGCGGCGCCGGGCCAGCGGATCCGGCATCGGCAGCAGCCGGACCTCGGCGTCGCCGAGCCGCCAGCTCTGCGGCTGCCCGTGCGGGGACCGGCCGAGCAGGATCACCTCCCAGCCGGCGGCGGCGGCCGAACGGGCCGCCTTCTGCACCCGGGAGTCACCGTTCACCCCGTTGTCGACCAGCATCACCACGCGCCCACGCGCGCTCCGCGCCTCGGCGGCGCCGTCGAACTCCATGACTGTGTCTTCGCTGCCCTTCCGGTCGGGGCTTTCCAGAGGACTCCGGCGAGTGTACGGCAATCCCGGCCGTGGTTGCCGATCGTGACCGTCGACCCGTATCGATCATCGTCGGCGCCGCGACGGCAACCGGCCGGAGGGGTGATCCCGCAGGTGGCGCCGGTGCGGGCCGCTCGGGTCAGCCGGTGGTTTCGAGCGTGCGTTGCGTACCGGTAGTGACGAGGTGACCCGGAACATCCGGTTGCACGGTGAGCGGAGGACCGGGCAGCAGCCGCCGGTAGACCCCCTCCAGCACCCGGGCCTGCGCCTCCCAGGTCCAGCTCTCCAGCAGCCCCGGACGGTCGTAGGCGGCCCGGTAGCGCGCCGGGTCCGCCAGCACCGCCCGGACCGCCCGGATGTAGTCCTGCACGTCCTGGGCCCGGAACACCTCACCCTGCCCGGTGGAGCGGACGGTCGCGGCCATCGTCCGCACGTCGCTGACCACCATCGGCAACCGGGCCTGCGAGTACTCGAAGAACTTGTTGCTGAGCGCGATCTCGTGGTTGGTCAGGTGCACCAGCGGGCTCACCGCGGCGTTGGCGGTGGAGAGGAACTCGGAGACCTGCCAGTGCGGGACGTACGGCAGCAGGTGCACCCGGTCGGCCACGCCGAGCTTGGCGGCCCGGTCCAGCAGCTTGTCGATCGACGCGGTCGAGCGCTTCCCCGGCGGCACCGAGACGAGCGCGACGTGCACGTCGGTCAGCGTCGGCAGGGCGTCGATCATGACGTCGACGCCGCGCACCGGTGCGATCCCGCCGGAGTACGCCAGCAGCGGCGTCTCCGGGCCCAGCCCGCATCGGGTGCGGATGTCCGTGACCGGCTCGTCCGCCCCGGACTCGGTCGACCGGTCCCGCACCGTCACGTCCGGCGCGTTCATCACCACGGTCGGCATTTCGGCCAGCCCGTGCGACTCCCTCAGCAGCTCGGCGAGCCCCTCGGAGACGGTCAGCACCTCGTCGGCGAAGGGCGCGTACTCGCGCTCGTGCGCGACGTGCGCCTTCAGCCAGCGGCCCCGCTTGGTCGCCGAGCTGAGCCCCGGCAGGAACTCGTGGGCGTCCCAGACGAGTTTCAC
The DNA here is from genome assembly GCF_036421995.1 of Plantactinospora veratri. Classification (NCBI taxonomy): domain Bacteria; kingdom Bacillati; phylum Actinomycetota; class Actinomycetes; order Micromonosporales; family Micromonosporaceae; genus Plantactinospora; species Plantactinospora veratri. The sequence goes on from NZ_JAZGQL010000036.1 coordinate 132,052, forward strand.
GTCCCGGCCGGCGGCCCTGGCCCGGACCGTCGCCCGGGCACCCACCCCGACCATCCGGTAGTCGTGCGCGTGGATCAGGTCGGGGGCCAGCTCGTCGATCACCGGACCGAAGGCCAGCTCGTAGTCCCAGAGCCCGGGCTCCAGCCGCCGCCAGCTTCGGTCACCCTGCACGGCGGGCCAGAACCAGGTGTAGAAGCGGTCGATCGGGCCCTCGAGCCTGCGCCGGGCCCGCTGGGCGCTGGTGAGCTGCCAGTAACGGAACGAGACCCACTTCTTCAGCACCGCCGCCGCCCGCTCCTCCAGGCGCAGCCGCCGGGCGCCACCGGGTGGCACCGGCCCGCCGGTGCGCTTCGCGATGGCGAGCTGCGCGGCCCGGACCCGCAGGTCGGCCTGCCAGGCCCGGACCCACTGCGCGCGGTGCTCGGCGATCCCGCTCGGCGGGTACGCCAGCGGCCCGCGCCGGAAGACCCGGCGGAACTCGTGCCGCTTCTTCGCCAGCGGCTGCGGGAACGGCACCAGCCGAACCTCGGCCTGGCCGAGCTGCCAGGTCTGCGACTGGCCGGTCGGCGAGCAGCCGAGCAGGATGACGTCCCAGCCGGCCTCGGCGGCCGAGCGGGCGACCTTCTGCACCCGGGAGTCACCGGTGACCCCGTTGTCGACCAGCATGACAATCCGCCGACGGGAGTCGGAGATCCCGGCCGCGCCGTCAACCACCATCTTTGGCCTTCCCGCCTTCCCAAGGTGCCCGAGGACGCGACGAGTGTACGGCAACCGGTGAAGATTCCATCGGCTCGGCCGAATTCGCCGGTATCACCGGTGCCACTAGTATTCGCGCGATGAGGATGCCGGCCCAACCGGAACTGCCGACCCAGGACGCCTCCGTGACGGAGACCGGCGCATCCGCCCCGACGCCCCCCGCCGACGCCCCGGTGACCGCTGGCGTCGCAGCGGGCGGCGGCCGGCCGGTTCGGCAGTACGGGCTGGACGCGCTCCGGGTGCTCGCCGTCTGCGGGGTGGTCGCGGTCCACGTGATCGGGCTGGTACTCGGCCACGACGACCTGCGGCACACCCTGGCCTGGTGGACCGCCGCCGCCATCGACCTCGGAGCGACCTGGACCGTCCCCGTCTTCGTGATGATCAGCGGTGCGCTCACCCTGGCGCCCCGGGCACACGCCGCCGGACCGGTCGCGTTCTACCGCAAGCGGTTCGTCCGGATCGTCCCCGCCCTGGTCGTCTGGCACCTGGTCTACCTGGTCGGGGTACGGATGCTCTGGCGCGGCGAGGAGCTGACCCTGACCCTGCTGGCCCGCAACCTGATGGACGCCAGGGTCTTCACCGCGCTCTACTTCCTCTGGCTGATCGCCGGGCTCTACCTGGTCGCCCCGGTGCTGGCGGCGTTCCTCAAGGACGGCGGGCGGCGCCGGGCGATGATCCTCGCCGGGGTGGCCCTGGCCTTCACCCTGGTCACCTTCGCCGTCTCCGGGATGGCCACCATGATCGGCGCCCCCCGCCCGATCCACCTCGGTGCGCTGACCATGTGGTGGCCGTACGTCGGATACTTCCTGGCCGGCTGGGCGCTGCACCGGGTGGTACTCGGCCGGCGCGGCCTGCTGCTGGCCGGGGTGCTCGCGGTGCTGCTGATGGCCGAGGCGGTCTGGCAGTGGGGCGTCTCGCCGGAACACCGCTGGCTCCAGACGCTCCTCCCGGTCGGCTACCTCGGCGGCACGGTGGCGGTCGCGGCGATCTGCCTCTTCCTGCTCGCCGTCGGGATCGGTGCCCGGGTCACCCCGTCGGAGCGGTCCGGCCGGCTCCTCGTCCGGCTCTCCGACGCCTCCTTCGGGGTGTTCCTGGTCCACCTGCTGGTGCTGGAGCTGCTCCGGCAGACCGTGCCCGAGGTGGCCGAGGGGCGCTCGCTGCCGCTGATGCTCGGCGCGTACCTGGTGATCCTGGTCGTCTCGTTCGCGGCCTCGCTCGGCGCCGCCCGGGTACCGTACCTGCGCGCCATCGTTTGACCGGTTTCGCCCCACCTCTGCCGGGTCGTTCGGTTCTGTCCGGGGTGGCGTGTTAGCGTCGCCGCCGGAGCCACCGACAGATACGCCGAGCCCGAGGCGAGGGATGGTGAGCGAGGGTGGAGCTGCTCTCCGCCGAGGAGAACGACGCCTACTGGGACGACCGGCACCGGCGGGAGGGCGACCTGCGCTCCGGCGGCGACATGTCCTTCGACGAGCCGACGAACCGGATGTTCTACATCCTGCGCCTCAGCCTCCTGCTGGACATCATCGGCCACCAGTCCGACCCGGTCGCGCCGCTCTTCCTGCTCGACGCCGGCTGCGGCAAGGGCTGGTTCAGCCGGGAACTGGCCCGGTTCGGCCACCAGGTCGACGGGATCGACGCCAGCGAGAGCGCCCTGGCGTACTGCCGGGAGCGGGGTGGCGGTGCCCGGTACTTCCGGTCCACGCTCTCCGGCTGGCGCAGCCCGTGGCCGTACGACGTGGTGCTCTCCGTCGACGTGCTCTTCCACGTCCTCGACGACGCCGAGTGGGAGCGGTCGGTACGCAACCTCGCCTCGCTGGTCCGGCTCCGGGGCCGGCTCGTCCTCGCCGACTGGGGCGGCGACGGCGACCGCAGGTACGGCAACTACCAGGTCGTCCGGGGTCGGGACCGGTACGTCGCGCTGGCCCGGGAGTGCGGCCTGAGGTTCGAGGGCTGGCGGCCGTACGCGTTCCGCGGCAACCCCAACGGCTTCCACGTCTTCACCCGGACCGGCTGAGGAGGAACTGGCCGATGCGGATCTCCGAGATCCTTCCGCGTTACCTCGACGGGGTACGCGAGGTGGTCGACGTCAGCCACCCGGACGTCAAGCTGGAGCGGCAACTGCGGCTGCCGCCGGAGGTGGGCTACCGCCGCCAGCCGCTCGACGAGGCGGTTGGCACGGACCTCGGCCCCGAGTCGCTGCCGCTCTGCCTGCTCGGCGCGGACTCGCCCGTGCACACCGACCCGGACGCGCTGACCCCGATGCTGCGGCGGGCCCGCCCCGGCACCCGGGCGGCGCTGCTGATCGGCTGGTCGATCGAGGAACTGCCGTACCACCGGCTGGTCGGGCCGCTGGTGGCCGGGGGGTGCCAGATCCGGGAGGTCTCCCCACTGGACCGGGCCGCCATCCGAGGGGTCTCCGCGGCGCTGGTCGTCGAGCGGGTGGAGCGGCTCGCCCCGCTGCGCGGCTATCTGGTCGACGCCCGCACCCCGGTCGAGCCGGCCGGGACCGGTCCGGGCCAGGGGCCGGAACCGGACGGCGGTGACGCGACGGAGCTGGCCACCCTGCTGCGGGTGGTCAACGAGTACCAGCTCGCCGACCTGGTGAACCGGCCGGTGCGGCGACGGCTGGCCGAGCTTACCGAGCGGGTCGAGGCGCAGCAGCGACTGATCGCCGAGCGGGACACCGAACTGCGACAGGCGCGGCACCGGCTCGCCGAGGTCGAGTCGTCGGCCGGGTTCCGGCTCGGCAGCGCGTTCGCCCGGGGAGCCCGGGAACCGGCCCGCGCGCTGGTCGACGTACCCCGGGAACTCGCCCGGGCCTGGCGCGGCCGCCGCCGGCGGTCGACTGGGAGATCACCCACGGGGTGACGTATCGTGTGGGCACCAGGGCTACTGTACCATTCCCGCCTTGTCGCGCGAAGCTTGCGCGGCCGGAAGCGTACGAGTCAGCACGATGCCCCGCATTCCACCGTCGATCGACGCCGGGAGTAATCCGCAGTGAAGGTTGTCAGCGTTGTCGGAGCCCGCCCGCAGTTGGTGAAACTCGCGCCGATCGCGGCGGCCTTCGCCCGAACGGATCACGAGCACGTCATCGTGCACACCGGTCAGCACTACGACGCCGACCTCTCCGACGTCTTCTTCTCCGGCCTGGGCATCCCCGACCCGGACGTCCACCTCGGGGTCGGCTCCGGCAGCCACGGCGTGCAGACCGGCGCGGTGCTGGCCGGCATCGACCCGGTGCTGGCCGAGCAGAACCCGGACTGGGTGCTGGTCTACGGCGACACCAACTCGACGCTGGCCGGTGCCGTCTCGGCGGTCAAGCAGCACCTGAAGGTCGCCCACCTGGAGGCCGGGCTGCGCTCGTTCAACCGGCGGATGCCGGAGGAGCACAACCGGGTCCTCACCGACCACGCCGCCGACCTGCTGCTGGCCCCGACCGAGGAGGCCATGCGGCACCTCGCCGACGAGGGTCTGGCGGCCCGTTCCGTACTGGCCGGAGACGTGATGGTCGACGTCTGCCTGCGGATCCGGGACGCCGTACTGGCCGGCGAGCACCCCCGGCCGGTCCTGCCCGAGGGGATCGACCCGACCTCGCCGTACCTGCTCGCCACGCTGCACCGGGCGGAGAACACCGACGACCCGCAGCGGCTCGCCGGGCTCGTCGCGGCGCTGGCCGCGCTGCCCGTACCGGTCGCCCTGCTGGCCCACCCCCGGCTGCTGGCCCGCGCCGAACAGTACGGCCTGAAGCTCGCCCAGGGCGCCGTGCACGTCGGCCGCCCGGTCGGCTACGCCGCCATGGTCGCGGCGGTGCTCGGCTCGGCCGGCGTGGTCACCGACTCGGGCGGGTTGCAGAAGGAGGCGTTCCTGCTCGGCCGGGTCTGCACCACGCTGCGCCCGGAGACGGAGTGGGTCGAGACGCTGGACGGCGACTGGAACCGGCTCGTCCCGGACCCGGCCGGCACGCCCGACTGGATCGCCACGGCGACCCGACCCACGCCGACCACCGAGCGCGCCGCCCCGTACGGCGACGGCACCGCCGCGCAGCGGGTCGTCGAGATCCTCGAGCGGCATGCCTGACCGAGACCGTCCGGCGAACCGAGGACCGAATCAGGTGCAGACGAATCCCGCCAGCGACGTCGCCGTCGTCACCCCCTGGTACCCGACCGGTCAGCGCCCCTTCCGGGGCGCCTTCGTGCAGGCGATGGTGGAGGCGACCGCACCGGGCTACCAGCAGGTCACCGTCTACCACACCGACGAGTGGGGGCACCGGCTGCCGGCGGAGACCACCGCCGCGATCGACGAGGCGTTCCGGGCCCTGCTGCCGCAGGGTGTGCACCGCCGCCCCACCGTCGGCGGCGCCGACCTGGTGCATCTGCCGGTGGTGATGCCGGTGACTCCGGACTACGCGGAGGTCTCCCGCAACCACTCCGAGGCGCTCCGGGCGGCGCTCGGCAACGCCCCCATCGCCGCCCCGGTGGTGCACGCCCACGTCGGGCTGCCGGGCGGCTGGGCGGCATTGCAGAACGCCAGGCCGGACGCCAGGGTCTTCGTGACCGAGCACGCCACCTTCCTCAACCTGGTACTGGAACAGCCCGAGGCCCGGGCGATGTACGACGACCTGCTGCACCGCTGCGCCGGCTTCTTCGCCGTCGGCGACGCCGTACGCAACCCGCTGGTCGAGGCGTTCCCGCACCACGCCGAGCGGATCGGCTTCATCCCGAACCCGATCTCGTTCGACCAACCCCGGGCCACCCCGGTCACCGCGCTGCACCGCTGGCTCTTCGTCGGCGGCCTGCTCCCCCGCAAGGGCGTCTCCTGGCTGCTGGAGGCGTTCGCCAAGTGCCGGGCCGAGGAGCCCGCGCTGTCGCTCACCTTCGTCGGCGAGGGACAGCTGCGCAAGGACCTGACCCGGCGGGCCGCCGAACTCGGCGTCGCCGAGGCGGTGACCTTCGCCGGTGCCGTGGCGCCGGACGAGGCGCTGCGGATGATGCGCGAGCACGACCTGCTGGTGCACCCGAGCCGGTTCGAGACCTTCGGCATGACGATCGTCGAGGCGATCGCCGCCGGCACGCCGGTGCTGGTCACCCGCTGTGGCGGGCCGGAGGAGACGCTGGCCGGGCTGGAGGAGGCGGCCGGCGAGCTGATCCCGGTCGAGGAGAACGCCGAGTCCATCGTGGACGGCTACCGCCGGCTGCGGGACCGCTTCCCGGACGGCCTCGACCTGGCCCGCGCCCGCCGGGAACTCGCCGACAGGTACAGCTATCCCGCCGTCGCCCGCAGCCACCGCGAGGCGTGGTTCGGCACGCCGGGCCCGGGAACGTCGACCACGACCGGATGGGATGCCCGCACCGATGGCTGAACCGCAGGTGTTGATCCTGGCCCTGGAGGGCTCCCGTCGGCTCGCCGTGCTGGCCGACGTCGACCGGGTGATCGCCGCCCACGGCAGCGCCACCCTGGTCGTCAACGACATCGCCAAGTGGCGCCGGGAGAAGCTGCCCAAGCAGCTCCGGGTCGTCGACCTGACCAAGCTCGAACTCCGGCTGGCACCGCTCGCCGTCGAGCAGATGGTGCTGGTCCGGGGACCGGGCTTCCTGTTCAGGGCGGTCGGCCGGGGTCCGCTGGCCGGCAGGTCGAAGAAGGCCAACCGGGCGTACCAGCGGGCGTTCGCGGACCGGGTGCACCGCCGGGTCGGCCTGCCGGTCTACCGGCGGCTCTTCCAGCCGCTCTACGCGAAGAAGGGCGACCCCCGGCTGCGGCTGCTGGACCGGTACGTGCTCCAGCCGGGCCGGTTCGACGTCCTGGTGGTGGCCGATCCCGGCTCGATGCCGGCTGCCGCCACCGTCCTGGCCGACCTGACGGCCCGCGGCGCCGCCCCGACGCTCTGCTTCGACGCCAGCGCCGTGGTGTAAGGAAGGGCCCCTTCTTATACAAAAAGCGATAAGAAGGGGCCCTTCCTTACACGTCAGCTGGCGAGGAAGCTCGCGAACGCCGCCGCCGTACGCCGGCCGTCGTGGTACTCCCGGACGTACGCCACCGACTCGGCGCCCCGGCGTGCGGTGCCGGCCCGGTCGTCCAGGAGGGATTCCAGCACCTGGCGGAGGTTGGCCGGGGTGGCGTTCACGATCGGCGGGGTGCTGCCGACGGTCGCCGCCACGCTGTCGCTCAGGTAGGCCACCACCGGCTTGCCGGCGGCCATCGCCTCGACGGCGAACGTGCCGTAGCTGCCGGTGGTGAACTGGTCGATCACGATGTCGCTGGTCTTGACCAGTTCGGTCATGTCCTTCCAGGCGACGTTCTCGGCCAGCTTCAGCTCGATCGCGCCCCGCTCGTGCAGCTCGTTCAGCACCGGCAGGATCCGGTCGGTCCCCTTGGTCCAGCGCTTCGACGGGCCGTGCAGCACCACCGGCCGGGCCCGCTCCATCACCGGCTGGTCGGTGGCCCAGGCGTCGAGGTCCACCACCAGCGGCGCCCAGGTCGCCCAGGGCAGGTCGTCGAGCAGGTCCGGGGTGGTGACGAAGAGCGGCAGCCCGGTCTCCTCGGCCACCTTCCGGTTCCGCTCGGCCCGCACCGTGTAGCGCTCGACGTAGCCGTCCGGGGCATCCCGGAACAGCGAGTATTCGTGTCGGGCCAGGTGCCGCTTGGGGTGGCGTACCTCGCTGCCGTGGCCGAGCAGCGCGACCTTGATCTTGGCCCGTTGCAGCGCCGGCAGGTCGCCCTCGATGTTGTTGCCGTTCAGGTGCCCGAAGAACGGCAGGAAGGCGTCCGCCACCAGGTGGGTGTAGCGGCCGATCGCCCGCTGCACCTGTTCGAGCTGGCAGTCCAGGTCGGGCAGCCGGGCCTGGTCGACGTAGACGTCCGCCGGATAGAGCAGGGTCGGCGAGGTCTTCACCATCACGACCTCGGCCGAGACCTCCGGGTTGCTCCGGCAGATCGCCTGGGCGAAGGTGGCGAGCTGGCCGGCGTAGTTGGCCGGGCCGAGACCCAGCCGGACCTTGGTGTTGTCCAGCGGACGCCACCGGGGCAGCGGGCCCGGCTCGGTGGCCGGGCCGGCGACCGGCACCGGCTGCTCGGTCAGCGACCAGCGCACCTCCGGGCGCGGGTTCGGCGGGGTGATCCCGGAGATCTCCGTGTAGAGCCGCATCAGGCCGGCGCTCTGCGTCTCCCAGGAGAGGTCGGTGAGGATCTCCTCGGTGATCGCGTCGGCCAACTGCTTCCGGTTCGCCATCGCGTGCGTCACCGTAGCCACGAAACTCGCCGCGTCGTCGGAGCGGAAGACCTCGCCGACCTTGTGCTTCCGGACGTACGCGCTGAGCGTCTTCACGTCGCTGACCACCACCGGCAGCCCGCCGTGCAGGTATTCGGCGAGCTTGGTCGGCAGCGAGATCTCGTAGTTCAGCGTCCGCTTGGAGCAGATCAGGCCGAGGTCCGCCGAGGAGAGGTAGTCCGGTACGGCGTGCTGCGGCACGTACGGCACCACGTGGATCCGGTCCCGCACAGCCAGCTTGTCGGCCTTCTCCAGCAGCATCGTCAGGTCCGGGCTGGTCCGCCCGGAGACGATCGCGAGGTGGAACTCCGGCAGCTCGGGCAGGGCGTCGACCGCCACCCCGAGGCCCCGCTCGGCGGCGAGCCAGCCGGAGTAGACCAGCAGCGGCACGTCCGGCTCCAGGCCGCAGGCCCGGCGTACCGAATAGGTGTCCCGGCCGGTGTTCACCGTCTCCCGGATCGGCACGTTCCGGACCACCAGCGGGGTCTTCTTGAGCTTGTAGTCCTTGCGCAGCAGCTCGGCGATCTCCGGGGAGACCGTCACCACCGCGTCGGCGAAGCCGATGAACTCCTTCTCCAGCGCGTTGAAGGCGCTGGCCTGCAACGGCTCGGGCCAGTCCACGCCGCGCACGTACTCGTGCGCGTCGTAGAGCCACCGGACCTTCTCGCCCCGGGCCCGCATCCGGGCCACGCTCTGCGCCGCCGTGCCGATCATCGTGATGTCGTTGGCGTGGATGACGTCCGGCTTGAACTCCTCGATCGCCGGTCCGAAGGCAAGGTCGAGGTCGAGCAGGTACGGCCAGTCCTTGGCCCACTGCCCGGTCGGCGCGGCCTGGTAGCGCTGCTCCCACTGGAAGGCCCGGACCCGCAGCTTGTGGGTGAGCCGGCGGGCCCGGACCAGTGCGCCCAGCGCCCGGCTGGCCGGTACGGCGATCGCGTTCGCCGCCGCCGACCGGCCCTCGGCGGCCCGCATCCGGCCGATCCGGGCGGTGGTCTGCCGCACCCAGGTCTGGTTGGCCGCCCGGGTACGCGCCAGCGCCTCCTTGTCGGCGATGCCGAACTGGGTGACGATCCGGCGGAGCTTGTGCCCCTTCTGCTTCGCCCGCATGTGCGCGGCGACGCCGACCCGGACGACCTGGACGGCGCCCATGGTCGACTTGACGGCGCGTCCCCGCCCGGCGCCGATCAGCAGCACCTCCCAGCCGGCCCGCGCCGCCGAGATGGCGGTTTTCTGTACCCGGGAGTCCCCGGTGATGCTGTTTCCGACGATCACTGCCAGTCGCGGTCGGCGAGCGGGCGGTGTCATGCGCGATCCTCCAGATAAGACGAGCTGACTCTTGCCCGACTGTGCCGGGCCTGTGCGAACACCACCGGATCCCGGGTGTCTTTCGCGGAAACCGCGCGCGGCACCGGGCCGCGCGCGGAATCAGCCGGTCGTGGAGAGGTCGTCGACGGTCCGGTCGCCCGGCGCCACCGACACCGTACTGCCGTCCGCGGCGGACTGGAGCACCGCCGCCGCCACCTGGACCGTGCGCAGGCCCTGGCGCAGCGTCACGATGTCGCTCTCCTTGCCCTCCACCGCGTCACGGAACCGCTCGTGCTCGACGAGCAGCGGCTCGCGCTTCGGGATGGCGTACCGCACCATGTCGCCCTCGGCCACCCCACGGAACGCGCGCAGCGCCTCCCACTCGGTGTCGATCGCGGCGTTGGCGTAGAAGGTGAGGTCCGCGGTGAGGGTGTCGGCGACGAAGCACCCCCGGTCGCCGGTGATCACCGTCGACCGCTCCTTCAGCGGGCTCAGCCAGTTCACCAGGTGGTTGACCATCGTGCCGTCGGCGAGCTGGCCGACCGCGGCCACCATGTCCTCGTGCAGCCGGCCGCTGCGCGAGACGGTGCGGGCCGAGACCGAGGTGTATTCCCGGCCGGTCACCCAACTGGTCAGGTCGATGTCGTGGGTGGCCAGGTCCATCACCACGCCGACGTCGGCGATCCGGTGCGGGAACGGCCCCTGCCGGCGGGTGACGACCTGGAAGACCTCGCCCAGTTCGCCCGCTTCCAGCCGGCTGCGCAGGTTCTGCAACGCCGGGTTGTACCGCTCGATGTGCCCGACCCCGGCGACCAGCCCGGCCGCCTCGAAGGCCGCCACCAGCCGCTGCGCGGTCTCGACGGACTGGGCGAGCGGCTTCTCGATCAGCGCGCTGATGCCGTTGGCCGCGAGTTCCAGGCCGACCTGCTCGTGCAGCGCGGTCGGGCAGGCCACCACCGCGTAGTCGAGCTTCATCGCGATCAGCTCGGCCAGGGTCGCCACCACGGGCGCCCGGACCGTGCCGGTCGAGTCGCCGGCCGGATCGGCGACGCCGACCAGCTCGACACCGTCCAGGTTGGACAGCACCCGGGCGTGGTTGCGTCCCATCGCGCCCAGCCCGATCAGACCGGCGCGCAGCGTACGCCCCTGGCCGCTGACGACACTCACTGTGAGCCCTCCAGGCTGTTCACGGCGTCGGCGATCCGCTCCAGGTCGGTCGCGCTCAGCGACGGGTGGATCGGCAGCGAGACCACCTCGCGGGCGGCGCGCTCGGTCTCCGGCAGGGTCCACGGACCCGGCTGGCCGTCCTTGCCGAGATACGGCTTCAACCGGTGGATCGGAGTCGGATAGTACACGGCGTTACCGATGCCACGGTCCAGCAGCTTCTGCTGGGCGGCGTCCCGGTCCCCGGTGATCCGGATCGTGTACTGGTGGTAGACGTGCCGGGCCGCGTCGGCCACCGGCGGGGTGACCGCGGCGGTGATCCGGGAGTCGAGGAACTTGGCGTTCGACCGCCGCTGCTCGGTCCACTCCGGGAGCTGCTTGAGCTGCACCCGGCCGATCGCCGCCGCCACGTCGGTGAGCCGCATGTTCGCCCCGACGATCTCGTTGGCGTACCGCTGCTCCATGCCCTGGTTGCGCAGCAGCCGCAGGGTCCGGGCCAGCTCGGCGTCGGCGGTGGTGATCATGCCGCCTTCGAGCGAGTGCATGTTCTTGGTGGGGTAGAAGCTGAAGCACCCGGCGGTGCCGAAGCTGCCGACCGGCTGCCCGTTCAGGGCCGCGGCGTGCGCCTGGGCGGCGTCCTCCACGACGGCCAGGTTGTGCCGCTGCGCGATCGGCATCAGCCGGTCCATCGCGGCGGGGTGGCCGTAGAGGTGCACCGGCATGATCGCCACGGTGCGCGGGGTGATCGCGGCCTCGACGGCGGCCGGGTCCAGGCAGAAGCTGCCGGCCTCGATGTCGGCGAAGACCGGCTCGGCGCCGACCAGGCGGACGGCGTTCGCGCTCGCCGCGAAGGAGAACGACGGCACCACGACCTCGTCGCCGGGGCCGATCCCCAGCGCCATCAGGGTCAGTTGCAGGGCAGAGGTGCCCGAGTTGACCGCGACACAGTGCCGTCCGGCGACCAGCTCGGAGAACTCCTCCTCGAACGCGGCCACCTCGGGCCCCTGGACCACCCGGCCGCTGCGGAGCACCCGTACGGCGGCCTCGATCTCGGCTTCTCCGATAACTGGTTTCGCGGGTGGAATCAGGTCTTGCTGCCCGGTCATGGGCATCCTCCTGTCGACGAGGGGATCGCGTCCGGCAGCGATGCTAGCTCTTGACGCGGTCGATGAAATGGGTGGTGGGGTTCTGGTCACGGGGTGGGTCGGGGTCCCGGGGGGTGCCGGGGTGCGGCGTGCGGGGCCGGATCGGGTGCCGGCCGCCGCTCAGCCGGGGAGTGCGACGTCGAGGCCCCCTCCCACCGGCATCGGGCCGCGCGCGCCGAGCCCGGCCGCGATCGCGGCGGCCATTCGAGGCAGGTAGTCCTCCGGGAACGGGGTGCGGGCGACGGCGAGCCGCCAGTAGAGGGGACCGATGATCAGGTCGACCGCGACGTCCGGATCCGCCTCCGCAGGAAGCTCACCGCGACCGACCGCCCGGTCGAGCAAGAGTATGCCGACGTCGCGCTGGTTCGTCCGCAGGGCCTGCTGGAGGGTCTCGGCGATCTCCGGGTTGCGGGCCGCCTCGGCCAGCAGGTCCGGGACGATCTGCGAGGCCAGCGGGTGCCGCAGCGCCCGGGCCACGATCCGCAACAGCACCTCCAGGTCACCCTTTAGGCTGCCGGTGTCCGGTAAGGGTAGGCTCTGCCCGGCAACCCGGGACACGATCTCCAGCACCATCTCCAGCTTCGAGCTCCATCGGCGATAGATCGCCGTCTTGCCGACGCCGGCCCGGCGCGCGACCGCCTCGATCGAGAGGCGCCCGTATCCGACCGCGGCGAGTTCCTGCATGACGGCTCGGCGGAGTGCGGCGGTTATCTCCCCACGGAGTACCGCCGCTCCCGCCGGAGCACGCCGGTTGTCGGTCGCCACGTGGGCCAATATAGCGCGACGACGGTACGGTTGCGTCCCGACGTAGTTTGGACTACCTTGCCACGCAGCGACGCCCCGGACGGCATTTGCCCGCAACGGTTCCGGCCCGGAAGTCGCGCACTCTTTCGAGCCCGGACAGATCGGAGCGCCCAGCTATGGCCAGCACGGCGGTAGCACATCCCGATTCAGAGCTGACCCAGGCACAACTGGCCGCCCGCTACGGACTCTCCGTCGCCGGGGCGCGACCCAGCCTCGGGGCGTACGTCAAACAGCTCTGGTCGTATCGGCACTTCATCACCGCCTACGCCAACGCCAAGCTGGCGGCCTCGTTCAGCACCGCCCGGCTGGGGCGACTCTGGCAGGTGCTGACCCCGCTGACCAACGCGGCGGTCTACTACCTGATCTTCGGCGTGATCCTCGGCACCAGCCGCGAGGTCGAGAACTTCATCGCGTACCTCTGCACCGGGCTCTTCGTCTTCACCTTCACCCAGTCCGTGGTCAGCGGCGGGGTGACGGCGATCAGCGGCAACCTCGGGCTGATCCGGGCCCTGCACTTCCCCCGGGCGAGCCTGCCGATCGCGATCACGCTGACCCAGTTCCAGCACCTGCTCGCCTCGATCGTCGTACTCGCCGCCATCGTGCTGATCGACGGAGAGCCACTGACCGTCGAGTGGCTGCTGCTGGTCCCGGTCATGCTGCTCCAGTCGATCTTCAACGCCGGGCTGGCGATGGCGATGGCCCGGTTCGGGTCGAAGATCACCGACCTGAAGCAGCTCGTCCCGTTCGTGATGCGCACCTGGATGTACGCCTCCGGCGTGCTCTACAGCGTGCAGAACTTCGAGCGGCACCTGCCCGACTGGGCCGCCTCGCTGGTGCAGCTCAACCCGCTGCTGGTCTACATCGAGCTGATGCGGCACGCGCTGATGGAGACGGCGCCGGTGACCGCGTCCCAGACCCAGTCCTGGCTGCTCGGCATCGGCTGGGCGGCGCTGGCCGGCGTCCTCGGGTTCATCTACTTCTGGCGTGGTGAGAAGGAGTACGGCCGTGGCTGAACCGATCGACCCCAAGACCAACCTTTCGGCGACCACCACCACGGTCGGCGGTCCCCGGATCCCCACCGTGGTCGTCGACGACGTACACGTGATCTACCGGGTGTACGGCGCCGGCGCGGGCGGCAACGGCAGCCCGGTCGCCGCCCTGAAGCGGATGCTGACCGGCACCAAGTCCGCCGCCGTCCGCGAGGTGCACGCGGTCAAGGGCGTCAGCTTCACCGCGTACCGGGGTGAGGCGGTCGGCCTGATCGGCAGCAACGGCTCGGGCAAGTCGACCCTGCTGCGGGCGATCGCCGGGCTGCTGCCGGCGAGCCGGGGCGCCGTCTACACCCAGGGCCAGCCCTCGCTGCTCGGGGTCAACGCCGCACTGCTCAACGACCTCTCCGGCGAGCGCAACGTCGCGCTCGGCTGCCTGGCGATGGGGATGAGCCCGGCCCAGGTGAAGCAGGTCACGCCGGACATCGTCAAGTTCTCTGGGATCAACGACCGGGGCGACTTCAGCTCGCTGCCGATGCGGACGTACTCCTCCGGCATGGCGGCCCGGCTGCGCTTCTCGATCGCGGCGGCGAAGAAGCACGACGTGCTGCTGATCGACGAGGCGCTGGCCACCGGTGACGCCCGGTTCCGGCGCCGCAGCGAGCAGCGGGTCCGCGAGCTGCGCGCCGAGGCCGGCACGGTCTTCCTGGTCAGCCACAGCATCGACACGATCCGGACCACCTGCGAGCGGTCGATCTGGCTGGAGTCCGGGGTGATCCGGGCGGACGGCCCCACCGACGAGGTGGTACCGGAGTACGAGAAGTACATGAACCGGACGTAGTCCGGACAACGGCGGAAGACCTCGGGCGGCGGCAGCGTCACCGGCGACCTGCCCCGCCCCCGCCGCGCTAGGGTCCTAGAGGTCGTCCGCGACCGACCCGGACCGCGCGACACCGCCGCGCCCGGGGCGACGACGGGGCGACGACGCAGGGCCTATCCATCGACCACGCACAGTCAGTGAGGATCGGCAATGGTGCAGAACCCGGCGACGCGGCCGGCCGGCGAGCCGGACGCCGCCCCCTGGCGGCCCACCCGGACCGTCGCCGTGATCCTGGCCGGCGGCACCGGGACCCGGGTCGGGCTCGGCATCCCCAAGCAGCTCCTCAAGATCGCCGGCAAGCCGATCCTCGAACACACCGTCGCGGTCTTCGAGAACGCGCCCGAGATCGACGACATCATCGTGCTGATGGCGCCCGGCTTCCTGGCCGAGGCGCGCCAGATCGTCGAGCGGGCCGGCTTCCGCAAGGTCAGCCAGGTGATCGAGGGCGGCGACACCCGCAACGCCACCACCCGGCTGGCGCTGGCGGCGATCGGGCCGGACGACTGCAACGTGCTCTTCCACGACGCGGTACGACCACTGCTGAGCCCCCGGATCGTCCGGGAGTGCGTCAACGCGCTCTGGACGCACTCGGCCGTCGACGTGGCCATCCCGTCCGCGGACACGATCATCCAGGTGGACGACGAGGACTGCATCACCGACATCCCGGTACGGTCCCGGCTGCGCCGGGGGCAGACGCCGCAGGCGTTCCGGTCCCGCACCATCCGGGCCGCCTACGCGCTCGCCGGACAGGACCCGGAGTTCAGCGCCACCGACGACTGCGGAGTGGTGCTGCGCTACCTGCCCGAGGTGCCGATCAAGGTCATCGAGGGCTCGGACGAGAACATCAAGGTCACCCACCCGGTCGACGTACACCTGGCGGACAAGCTGTTCCAGCTCGCCGCCGCCCAGGCGCCCCGGCTGGTCGACGAGCGGGCGTACGTCGAGGAGCTGAGCGGCCGCACGGTGGTGGTCTTCGGCGGCAGCGAGGGCATCGGCCAACGGCTGGCCGAGGTCGCCCGCGGCTACGGGGCGGACGTCTTCCCGGTCAGCCGGTCGAGCACCGGCACCCACGTGGAGCGGGGCGAGGACGTCGCCGCCGCGCTGCGCGGCGCCTTCGAGGCGACCGGCCGGATCGACCACGTGGTGGTGACCGCCGGGGTGCTCCGGATGGGCGCGCTCGCCGAGATGGACGAGGCGACCATCGCGCACATGCTCCAGGTCAACCTGGTCGCCCCGGTGGACATCGCCCGGCAGGCGCTGCCCTACCTGAAGCAGACCCGGGGGCAACTGCTGCTCTACACCTCCAGCTCCTACACCCGGGGCCGGGCCCGGTACGCCCTCTACTCCGCCACCAAGGCCGCCGTGGTCAACCTCACCCAGGCGCTCGCCGACGAGTGGTCCGAATTCGGCGTACGGGTGAACTGCGTCAACCCCGAGCGGACCGCGACCCCGATGCGGACCCGGGCGTTCGGGGAGGAGCCGGAGCACACCCTGCTGGCGGCCGACACGGTGGCCCGGGTCTCACTGGACGTGCTGCTCTCCGGGCTGACCGGCCAGGTGGTCGACGTACGCCGCTCCCCCGGCGACCCGGTCGCCGAGCCGGCCGCCCAGCCGAACGCCACCGAGCCGAACAGCGCCGAGCCCGGCGGCACCGAGCCGAACGGCCGGCCCCCGGCCGGTCCGGAGCAGGAGCCCGGGCCCGCCCGGGTCGGCCGGCAACGCTCCACCGAACTGGTGCCGCCGCCCCGGGTCGGCACTCCCTAGCCAGGTCCCGCACTGTCGGGGCCCCGGCGATCCGAGGAAGGAAGCGCATGCGTGGCGATCTGGTCAGGAAACTGACCGTCCGGTGTCTGAGTGCCGGCCTGGCCGTGCTGTCCTTCCTGCTCCTCGCCCTCACCTCGGCCGAGCTGCCGGGCCTCGTCCTGGCCGGCGCGGGCGCGGTCGCGCTCTGGATGGAGCGCCGGGTCAACCCCCGTGCCGAACTGGTCGCCGAGCCGGTCCTGCTGATCGCCGGGGTACTGGTCGGATACGCCCACCGGCTGCCCGGGTCCGGGTGGAACACGGTGGCACTGGCGCTCACCGGTGCGGCCCTGCTCGGGCTGACCCTGGCCGAGCGGCCGCTGCGCGACGCCGCCGAGCTGGAGGTCCGCTCGGCCAACCTCGGCGTACGGTCGTCGCCGCTGCTCGTGACCGACCGGCTCGGGCCGGCGGTGCTGGCCCTGCTGGTGCTGCTCGCCGGCAGCGCCGCGTTCACCCTGCCGGTCTGGCCCGCCCTCGTGCTGACCGTGCTGGTCGGCGCGGCCGCCGCGGTCGGCGCGGTCGGGCCGATCGCGCTGCGCCGGCTGCGGCCCTCCGGCGGGCAGAGTGCGGTCACCCAGGCGCTGCGCCGGCACCAGCCGGAGTTCCTGCTCTACTTCTCCGCGCCGCCCGGCTCGGAATACCAGGTCATGATGTGGCTGCCGTACCTGGAGCGGATCGGCCGGCCGTTCATGGTGCTGCTGCGGGAGCCGAACTTCCTGCCGGCGATCTCGGCCGCCACGAAGGCGCCGGTGGTGGTCTGCCCGACGCCGCGCTCGATCGACGAGGCGATGGTGCCGAGCCTGCGGGTGGCGTTCTACGTCAACCACGGCGCGAAGAACAGCCACTGCATCCGCTTCGCGCACCTCACACACATCCAGTTGCACCACGGCGACAGCGACAAGGCACCGAGCGCCAATCCGGTCTCCGCGATCTTCGACCGGATCTTCGTGGCCGGGCAGGCGGCGATCGACCGGTACGCCCGCAACGGCGTGACGATCCCCCGGGAGAAGTTCGCCATCGTCGGTCGCCCGCAGGTGGAGTCGATCGCGGTACGCCGGGAGCCGATCCGGGACCGGGCCGACAAGGTGGTGCTCTACACGCCGACCTGGACCGGGCACAACGCCGACGTCGACCACTGTTCGCTGCCGGTGGGTGAGACCCTGGTCCGCCGGCTGCTGGACCGGGGCGTGACGGTGATCCTGCGGGCCCACCCGTACACCTCGCAGAATCCGGCGTCGGCCCGACAGCTCGCCCGGATCGAGCAGCTCCTCGCCGAGCACCGGGCGAGCACGGGGCGGCGGCACGTCTTCGGCGTCGACGCGGCGAAGAAGATGAGCCTGGTCGACTGCGTCAACGCCTCGGACGCGCTGGTCTCGGACGTCTCGGCGGTGATCTCCGACTACCTCTACTCCGGTAAGCCGTACGCGGTCACCGACCGGGTCGGCGAGGGCGAGCGGTTCGTCGAGGGCTTCCCGCTGGCCGGCTCGGGTTACGTACTCGACCCGCAGATGTCCAATGTAGACGACGTACTGGACCGGCTACTGGAGACCGATCCGCTCGCCGAGGCACGGTGGCGGACCCGTACCCGCTATCTCGGGGACTTCCCGGAGCAGCGCTACGCCGACGGCTTCCTCGACGAGGCCCGTCGGCAGTTGGACGGCGCCGGGGCCGCCCAGTCGGTACCCTCGCCCCGCCCCGCGCCGGTCCCCTGAGCCCGCGCTCCCGACGTGAGGGCTGTGCCATGATGCGTCGGTGACGATGATCAGGACCAGCCACGACCGGAACGAACTGGCCGGCCTGCTGCGCCGCGACCCGCACCTGCACGCGTACGAACTCGGCGACCTCGACGACTTCTACTGGCCGTACACCACCTGGTACCGGCGCGACGACGCGGTGGCGCTGCTCTACCAGGGTGGGCCCACCCCGGTGCTGCTGGCGCTGCACCGTTCACCGGCGGTGCTGACCGAACTGCTCACCGGTCTGCTCCCGCTGCTGCCCCGGCACTTCGAGGCGCACCTCTCCCCCGGCGGCGAGGCGGTGCTGGCCCGGGAGTACCCGCTCAGGTCGCGCGGTGCGCACCTGAAGATGGCGCTCACCGACCCGGACCGGCTGGCCCGGGTGGTGCCCGGTGGCGAGGTGCTGACCGAGGCCGACGTACCGGAACTGACGGCCTTCTACCGGACGGCCTATCCGGGCAACTGGTTCGCCCCCCGGATGGTCGAGACCGGTCACTACGTGGGGATGCGCCGGCACGGCGAACTGGTCTCCGTCGCCGGGGTGCACGTCTGGTCGCCGCGGTACCGGGTGGCCGCGCTGGGCAACGTGACGACGGCTCCGGCGTACCGGGGGCAGGGGCTGGCCAGCACGGTGGTGGCGACGCTCTGCCGGCGGCTGCTGGAAACCGTCGACACGGTGGCGCTGAACGTGGTCGCGGAGAACACGGCGGCGTACAAGCTCTACGACCGGCTCGGCTTCACCCCGGTCGCCGAGTACACCGAGTACGTCGCCGGCGAACCCGCACCGGTGTAAGGAAGGGCCCCCGCTACAACAGAATGCGATATGCGGGGGCCCTTCCTTGCACCTCAGCGGTCTGGGCCTTGTCAACGCGGTACGCCCCGGGCACCATGTCAACGGTCTTCCCGCCGTACGGGCCGCCGGAGCCGGTCGGCCCCGCCCGGCTCGTACGCCTGCCGTCCCACCCTTTCCTCCGCCAATCCCATCTGTCGCCGAGGAGGCGCCGGTGCTCGAGGAGTTCATGGGCATTCCCGCCCACCCGTTCCTGGTCCATGCCGCGGTGGTCTTCGTGCCACTGCTCGCGTTGACCGCGGTCGGGTACGCGTTCCTTCCGTTCGTCCGCCCACACCTGCGCTGGGTGCTGGGGCTGCTCGCGGTCGCCACCCCACTCGCCGCGCTGATGGCCAAGCTCTCCGGTGACCGTTTCCTCGCCCGGTTGGAGTCCCGGAACCGGGTCAGCCCGGAGTACGTCCCGAGGCTGGCGGAGCACCAGGATCTCGGCACCAACACCCTGTACGCGACGCTCGTGCTCGGGGTGCTGGCCCTGGCGCTGGTCTTCCTGGTCAAGCCCCGGGTCGCCGCCCCACCGGTGACCGCGGGGGCCGCCGGGGCCGACGGTGGCGCGGACGGCGAGGACGGCACCGCCGCTGTGACCGCCAAGGGGTCGCCGGTGCTGACCCTGGTGCTCGGGGTGCTCTGCCTGGCGGCGGCCGGGATCACCCTCTACTACGTGTTCCGCACCGGTGACACCGGCGCCCAGGCGGTGTGGCAGGGCCAGTGACCCGCACCTGACCAAGGCCGGCGCGGAACCGCTCGCGACGACGACGCCGGCCCGTCCCACACCCCCGGTCGGCACGGGTCGTCCGGGTGGGTGGGGTCGGGCCGGCGTCGTCGTCGGTGCTGCTATCGCCGGGACGGGTCAGGACGAGTAGCCCCGGGTGGCCGCCCAGTTCGCCAGGTCGATGGTGGTCATCCAGTAGCTGCTGTCCTCGCCCGGGATGGCCGGGTCGGCGATCTTCACCGTACGGCCGTCGTCGCGGTAGCCGACGACGGTCAGGTAGTGCCCGCCGGGGTAGCTGTGCCAGCCGCCGGCAAGGTCGGTGGCCGAGCCGGCGATGTTGACGACCACGGCGTACCCGCTGGTGACGGCGTGCACGACGTCCGCCTGGAGCCGGTCCATCTGGGCCGGGGTGGCCGCGCCACCGGGGATGGCGGTGGTGCGGTAGAAATCGGTACCGATGATCTTGTTCAGTACCCGGGTGGTGTCCAGGGCCGAGTTCGTGCCGCTCGTCGTGGTGCCGAGGTCGGCGGCGACGGCGTCCTGGCTGGGCTTCTTGTCCCGGGCGGTCAGCGCGATCCGGGTGGCGGCCGGGCCGCAGTACCAGCCGTTGATCTGGGCCTGGAACTGGTAGTCCAGCAGCTTCGACTCCGGGGGCGCCGGGGGCTTGCTCGGGGTGCTGGCCGCGGCCGCCTTCGCCGCCGCGCTCGGCGCCTTGGTGCCCGGCGCGGTGCTGGCCGGCTGCGACGGGGTCGCCGGGGCGGTCGTCGTCGGTGCGGTCGTCTCCGGCGCGGTGGTGACCGCCGCTCCGGCCTGACCCGCCGCCGGGGCGCCGAGTTCGGCGACGGCGACGGTCGGCGGCTGCGGCGCCTCGGCCGAGTCGTTCGAGGTCAGGACGACCCCGGTGGAGGCGGCGGCGGCGAGCACCGCGGCCGAGGCGAGCGCGAGCCGGTTACGCCGGCCCGACATGACGGTCCTGAACCGCCCGTTAATTGCGTGCTTCAACGTTGTCCTCCAGAGGAAATGCGCGCCACCGCTACCGGGGGGCAGGAAATGACGCGGCGTTTCTTTCGCTGCGGGGAATGTGACGCGAAATCGCACGGAATCGCACGGGAAAAGGTCCGCCGACAGGCATTCGGCGGGACGGACCGACGGTGCGCCGACCGGTGCGGCGCTGCTATCGGCGTACCGGTGGAATCAGCGCCACCACGATCCGTCGCGGCCGACCGGCGGCCTCACCGGGAACTGCCGGCCAGTGGGCCGGCGGGGTGCCCGCGCGTCGACGACTTCCGCGTCACAGACCGCTATCGGGCCAGGTCGGGGTGGCGGCCGGGGACCGGGTGGTCCGGGACGGTCGCGACGGCCGGGAGTGGGGGCGCGACGCAGCGAGGGAACTGGGGGGATGGGCCGGGGCCCGGGTGGTGCCGCACGAACAGCTACTCCTTCCGACACCGCCTACCGGGTTAGCTGACGGATTCGGGCGGGAAGGCCGCCCTACCACGGGCCAGTGGCTCGCGGATTCACCCCAGATAACTATGGGTCCCCGGCTCGTTACGGAACGACTCGGCGGGTCTGCTCCGGTGTCACCCGTACGGCGACCAAGGGGCCGGACCAGACTCGCCGACATTACTGGCCGACTTCTGCCGTTGCCAACCCCACTGAACAGCGAAAACAGTGACTCGGAGCGCGATTGGGACAGCGCCGCCCGGGCACCCGGGCCGGCAGGCGGCCAGCGGATAAACCAGCATGATCATGTACGCGTACGGTATGACGGAAATGACCGGCTTGGTCCGGTGGCTCGAACATGGGACGAGGACTCCAGGAGGCTCCTTCCGATGACAACGGTGCACGAAGCTACCTACGACCTGCTCCGTTCCCTCGGCCTGACCACCCTGTTCGGCAACCCCGGCTCCACCGAGGAGCCATTCCTGAAGAACTTTCCGGCCGACTTCAGCTACGTTCTGGCCCTCCAGGAGGCCTCGGCGGTCGCGATGGCGGACGGCTACGCCCAGGCCAGCGGCCGGCCGGTGCACGTCAACCTGCACACCGCGCCCGGCACCGGAAACGGAATGGGCAGTCTCGTCACCGCCTGGCACAACAAGACGCCCATGATCGTGACCGCCGGCCAGCAGACCCGGACGATGAATTTGTCCGAGCCGATGCTGACCAATGTGCGCCCCACCCAACTGCCCGAGCCGTACGTCAAATGGAGCCACGAACCACTGCGTGCGCAGGACATTCCCGAGGCGTTCATGCGGGCGCTCGCCACCGCCGTACAGCCGCCGGCCGGGCCGGTCTACCTCTCCCTGCCACTGGACGACTGGGACGAGCCGGCCACCGGCACCTCGCCGGTACGCCGGGTCAGCACCCGGGTCGCCCCCGATCCGGCGGAACTGGACCGGTTCGCCGAGATCCTGGCGGACAGCCGACACCCCATGCTGGTGATCGGCTCAGGCGTCGACCGCAGCGGCGGCTGGGCCGAGGCGGTCGCCCTCGCCGAGCGGACCCGGGCACCCGTCTGGCAGCCGCCGTTCGCGGACCGGGTCGGCTTCCCGCAGGACCATCCGCAGTTCCAGGGACTGCTGCCGCCGGCGATCGGGCCACTGGCCGAGAAGCTTGTCGGCCACGACACCGTCCTGGTGATCGGTGCCCCGGTGTTCCGTTACTACCCGTACGTCCCCGGCCGGCACGGCTACCTGCCGGAGGGCACCCGGCTGCTGCACATCACCGACGACCCGGCCGAGGCGGCCCGGGCGCCGGTCGGCGACAGCCTGGTCGGCGACGTGACGCTGGCCTGTGCCGGGCTGGCCGAGCGGCTGCCCGGCAGCGAACGGCCCATGCCGCCGCCCCGCTCCGCCGCGCCGGCCGCGACCGCCGGCGCCCCGCTCGACCCGGAGGCACTCTTCGGCGCGCTCGCCGCCGAGTGGCCGGCGGACGGGATCGTGGTCCCCGAATCTCCCTCCAACCTCAGCGTGCTGCACCGGCAACTGACCATCACCCGGCCGGGCTCGTACTTCAAGATGGCCAGCGGCGGGCTGGGCTTCGCGCTGCCGGCGGCGGTCGGCATCGCGCTCGCCCAGCGGGACACCGGGCAGCAACGGCCGGTGGTGGCGGTGATCGGGGACGGCTCGTTCCAGTACTCGCCGCAGGCGCTCTGGACCGCCGCCCAGCACCGGCTGCCGGTCGTCTTCGTGGTGCCGGTAAACCAGGCGTACGGGGTGCTGAAGGCCTTCGCCGAGCTGGAGGACACACCGGGGGTGCCGGGACTGGAGTTGCCCGGCCTGGACATCCCGAGCATCGCCCGCGGCTACGGCTGTGTCGCGCACCAGGTGGAGTCTGTCGACGAGTTCCGGGCGGCGTTCCGGGCGGCGCTCGACACGGAGGGCCCGACCGTGCTGGCTGTACCGATCACCCGGGATGTCGCACCGCTGCTCTGATCCGCCGCCTGCACGGCCATTCGATCTCCCGCCAACTCGTCACATGATCCTTTGAGGTCCGGCCGACTCCTGGCCGGGTCGAGGTAGGCCTGCCTGACCCGGCGCGGCCAGCCTTCTGGCCGGCATATACGGGTCGATCGTGATACCTCGGAGTCATCATGATGACTCCGAGGTATCACGCCGTAGGACCGAATGTCCGCCGGACCCGGACAACGCCCACCCGACCGGTCATCGTCGCGGATGCGGCCCGCCGGGTCGCGGACCTTCGCCGATTTCATGACCGACCGGCCGGGGCGGAATGCCAGCCGCCCACCAGTCGTTACATCTCGCGTACGGC
>NZ_JAZGQL010000037.1:0-135945 GCF_036421995.1 Plantactinospora veratri
TCCGTTTTATACATCAGCCGTTCGGCTAGCATCCGCCGATACCAACGGGCTAAGGTGATGCCTGAACAGCCACACGACACCTCCACCACCCGACCACCACATAACCAACCTCCACCACCGAACAACTCACACCCCCGCCCACCCAGCAGGGAGGACCACCATGACAACCACCACAGCCCCCACCACCACGGCCCCGGCCACCACCCGGACCACACACCCCACCCCCAACGACACCGCCACCGAACTCCTGCACGCCATGACCGCCCTACCCACCCACCACCCCTCCCGACCCGCCCTCCGCGACAAGGCCATCGAAGCCTGGCTCCCCCTGGCCCACCACCTCGCCCACCGCTACAGCGGACGCGGCGAACCCACCGACGACCTCACCCAGACCGCCGCCGTCGGCCTCATCAAAGCCATCGACAAATGGGACCCCACCCGCGGCGTCGATTTCGCCGGCTACGCCATCCCCACCATCATCGGCGAACTCAAACGACACTTCCGCGACCGCACCTGGGACATCCGCGTCCCCCGCCGCCTCCAGGAACTCCGCCTCGCCATCAGCGAAGCCAACAGCAACCTCCTACAAACCCTCGGCCGCTCCCCCACCATCACCGACATCGCCACCCACCTCAACCTCACCGAAGAAGAAGTCCTCGAAGGACTCGAAGGCGCCCGCGCCTACAACGCCGTCTCCCTGTCCACCCCCACCGGCGACGGCGACCGCACCACCGAACTCGGCGACCTCCTCGGCGCCGAAGACAACGAATACGAACTCGCCGAACTCCGCGTCGCCCTCGGCCCCGCCCTCGCCACCCTCGACGAACGCGAACAGAAAATCCTCACCCTCCGCTTCTACGGCAACCTCACCCAATCCCAGATCGCCGAACAGATCGGCGTCTCCCAAATGCACATCAGCCGCCTCCTCACCCGCGCCCTCACCAAACTCCGCGGCCAACTCGCCGACACGTACTGAGCGCAGGCACACCTCCGCCCTACCCGGCGGCCCGAGCGGACGACCGCGCCGGCCACCGGGTAGGGCGGTGGTGTTTGTTCAGCCGAACTCGGCGGCGGAGTACTCCCGAGGCTCGACCAGCACGATCCAGTTGCCCGAGTTGTCCCGAGCGACCGCCTCGACGCCGTACGGACGCTCCTCCGGGGTGTGGATGAACTCGACGCCCCTGGCGCGAAGCTCGTCGTACGTCCGACGGCAGTCGTCCACGTGCAGGCCGAGCCCGAACATCCCGCCGGAGTCCATCTCCCGGTCGATCGCGCTCACCATCTCCGGCGAGTACGGCGGACCCGGCACGGTCAGGTGTACCTCCAACTCAGGCTGCTTGGGGTGCTTGACGGTGCACCAGCGGTAGGAGCCGTCCGCGAGGGTGATGTCGGTGTGCTCCTCGAAGCCGAGCACGTCGAGGTAGAACGCCTTCGAAGCGTCGATATCCTTCACGAACACGCTGGTGATCGAGATGTTGGTGATCATGCGACCAGGCTAGGAGCGGTCGCCGGAACCGGCTTCTCCCCGGTTGCGGAGCCGCGCCGCTCGGCGAGTCCCCACATGAACACGAAGCAGCCCGGGATCCGGGGAGCACCGCTCGCCGCCCAGCGGCGCTGGAATTCGCTCGGCGTCTCGCCGACCAGCTCGCGGAACCGGCTGCTGAACGAGCCCAGGCTGGTGAACCCGACCGCGTGGCAGACCTCCGTGACGGTGAGGTTGGTGGACCGGAGCAGATCCTGGGCCCGCTCCACCCGCCGTCGGCTCAGGTGCACCGCCGGGGAGACCCCGTACGTCGCCGTGAAGAGGCGCTGGAAGTGGTATTTGCTGATCCCGGCGACCGCCGCCAGGGTGCCCAGGTCCAGCGGGTCGGCGTAGTGCAGGTCCGCGTGGTCGCGCGCCCGACGCAGGTGCACCAGCAGGTCTCCGGGGGCCCGGCGCGGCGGCACGCTCATGGCGGCCCAGTCTAGGGCATCGAGTCGCCGCCGGGACGACAGTCGGAGAATCGATCCTCTGCGCGAGGAATGGGCGTTCGTGTCCATTCCGCCCCCGACGGGTTCGCTCTCCCTCTCCCTTTCTCGCTCTGCCGTTTACTGCCACCGATCGCCCTTCGCGCCATTGTCGCCGGGCTGCGCCCTCTCAACGAATCCGCAGCTCATCAGCGGTATGTGCACGGTTCTCCCCCGGTCGCACGTGGCCTCCGTCACAGCAATTCGAAATGGCGTTTTCCTTCGACGGCGCCCCGGGTACGGCCTGCCGCTGACGAGGAAATGACTATGACCGAATGGCCGGCGCGCCACGGGTTCACCGAAGGGAATGACGAGAATGAACAGAGCGACGCAGATCGCCTTGGGGGCCGGCGTCGGCTATCTGGTCGGACGGCACCGGAAGCTGGGGCTGGTCGCAATGCTGGGCGGCGCGGTGGTGGCCGGCCGGTTCAGCGGTGATCGCGGGCTGCTGACCCGCGGGGTGAAGCTGCTCGGCGACTCCTCCGAGCTGGGCCGGATCGCCGAGTTGGGCGCCCCGCTGGTAGCGGCGACCCGAGCCGCCGCGACCAGCGCGGTCACCCGGCGCATCGACTCGGTCAGCGCCGGGCTGCGCGAGCGTACCGACCCGGGGCGGGCAGCCGGACCGGGGCGACCGGACGAGCCGGACCAGGCGGACGAGCCGGACCAGGCGGACGAGCCGGACCAGGCGGACGAGCCGGACCAGACGGACGAGCCGGACCAGGCGGACGAGCCGGACCAGGCGGACGAGCCGGACCAGGCGGACCGGGCGGACCGGGCGGACCAGGCAGAGCAGCCGGTCAAGCGGTCCCGCCGCAGGCTGTCCGACATCCGGACGTCGGCCCGCCGAGGTCGCCGGCCGGCGGACGACGAGGAGGAGGACGACCTCGACGAGTTCGAGGACGACGAGTTCCTCGACGACGACTCCGTCGACGAAGGACCGGAGTCCGGCGCCGACCTCCGGGACGACGACATCGAAGGTCCGGACGCCGACGAGGACGGCGCCGACGAGGACGCGGACGACAGCGACCCGGACGACGACACGGACGACAGCGACGCGGACGACGACAGCGACCCGGACGGCCCCGCCCGGCAGCGCACGGCGGCCGAGCGGGCAGGCGACCGGAGGCGGCCCAGGGCCACGTCCGGGCAGCAGCCGGCCCGGCGGCGAGCCTCGACCGAGGCCGCTCCGGTACGACGGAGGACCCGATGAACCCGGCTGACAGTGCGGCAAAGACCCGTCCCGGCCGCGGACGGGCGACCCGCTCGACCGACGGCGGAGCGGCGCCCCGGCGCAACTCGACCACCTCGACCGGACCGACGGGATCGGCTGGCTCGGCAGGATCGGCAGGACTGACCGAGGCGCTCCGGGGTCTGGCCGGCGCGGCCGGCGAACGCGTCGTCACGGCCGCGACCGGTCGGATGGGTGCTACCACCGAACGACTCGTCCGGTACGCCGAGCGCGGTGGGCCGACCGGGGCGGCCGCGAAGGCCGGCGCCGGACGGCTGGCCGAAGGTGCCTCCCCCGCGAAGGCGGGGCTGGCCGCCGGACTCGCCGCCGTGAAGGAGCGGGTACGGACCGCGCTGGGCCGGGGCGGCGGCGCGAAGGAGAAGCTGAAGGTGACCAACATCGTCGAGTCGATCGAGGTCGGCGTGCCCCGGCGGGTGGCGTACGACCAGTGGACCCGGTTCGAGGACTTCCCCCGGTTCATGAAGAAGGTGGAGCATGTCGAACGGACCTCGGCCGAGGAGCTGACCTGGAAGGCGCAGGTCTTCTGGTCGCACCGTAGCTGGCGCTCCAGCACCATCGAGCAGGTCCCGGACGAGCGGATCGTGTGGCGGTCCACCGGCGACAAGGGCTCGGTGGACGGGACGGTGACCTTCCACGAGGTCACCCCAGACCTGACCCGGATCCTGCTGGTGCTCGAGTACCACCCGCAGGGGCTCTTCGAGCGGACCGGCAATCTCTGGCGGGCCCAGGGCCGCCGGGTACGCCTCGAACTCAAGCACTTCGTCCGGCACGTGATGACCGAGACGATCCTGCACCCCGACGAGGTACAGGGCTGGCGCGGCGAGATCCGGGACGGGCGGGTCGTCCGCGACGGTGACCCGGCCGAACCGTCGAACGACGACGACGCCCGGCGCCGCCGTGGCGCGTCGCAGCCGTCCGGGGCCACCCACCGGTCCGGGACCAGCCGCGACGGCGGAGCCGGCAGCCGGGGTGAGGGCGGACGCACCGGGCGTACCGGCACCGGAGGCAGCAGCGGTGGCGGCGCGGAACGGGCCAGGGGCGAGGCCGAACAGGCCGGCCGGAGCAGTCGGGGAGGACGAGGGCGATGACCGACATCGTGCGACGGACCGACGGCGGCGGGGGCGGCGCGTCCGGCGGGGGCGGCTCGGACCTGGCCGAGGTGGTCGGGATGATCCTGGACAAGGGTGTGGTCATCGACGCCCACCTGGCGGTCAGCCTGGTCGGCATCCGGCTGCTGACCGTCGACGCCCGGGTCGTGGTCGCCAGCGTCGACACGTACCTGCGGTTCGCCGAGGCGACGAACCGGCTCGACCTCTCGGCGACCCGGGACAAGGGCCTGCCGGACCTGGTCTCCGGCCCGAAGGCCGGACTGGTGGAGAAGGCCGGCGACGCCCTCGGCGAGATCGTCGGCAACAGCGGCAACAGCGGCCGGGACCGGGAGCGGGTTCCTCGCCGCCGTCGCCGGGAGGAGGACTGAGATGACTTCACCGTCCATGGTGGACGCCGATGCTGGCGTCGGGCAGTTCGTCTACGGGCTGGTGCCGGCGGACGTCGAGGTGACCGCGCAGGCCCGGGGTCTGGGTGACCCACTCGGACCGGTAACCACGATCCGGCACGGCGACGTCGCGGCCCTGGTCAGCGAGACGCCCCTGGACGTACGACTGGGACGTCCCGAGGATCTGGTGGCCTACCGCGACCTGCTGGACGGCGTCGCGGTGACCGCCGAGGTACCGGTACTGCCGGTACGGTTCGGCACGGTTCTGCCGAGCGCGGCGGCGGTCACCGAGCTGCTGGGGCTGCGCCACGACGAGTACCGGGCCGCGCTGGCCGAGCTGGACGGCCGGGTCGAGTACGTCGTCCGGGCCCGGTACGTCGAGCGGACGCTGCTGGCCGGCGTACTGGCCGACGAGCCGGAGGCCGCCGACCTGCGCGACCGGTTGCGTGGCCGGCCCGCGGACGCCGATGTCGACCTGCGGATCCGGCTCGGTGAGATCGTCGCCCGGGCGGTGGAGGCACGCCGGGCGGCGGACACCGAGCGGCTGACCGAGGCACTCGCCCCGTACTGCCTGGCCGAGGCGCCGCTGCCGCCGCAGCACGAGCAGGACGCCGCCCGGGTCGCGTTCCTGCTGGACCGACGACGCGGAGCGGACTTCACGGACGCGGTACGCGACCTCGCCGAGGCGTGGCGGGACTGGGCGACAGTCCGGTCGATCGGCCCGACCGCACCCTGGGACTTCGTCCCCTCCGGGCCGGGGCGGTGACGGCCGGTGTTGGGCATGCTGCTCGCCCTGCCACTCAGCCCGGTACGCGGGCTGACCGGGCTGGCCCGGCTACTGCGCGACCAGGCGGAACGCGAACTCTACGACCCGGTCAACGTGCAGCGCGAACTGACCGCGCTGGCCGATGCGGCGGCGGCCGGCGAGATCTCGGAACCGGAACTCGCACAGGCACAGCAGCGGATCCTCGATCGCCTGATCGCCCGGGCCCACCCGTCGGAGACGGCACCTGAAGGGAGATGACATGGCGGAGCGCACCCAGCGCGCCGGCCGCTACCGGGAGCACGCCAACCACCCGGTCGAGAACGACGACTACGACGAGCACGAGGACTACGACGAGCACGACGACTACGACCAGGACGAGGACTACGACGAGGGCGACGACCACGACGACCACGACGCGGACGACAGCGACGTGGTCGACAGCGACGACCGCGACAGCGACGACCGCGACAGCGACGACCGGGCCGACGAGTACCACGACGACGGCCTGGCGCACCGGGCCGGGAACCGGCAGCGGGCGGCTCGGCGGCGGGCCGACCCGGCCCGGCCGATCTCCGCGCGGGTCGCGGCCCTGAACGGGGCACGACAGATCGCCGGCCTGACCGGCAAGCAGGTCACCGGGGTCACCTCGCTGGACCGCACCGAGCGGGGCTGGCTGGTCGGTGTCGAGGTCGTCGAGGACGCCCGGGTGCCCTCCTCGGCGGACATCCTCGCGGTCTATCGGACCGAACTGGACGCCAGCGGGGAGTTGACCGGCTACCGGCGGACACGGCGGTATCCGCGTGGCCGGGGCGACAGCGGAACCGGGACGGGGTGACCGACGTGACGATGCCACAACCGGTATACGGGCACGGTCAGGTCCGACCGGCGACCGGTGACACCGGCAACCTGGCGGACATCCTGGAGCGGGTACTCGACCGCGGCGTGGTGATCGCCGGCGACATCAGGGTGAACCTGCTCGACATCGAACTGCTCACCATCAAGCTGCGCCTGGTGGTCGCCTCCGTCGACACCGCTCGGGAGATGGGGATCGACTGGTGGGAGCACGACCCGTTCCTCGGCGGCCGTTCCCGCCCGTCCGTCGGGTCGGGTGCCGACGCGCGGTCGCCGGACCGGGCGCTGCCCGACGGCATTGGACGGCGGGCGGAGGAGGAACGATGAGCGGCGGCTCGGGGGTCTGGCTGCACGCCGTGACCCGATACCTGTGCGCCGACCGGCTGGCTGGGCTGACCGGGGCGGGCGGAGCACCGGTCGACGCGGTGCGGATCGGCGACCTGGACGCGGTGGTGGTGCCGGTGGACCTCGACGAGTACGGCGAGGCGGCCCTGCACCGGAACCTGGGCGACCTGCGCTGGCTGGAGGCGGCGGCGAGCGCCCACCACCGGGTCATCGAGGCGGTCTGGCGGCTCGGCCCGACCCTGCCGGCCCGGCTGGCCACGGTCTATCAGGACGGCGCCGCGCTCCGGGCCGGGTTGCACGATCGGCAGCTGGAGTTCGGCGCCGCCCTCGACCGGCTCACCGACCGGGCCGAGTGGGGTGTGAAGGCGTACTCGGTCCGCGCCTCCGAGGCAGCGGGGGCCGTGACCGTACAGCCGTCCGGGGGCAGCGGTGCCGGTGCGGAGTACCTGCGTCGTCGGCGGACCGCGCTGGCGGCGGGCGAGGCGGCTCGGCGGGCGGCGGCGGAGGGAGTCGAGGCGGTGCACGCGGCGCTGACCGGGCAGGCCGAGGCGGCCCGCCGGCACCGGCCGCAGGACAGGAGCCTGAGCGGGATACCCGACCCGATGGTGCTCAACGGCGCGTACCTGCTGCCCGCCGGGCGGGCGGCGGACTTCGCCGAGCTGGTCCGGGAGCTGGGTACCCGCCAGCCGA
The DNA here is from genome assembly GCF_036421995.1 of Plantactinospora veratri. NCBI lineage: Bacteria > Bacillati > Actinomycetota > Actinomycetes > Micromonosporales > Micromonosporaceae > Plantactinospora > Plantactinospora veratri. Next base: position 7,405 of record NZ_JAZGQL010000037.1, read on the forward strand.
TGCTCCGGCTGGAGCTGACCGGGCCGTGGCCGCCGTACTCGTTCGCCGCGCTCGACGAGAGCACCGACGGGGTGCCGCGGTGAGCGGGCGGGAGGTGCTGGAGAGCCAGCCGATCGCCCTGGTCGACCTCCTCGACCGGGTACTCGGCACCGGAGTCGTGGTCAGTGGCGACCTGGTGCTCTCGATCGCCGACGTGGACCTGGTGTACGTCTCGCTGCGGGCGCTGCTCGCCTCCGTACGCGCCGCCGACCGGGCGGACCCGATCGACGGCGGTACGCCGTGCTGAGCCCCGAGCAGCCCCGGTCGGGACGGGTCGAGGTGGACCGGGACGGGGTCGAGCGCGGCCTCGCCAGCCTGGTGCTCACCATCGTGGAGCTGCTGCGGCAGTTGATGGAGCGGCAGGCGCTGCGCCGGATCGACCAGGGCGACCTGACCGAGGAGCAGATCGAGCGGGTCGGGAGCACCCTGATGGCGCTGGACCAGCAGATGACCGAGCTGCGGGAGCACTTCGGCCTGTCGCCGGAGGATCTCAACCTCGACCTCGGGCCGCTCGGCCCGCTGCTGCCCCGGGACTGACCGGAGCCGGACCAGCTCCGGAGCCGGACCAGCTCCGGAGCCTGACCGGAGCCGGACCAGCCGCGGAGCGGGCCTAGGTGCCCTGGAGCGGACCGGAGCCCGACCGGTGCTGCCGGCGGTGCGACACTGGCCGGATGTCACCGCCCGGACCCGCCGCCGACCTGCCGGTCCGGCACGTGCTGCCGGCCCTGGTCGAGACGCTGGCGGAGCGCGGCGCGGCGGTGCTGGTGGCACCGCCCGGGGCCGGGAAGACCACGCTGGTCCCGCTGGCGCTGGCCGACCGGGTCGACGGGCGGATCGTCGTCGCCCAGCCGCGCCGGGTCGCGGCCCGGGCCGCCGCCCGCCGGATGGCGGAGCTGCGCGGCGAACGGGTCGGCGAAACCGTCGGGTACGCGGTGCGCGGCGAGCGCCGGACCAGTGCCCGGACCAGGATCGAGGTGGTCACCACCGGCCTGCTGGTGCAGCGGCTCCAGCACGACCCGGAGTTGCCCGGCGTCGGCGCGGTACTCCTGGACGAGGCCCACGAGCGGCAACTCGACGCCGATCTGGCCCTGGCGTTCGGCATCGAGGCCCGGGCCGCGCTCCGGCCCGACCTGTGGCTGCTGGCGATGTCCGCCACCGCCCAGGAGGAGCGACTCGGCGTGTTGCTCGGCTCGGCGGCGGAACCGGCACCGGTAGTGCGCGCCGAGGGCCGGGCGTACCCGGTCGACGTGGTCTGGGCCCCGCCGCCCCGGCCGGTGGACCCGCCGCACGGGCTGCGGGTGGATCCCCGGCTGCTCGACCACGTGGCGACCACCGTACGCCGGGCGCTGGCCGAACACGAGGGCGACCTGCTGGTCTTCCTCCCCGGCGCCGGGGAGATCAACGGTGTCGCCGGCCGGCTGGCCGGGCTGGCCGGCACCGACCTGGTCCGCCTGCACGGCCGGCAGTCCAGTGCCGAGCAGGACGCCGCACTCCGCCCGGCCACCGGTCGGCGCCGGGTCGTGCTGGCCACCGCCGTCGCGGAGACCAGCCTCACCGTGCCCGGGGTGCGGGTGGTGGTCGACGCCGGGCTGAGCCGGGTGGCCCGGACCGACCTGGCTCGGGGGCTCGGCGCGCTGGTGACGGTGCCGGTGTCCCGGGCGGCGGCGACGCAGCGTGCCGGGCGGGCCGGCCGGGAGGCGCCGGGCCGGGTCTACCGGTGCTGGTCGGCGGCGGAGCACGACCGGCTGCCGGCGCAGCCCGAGCCGGAGATCGCGGTCGCCGACCTCACCGCCTTCGCGTTGCAGCTCGCCTGCTGGGGGCGCCCGGACGGCCACGGGCTGGCGCTGCCGGATCCGCCACCGGCGGCGGCGATGCAGGTGGCCCGCTCCACCCTGGAGGCGCTCGGCGCGGTCGCCCCGGACGGCCGGGTGACCGGGCGGGGCCGGGCGATGGCGGCGGTCGGCGCCCATCCACGGCTGGCCCGGGCGCTGCTGGACGGTGCCGCCCCGGTGCGTCCGGGCCGGGCCGCCGAGGTGGTCGCGGTACTCGCCGAGTCCGCTCCCGGCGACGATCTGGTCGGCAGCTGGCGCCGGCTCCGCTCGGGTACGGATCCCGCCAGTGCCAGGTGGCGGGCGGAGGTGGACCGGCTGCGCAGCGCCCTCGACGAGTCGCCGCCCTCCGCCGCACCGCCCGCCCGCCGGGCCGGGCCGGGCCTGTCGGACGACCTGGCCGCCGGGTTGCTGGTCGGGTTGGCGTACCCGGAGCGGCTGGCCCGGGTCCGGCAGGCCGGCGCCGGGACGTACCTGATGGCCGGCGGCACCGCGGCGGACCTGGCGCCGGGCTCGCCGCTGGCCGGGGCGGAGTGGCTGGCGATCTCGGTGGCCGACCGGGCACCGGGGCGCCGGGGCGCGGCGATCCGCCAGGCCGCGGTGGTGGACGAGGCCACCGCCCGGGAGGCCGGTGCCGCGCTGCTGCGGCGGGAGCAGGAGATCGCCTGGTCCGGCGGGGACGTGCTGGCCCGCGAGGTGGAGCGGCTGGGCGCGATCGTGCTGGTGGAGCGCCCGCTGACCCGGCCCGACCCGGCCCGGGTCGCCGCCGCGCTCCGGGACGGGCTGCGTCAGGTCGGGCTCGACCTGCTGACCTGGACCCGGCAGGCGCGGGAGTTGCGCGCCCGGCTCGCGTTCTGCCGCCAGGCCCTGGGCGGGCAGTGGCCGGAGGTGACCGACGCGGCGCTGCTGGACCGGGCCGACGATTGGCTCGGCCCGGAGCTGGCCGGTGCCCGGCGCCGGGCCGATCTGGCCCGGATCGACGTCGTGGCCGCGCTGCGCCGGCTGCTGCCGTGGCGGGAGGCGGCCCGGTTGGACGAGTTGGCCCCGGAGCGGCTGGCCGTGCCGAGCGGGTCACGGCACCGGGTGGACTACTCGGATCCGGCGGCACCGGTACTGGCGGTCAAGTTGCAGGAGACCTTCGGCTGGCGGGACGTACCCCGGATCGCCGACGGGCGGGTGCCGGTGCTGCTGCACCTGCTCTCCCCGGCCGGCCGTCCGGTCGCGGTGACCCGGGACCTCGCCTCGTTCTGGCGGACCGGCTATCCGCAGGTACGCGCCGAGTTGCGCGGCCGCTATCCCCGGCACCCGTGGCCGGCGGACCCGACCGAGGCGGACCCGACCCGCGGTCTGCGACCCCGGCGCAGGTAGCGGCCCCGCCGGGCGTACCCGGGGTGGGACGGCGCCGGTCGTATTCGGCGGAGGCGCCGGTCGTACTCGCGGGTGGGAGACCGGCGCGGCGCGGTCAGGGGGTGTCGACGACGTCCGCGACCACGACGGTGATGTTGTCCGGTCCGCCGGCCCGCAGGGCGAGGTCGACCAGGCGCTGCGCGCAGCCGGCCGGGTCGGGGTAGCCGAGCAGCGCCTCGGCGAGGCTGTCCGGGCGCACCACGTTGGAGAGCCCGTCGCTGCAGAGCAGCCACCGGTCGCCGGTCTGCGGCACCACGGTGGTGTAGGTGGGGGTGACGGGCTCGCCCTGGAGGGCCCGGGTGACCACGGCCCGGCGGGGGTGGCTGTGCGCCTCCTCCGGGCTGATCACCCCCTCGTCGATCAGCATCTGCACGAACGTGTCGTCCCGGGTGAGCTGGGTCATCGTGCCGCCGCGCAGCAGGTACGCCCGGGAGTCGCCGACGTGGGCCAGGGCGAGGCAGGCACCGGTGCGGGCGAGCAGCAGCGCGGTCAGGGTGGTGCCCATGCCCTGCCGTTCCGGATCCTCGGCGACGGCCGCCCGGATGCCCGCGCTCGCCGTGTCCACGGCGCCCTGGAGGGCGGCGACCAGCCCCTCCTCCGGCGTCGCCACGTCCAGTGGCCGGATCGCGTCGATGGCGATGGTGCTGGCCAGGTCACCGGCCGCCATTCCGCCCATGCCGTCGGCCACGGCGAGCAGCCAGGGTCCGGCGTGCACGGAATCCTGGTTGGCGCCCCGGATCAGGCCACGGTCGCTGACCGCCACGGATCGCAGCTTCAGGCTCATGGCAGGCAGCCTGCCAAAAAGACGGCCAGAATGCTTGCAGTAGATCACCAACGGGCCGGAGTGGCGATCGAAATTTACCGTACGTGGCTACGGTGATCACGAACCGCGAGCCGTTCCGGCGCCGGTGACCGGCCTGCGGAGCACCGACCGGCCGGAATTCTATCCAGCCTGGTCGATTGACACGCCAGAAACGGGCTGGCAACATCGGCTCCGTATTGGGAGCGCTCCCACCAGCGCTGCCGGTTCCACCCCCGCGAACCCGAGTGCTTCGCCGCCGCGAACCCGCATGCTGCGCGGTCCGCTGGCGGCACGCCCACCGGAAGGGATCCCCCGTGCTCCAACCCCGCCACCGCCACCGCCGGTCCTCCCGCGCGGTCACCCTGCTCGCCACCGCCGCCCTGCTGCTCACCGGCACCGCCACCGGAGCGCAGGCCCGGCCCGACGGCTCCACCGGCACCCTCGCGCCGACCGAGCACATCGTCAACGGCACCTTCACCGACAGCACCGCGCCGTGGTGGTCAACCGCCAACCTCACGCTCAGCGCGACCGACGGCCAGCTCTGCACCGAGGTCCCCGGCGGCCTCGCCAACCCCTGGGACGCCAGCCTCGGCCACAACACCATCCCGCTGGGCGACGGCGCCAGCTATGCGCTGCGGTTCCGCGCCTCGGCCAGCGCACCGGTCACGGTCAAGGCGAACGTCCAGCTCAACGAGGAGCCGTACACCACGGTCTTCTCCCGGGACGTCGCGCTCGACGCCACCGCCGAGGAGTTCGGGTACGAGTTCACCGGCACCCTCGACTCGGCCAACGGCACCCTCACGTTCCAGCTCGGCGGCGCCGCCGAGGCGTACACGTTCTGCCTGGACGACGTCTCGCTGAGCAGTGACGCCGACACCGGACCGCCACCCGGCGGCGCCGAACAGTTGACCAACGGCGACTTCGCCAACGGCACCACCGGCTGGTACTCCTACGGCACCACCTCGACCGGGGTGACCGACGGCCGGCTCTGCTCCGCCGTACCGACCGGGCTGGCCAACCCGTGGGACGGCGGCGTCGGGCAGAACGACGTGACGCTGGTCAACGGCGAGTCGTACACGCTCTCCTTCGACGCCTCCGCCACCCCCGGCGCGACCGTACGGGTGGCGGTGCAGCTCGGCGTCGACCCGTACACCTCGTTCTTCGCCGAGGACGTCACCTTCGGCGCCGAGGCACAGCACGTCGAGCGGACCTTCACCGCCACCGCCGACACCGAGGTCGCCCAGGTGGCCTTCCAGGTCGGCGGCAACGCGGAGGCGTTCACGTTCTGCCTGGACAACGCCTCGCTGCTCGGCGGCGAGGAGGAACCGCCGTACGTGCCGGACACCGGGCCACGGGTCCGGGTCAACCAGGTCGGCTACCTGCCGGCGGGGCCGAAGAACGCCACGATCGTCACCGAGGCCACCGAGCCGCTGGGCTGGGAGCTGAAGTCGGCCGCGGGCGCCGTGGTCGCCAGCGGGCGGAGCACCCCGCGCGGCGTGGACCAGGCGTCGGCGCAGAACGTGCACACCGTCGACTTCTCCGCGTACCGCACCCCGGGCACCGGCTACACGCTCAGCGCCGACGGCCAGACCAGTCACCCGTTCGACATCTCGGCCGACGTCTGGAAGCAGCTCCGCTCCGACTCGCTCCAGTTCTTCTACATCCAGCGCAGCGGTATCGCCATCGACGGCGACCTGGTCGGCGAGGAGTACGCCCGGCCGGCCGGACACCTCGGCGTGGCGCCGAACAAGGGCGACACCGACGTACCGTGCCAGCCCGGAGTCTGCGACTACCGCCTCGACGTCCGGGGCGGCTGGTACGACGCCGGTGACCACGGCAAGTACGTCGTGAACGGCGGCATCGCCACCTACCAGCTACTGAACGCCTTCGAGCGGACCAAGACCGCCCCCACCGCCGGTGGCGGTGCCGCGCTCGGCGACGGAACCCTCCGGCTGCCAGAACGCGACAACGACGTGCCGGACATTCTCGACGAGGCACGCTGGGAGCTGGAGTTCCTGCTCCGGATGCAGGTGCCGGCCGGCAAGCCGCTGGCCGGGATGGCACACCACAAGATCCACGACCAGAACTGGACCGGGCTGCCCCTGCAACCCGAGGACGACCCGGAGCTGCGCGAGCTGCACCCACCGTCCACGGCGGCGACGCTCAACCTGGCCGCCACGGCCGCGCAGTGCGCCCGGCTCTTCGCCCCGTACGACGCCGCGTTCGCGCAGCGCTGCCGGACCGCGGCCAGCACGGCGTACGCGGCGGCCAAGGCGAACCCGACCCGGTACGCCGACCCGGCGGACGGCAACGGCGGCGGCTCCTACGCCGACGGTGACGTCAGCGACGAGTTCTACTGGGCCGCCGCCGAGCTCTACCTGAGCACCGGTGAAGCCTCCTACCTCGCCGACCTGACCGGCTCGCAGCACCACACCGACGACGAGGCGGTCTTCGGGGCGCACGGCTTCGGCTGGGGCAGCACCGCCGCGCTCGGCCGGCTCGACCTGGCCACCGTGCCGAGCGGCCTGCCGGCGGCCGACCGGGACCGGGTCCGCGCCTCGGTGGTGGCCGCCGCCGACCGCTATCTGGCCACCGCGCAGGGGCAGGCCTACGGGCTGCCCATGCCCGGCACCCCGAACAGCTACTTCTGGGGCGCCAACAGCAACATCATCAACAACGCCGTCGTACTGGCCACCGCCTTCGACCTGACCGGGCAGGCGAAATACCGGGACGGCGCCGTGCAGGGCATGGACTACATCTTCGGCCGCAACGCGCTGAACCAGTCGTACGTGACCGGATGGGGCGAGAAGGCGTCGAAGAACCAGCACAGCCGGATCTTCGGCAACCAGTCCGACGAGTCGCTGCCGAACCCGCCGGCCGGCTCGATCGCCGGTGGCGCCAACGCCAGCCTCGACGACCCGTTCGCCAAGGAGTTGCTGGAGGGCTGTGCGCCGATGTTCTGCTACGTCGACGACATCGCCTCGTACGCCACCAACGAAGTCGCGATCAACTGGAACTCGGCGCTCGCCTGGATCGCCTCGTTCCTGGCCGACCAGGGCGGCAGCACCTCGGTGCCGGCCGGCTCGGGCTGCCGGGTCACGTACGTCAACCACGGCGTCTGGGCCGAGGGCGGCGGGTTCACCGGGCAGGCGACCATCACCAACACCGGCACCACGCCGATCAACGGCTGGACGTTGAGCTTCGCGTTCAACGGCGACCAGAAGATCCGGGAGGCGTGGATGGCGAAGGTGACCCAGACGGGTGCCCGGGTCACCGCGCGGAACGAGTCGTACAACTCGCGGATCGCACCGGGCGCCAGCCAGATGTTCGGCTTCAACGCCACCACCGCCGGTGGCCCGAACCCGAACCCGGTGCTGTTCACCGTCAACGGCCTCCCCTGCAGCTGAGGTGCAAGGAAGGGCCCCTTCTTATACAAAAAGCGATAAGAAGGGGCCCTTCCTTTCAGCGCAGCCAGTCGAGCAGGCGGTCGCCCTGCTGCCAGACGGTCAGCGCGGAGAAGACTCCGAAGAGCAGTACCGACCAGACCAGCGCGACGACCCGATAGGACCGAGGGCGGATCTGCTCGGGCAGTACCCGACGGTTGAGCACCAGCAGCAGGATCGAGTAGAAGAACATCATCAGTCCGCCGACGCAGGCCGAGATGACCAGCAGGATCAGCGGCTGGTCGAAGCCGGCCAGCAGGATGACGCAGCCGAGCCCGACCAGGCCCCAGACCAGCGCGAAGTAGATCCGGCTCTCGGAGAACCGGGGCAGGTACGCCGTCTTGAGCACGTCGGCGGCGAGCCGGCTGGTGTAGTCGACGATGCCCATCGCGGCGGCGAAGAGCGAGAGCGCCCCGATCGCCCAGAACAGGGTGCCGAACCAGGGTCCGACGATCTCCTTGAGCCGCTCCCCCTCCACCTGGAGGAAGGAGACGCTGTTCGCCAGCCCCGGCACGCCGTACACGGTGGAGTACGCGAGCAGCGAGGTCAGCACGATGGTGACGAACGAGATCAGCGCGAAGGTGACCAACTGTTCCCGGTTGGCCAGCCGCCACCAGCGCCGCCAGCGGGCCAGGTTCTCCTCGGTCGGCTCGAAGACGAAGCCGCGGCCGTCCGGGGCCGCCTCCTCCCGACCGGTGACCGGGCTGACCAGCCGGGGGACGTACTTGCCCATCCCGTAGCCCTTGTCCCGGATCCAGTTGGACTGCAGCAGGTTCTGCCCGCCGCCGGCACCGGCGAAGACCAGCGCGGAGAGCATCAGCGCGAAGCCGAGTTCGGTGGGGAACTCGGGGGCGGTCACCGCGCTCGGCAGGTCGCCCCAGGCCCGGGCCGAGATGGCGAAGACCACCGCGACCAGGATGAAGAGGAGCACCAGGCCGACCTTGACGAACTCGATCCGCTCCAGGGCGGTGTAGACCACCGGGGCAAGGGTGAGGGTCGCGCCGATCGCCAGCAGCAGGCCGACCGCGATCCAGGTGGCGTCGCCGCCGAAGAGGTACGTCAGCATGGTGGCCGAGCTGGACGCCCAGCCCGGCCATAGGTTGGCGAAGTAGACCATGATCGCGAAGACCAGTCCCCAGTGCCGCCAGAACCGGGAGAAGCCGGTCAGCGCGGTTTCCCCGGTGGCCAGGGTGTAACGCTCGATCTCCATGTTCAGGAACCACTGGGTGACGATGCCGATTGCGGCGGCCCAGAGGAAGACCAGCCCCACCTGCGAGGCGATGTACGGAAAGAGGATGAACTCGCCGGACGCCAGGCCGACGCCGGCAGCGATCACCCCGGGCCCGATGATCGACCAGGCCGATCGGGGTGGCGGGGGTAGTTCCCGGACGGCGACGCCGGGCAGGTGCTTGGTCGGAAATCGGTCGGCGGCGGTCTGCGTCATCGGTGACCTCCTGGTGCCGGATGCGAAATCGGTTCGCAGTGGTGGTGGTAAATGCATCTTCTGCCAACATGGACGATGTGCCAACGAGCCCTACTCGACCTGAACCGCGCGACGGGTCCGACCGGAGGCCCGCCTGCGCCGCGGACGGATCCCGGGAGGAGGTCACGAATCAGCTCGTCGTCCGGCCCGGCGGCTCCGACGACGTCGCCGCGGTGCTGGCCCTGCTCGACGGCGCCACCCGCTGGCTGGTGCAGCGTGGCCGCATCGGTCAGTGGGGCAGCTCGCCGCACTCCGGCAACCCGCGCCGGATCGCCCAGGTCCGGCGCTGGGCCGCCGACGGCGAGCTCTACGTCGCCGAGGTCGCCGGGCGTCCGGTCGGGGCGCTCGTCGTCGGCACGGCGGTGCCGCACGTCCCGGCCGCGACCGAACCCGAGTTGTACGTCAATCTGCTGGTCAGCGACCGCGCCCACGCCGGGCGGCGGATCGGCGCCCGGCTGCTGGAGTACGCCGAGGATCTCGCCCGGGACCAGGGGGTCGGCCTGCTCCGGGTGGACTGCTACGCAGGTGACGACGGCGCCCTGGTCCGCTACTACGAGAGCCAGGGTTTCACCGCCACCGAACCGTTCACCGTGCCGCTGGCCGACCGGCGCTGGCCGGGCCAGCTCCTCGAACGCCGCCTGCGGCCCCGCTCCGGCGACGACGGGGCGGGCACGACCTGAGCCGGGCACGGCTCAGCTCTGGTCCGACCCGCCCGTCCGCAGCTCGGGTAGCACCTTCGCCCCGAAGGTGTCGATGAAGGCGTCCTGGTGCTGCCCCACGTGGTGCAGGTAGATCTCGTCGAAGCCGAGGTCGGCGTACTCGCGCAGCAGCGCCGCGTGCCGGCCCAGGTCGGCGGAGACGTTGACCACCTCGGCGACCCGTTCCGGCGACACCTGTTCGGAGACGACGTCGAAGTGCTCGGTCATCTCCAGATCCCAGCAGACCGGCGGGGCGAAGACGTTGCTGCGCCACTGGTCGTACGCGATCCGGGCCGCCTCCGCCTGGTCGGGGGCCCAGCTCAGGTGGACCTGGAGGTGCAGCTTGCCCCGGCCGCCCGCGTCCCGGTAGGCGTCGACCATCCGGCGCAGCCGGGAGACCGGCGCGTTCACGGTGATCAGGCCGTCCGCCCACTCGGCGCACCACCGGGCGGTCGCCTCGCTGACCGCCGCGCCGACCAGTGCGGGCGGCTCCTCGGGCCGGGTCCAGAGCCGGGCCCGGTCCACGGTGACCAGTCCGTCGTGGCTGACCTCCTCACCGGCCAGCAGCGCCCGGATCACGTCGACGCACTCCCGCAGCCGGGCCGTCCGGATCTCCTTGCGCGGCCAGCCCGCCCCGGTGATGTGCTCGTTGCTCGCCTCCCCGCTGCCCAGCGCGGCCCAGAACCGGCCGGGGTACATCGCGCCGAGGGTGCCGATCGCCTGCGCGATGATCGCCGGGTGGTAGCGCTGGCCGGGCGCGTTGACGACGCCGAACGGCAGGGTGCTGGCCTGTAACGCGGCACCCAGCCAGGACCAGGCGAAGCCGGACTGCCCCTGCCGGGCACTCCACGGCGAGAAGTGGTCGGACGACATGGCCGCGTCGAACCCCGCCTCCTGGGCCCGGACGACGGCCCGGAGCAACTCGGCGGGGTGGATCTGCTCGTGCGAGGCGTGGAGCCCGAAGACCGTCATGGCGGTCTCCCGTACCCCGTCGGCCCCGCCCCGCACACCCGGTACGGCGACGAAAATCCGCCGACCGGTACCCGGGGGCCGGCCGGGTTGTCCCGGCGGGCTACTCGCTGTGCGCGCCCGCCCCCGCGCCGCCCGAATCCCCCGCGCCGATCCAGACGGCCTTGAGGTTGCAGAACTCCCGGATGCCCTGGGCCGAGAGTTCGCGGCCGTAGCCGGAGTTGCCGACGCCGCCGAACGGCAGTTCCGGATAGGACGTGGTCATCCCGTTGACGAAAACCATCCCGGCGTCCAGGTCGGCGACGAACCGCTGCTGCTCGTCCGGGTCCCGGGTCCAGGCGTTGGAGCCGAGGCCGTAGTCGGTGCCGTTGGCCACCTCGATCGCCTCCTCGTAGGAGCCGACCCGGTAGAGGCCGGCGACGGGTCCGAAGACCTCCTCGGCGTACATCCGCATCTGCGGGGTCAACTCGGTCACGACGGTCGGCGGGTACCACCAGCCGGGCCGGTCCGGCAGCTCGCCGCCGCAGAGCACCCTCGCCCCCTTCGCCACGGCGTCCCGCACCTGCTCGGCCACCTCGTCGCGGCCCCGCTCGGTGGCGAGCGGCCCGATGTCGGTCGAGTCGTCCATCGGGTCACCCAGTCGCAGCGCCGACATCCGGGCCACGAACGCCTCGGCGAACTCGTCGTAGACCTCGGTGTGCACGATGAACCGCTTCGCCGCGATGCAGGACTGGCCGTTGTTCTGGCAGCGGGCCACCGTGGCCACCTCGGCCGCCCGGGCCACGTCGGCCGAGGGCATCACCACGAACGGGTCGCTGCCGCCGAGTTCCAGCACCGTCTTCTTGAGGTACCTGCCGGCGATCGACCCCACCGAGCGGCCGGCGCCCTCGCTGCCGGTCAGCGTCGCGGCCCGGACCCGGGGGTCGGCCAACACCTCCTCGATCCGCTCCGAACCGATCATCAGGGCCTGGAACGCACCGGCCGGGAAGCCGGCCCGGCGGAACAGCTCGTCCAGATAGAGCGCGGTCTGCGGCACGTTGGAGGCGTGCTTGAGCAGCCCGGTGTTGCCGGCCATCAGGGCCGGCGCGGCGAACCGCATGACCTGCCAGAGCGGGAAGTTCCACGGCATCACCGCCAGCACCGGACCCATCGGGAAGTAGCGGCCGTACGCCGAGGTGGCACCGATCGAACCGGCGTCGGCGGGCTCGTCGGCGAGGAACCGCTCGGCGTGCGCCGCGTAGTACCGGCAGGCGGCCGCGCACTTGGCCACCTCCGCCTTGGCCGAGGCGTACGTCTTGGCCATCTCCGTCGTCATCATCCGGGCCACGCCGTCGCACTCGACCTCGAGCAGGTCCGCGACGGCGGACATCCACCGGGCCCGGTCGGCGAAGGTGGTGGCACGCAGCTCGTCGAAGCCGGCCGCCGCCCGGGCGAGGGCGGCGGTCAACTGCTCGCCCGTCATCTCCTCGAAGGTCTTGAGCACCTGTCCGGTGGTCGGGTCGATGGTGGCGATCGACATGTCGTACTCCCTTCGATGTCGGCGGATCGGCCGGAGTGCGGGTCGCGGGCGGCCGGACCGGCTCCGTGCTCACTCGAAGAGCGAGTGCTTCGTGCCCGGCGGTTCCTCCCGGCGCCGCGCCGCCCGGCGGCGCTGGATCACCACCAGGTCGACCACGGCGACCACGGCGAGGATGCCGAGGACCGCCGCGAGGACCAGCAGGTCGGCCCGGAGCGCCAGCACGCCCAGCACCACGCAGATCACCAGACCGAAGGCGGCCAGCGCCAGGCGCAGGTTCAGCGCACTGTACGGGTGGCCAACCGTCCCTTTCGCCCGTCGGGGCTGCGATCTCGAGGCCATTTCGGCCAACTACCCGGTATGGGGGTGGGTTAACCTGGCCGGCGTCTCCGACCGCCCCGGCGCGCCGCGCCGACGGTGGGGATTCCGGCGCCCAGGATGGGTATAACGGGTGATATGACGACCGGTCCCACTCCCCCGCCCAGCCACGCGGACCTGCTGACCCGTCCGCTCTTCGCGCACCTGGCGACCACCCGCCCCGACGGCGGACCGCAGAGCAACGTGATGTGGTTCGCCTGGGACGGCGGACGGATCAGGATGACCCACACCAAGCGCCGGCAGAAGTTCCGCAACGTGCAGCGCGATCCCCGGGTGGCGCTCTCGATCGCCGACCCCGACGACCCGTACCGGTTCCTGGAGGTGCGGGGTGTGGTGGAGAAGATCGAGGACGACGACGAGGTCGCGTCCTTCTACCAGTCCCTGCAACAGCGGTACGACAACGTCTACGAGATCGGGGACGCCCCGGATCGGGTGATCGTGACCATCCGCCCGGAGAGCTTCGTCGCCGTCAGCAACGGGCAGCCGCAGCGCAGCCGCTGACCGTCACCCGGTCCCCGCGCCGCCGGACCGCTGCCGCCGGACCACTCGGACGACGTCCGCACCACTCGGACGACGTCCGCCGACGGTCCCGTCCGGAGCGGGCCGGTCCGGGCCAGGTGTCGGTGATCCGCGTGCCGCGACGGCGCCGTCGAGGGTTCCGGGCCGACGTCGGCGCCGCGTACAGTTACGGAGCGATTGCTGTCCGCTCTGTACGGAGAGAAGCATGCCCAGACGTTGGACCGCCGCCGTCACCGCCGTGCTCGCGGCCTTCGCACTGGCCTGTGAGGGCTCCGGCGGCGGTGGGGGTGGCGGCCAGCCCGATCCCCCGCCCGGCACGCCCCGGCCCGGACTGCCCGACTCGATCGCGGCACTCGGTGACTCCATGACCGCCGGCTTCGGCTCCTGCCTGGTCCTCGCCGCCTGCCAACGCAACTCGTGGTCCACCGGGGAGAGCAGCCGGGTGGAGAGCATCTACCGGCGACTGCGCGAGGTGAACCCGGCCATCCGCGGCAAGGCGCACAACGAGGCGGTGAACGGGGCCCGCGCCTCGGGCCTGACCACCCAGGCCGCCGCGGCGGTACGCGCCAGAGTGGAGTACGTGACCGTACTCATCGGAGCGAACGACGCCTGCCGGGGCGGGATCGAGGACATGACCGGCGTGACGGCGTTCCGCACCGAGATCGACCGTGGACTCGCCACCCTGAAGAAGGGCCTGCCGAAGGCCCGGGTACTGGTGGTGAGCATCCCGAACCTGTACCGCGTCTGGGAGGTCGGCCACGAGGACGCCCGGGCGGTACGCGCCTGGCGGGGTCGGATCTGCCCCGCCCTGCTGGCCAGCCCCACCTCCACCGCGCCGGCCGACCGTACCCGCCGCTCGACGTTCCGGGCCCGGATCGACGCGTACAACGAGCAGCTCGCCGCCGCCTGCAAGGCGTACGGCTCGCGCTGCCGCTACGACGGCGGCGCGGCGCACCGGGTGCGGTTCGGCCTGGATCTGCTGAACCGGCTGGACTACTTCCACCCGAACGTGGCCGGGCAGAACGAGCTGGCCGAGGTGGCCTGGCGGGCCTCCGGCCTGGCCGGCCCGGCCCGCCGCGCCGGCTGAGCCCGACCGGTGGCGGGGATTACCGGCTCGGCGGCGTGATCGCGTGGGGCCGGTACAGCTCCCGGGACCGCTCCGCCAGGCTCTTGGTGGCCGAGGAGTTCGCCCAACTGCCCAGCACCACCGCCGCGCCCGGCACCGCCTTGGCGAGCAGCCGCTTGGCGGCCCGGACACCGGCCATCTGCGCCAGCTTCAGGCCGAGGCGCAGCATCACCTGGGCCAACGGGGCTTCCGACCGGCCCCGCAGGGCGTCGATCCGCTCCCGTCCGGCGGCCACCCCGAGGGCCAGCCGCGCCGTCTCGGTGATCTTGTGGACTCGCTGTAGCACGAGCAGGTCGCTGGCCCGGTCGGCGTGCTCGGGGTCGTGACCGTACGCGGCCGCGACGTAGAGCACCATCCGGGCCTGGGTCCAGGCCAGGACACCCATGTCGAGGACCGCGCCGGGCAGGCCGGCGGCCCCGGAGATCGCTCCCGAGACCCGGGCGTGGTTGACGAACTTCCGGATCGCCGTCTCGGCCATGGCCTCCGGCGTCATCTGCGGATACCGGGCGCGGTGGCGTTCGGCCCAGGTCCGGGCCTGCGGCCCGATCCGCCGTACCGCCTCCAGGGCGAGGTGCTCCGGGGCGTACTGCGGATCGGCCCTCATCCGCTCCCACAACCCGCTGGGCGGGGCGACGACCAGCTCCGGGTCGTCGGCGGCCGGCGGCGTACGGTCGGTCGGCGGTACCGGCACGGCGGTTCCGCCGCCCGCCGGCTGGAACTCGGTCACGGGACACACTCCGGATCTTCGAGACGGACGGATTGGGGCACTACCGACCGATCCGGCCCGGCCGGGACCGGCGGGCGGCACCCATCGACGAGGAGGGGCGCCGGCCAGCCGACCCGACGGTCGACGGCGGCCGGGTGGTCGATGGTCAGCGTCGCCCGCGCAGCCGGGACATGATCTGACGCATCCGGTGCTGGTTCTGCGGCTTGGCCAGTTCCCGTCGGCCCCGTTCGACGAACTGCCGGCCCTGCGGAGATCTGAGGAACATCCGTATCCGTTGCACCAGTGACGCCATCTCGGTCCTCCTCGTGTGGTCCTGCTACCAGGTTTACCCGATCCCCGGTCCGGCCACACCGGCCTCGCGGTTCGCCACGGGTCCACGCCTCTATCGTGGCGGGACCGATCAAGTCGCCGCCCGTCGATGTCCGGCGGGTCGAGCCGGCCCGCCGTCGACGGCGGGCCGGCACTGCGGCGGGGGGCGCCCCTCAGCGGTGCGAGGACGGGATGAGCGCGTCGACGACCCTGGTCGCCTGACCCTCGTGCTTGGCGTAGTGCTCGGGGTAGGCCGAGTACTGCACCGCCTGGGCCGCCTCGGTCAGCCGCATCCGCTGCCAGCCGGGTACCTGGCGCAGCGCCTCGAAGAACCGGGCACTCGCGTACGCCGGGTCCATCAGCCGGTTCACCGGCCCCCAGCCGCTGCTGGTGCGCTGCTGGAAGAGCCCGACCGAGTCGTGGTCCCAGCCGGTGCCCTGGTGCCGGTAGCGCTTGGACTCCGGCAGTACCTCGCTGGCCCGGTTGAGCAGGTTGCTCTCCTGCATGGCGGTGGCCACGCCGATGATCAGTCCTCGCCTCGGCATCCCCATGTCCCGGCCGGTCCGGACGATCGCCCGGGCGTTGTCCATCTGGACCTCGGTCAGTCCGGCCACCGGTGCCGCGTCGTCGAGCGGCGAGGAGGTGTCCGGGTCCGCCTCGTCCGACCTGGCGGCGGCCGACCGGTCGTGGCCGCCGGAGCGGCTGGACCGCTCCGCCGAGCGGTCCGTGCCGGCCCGGTCGCCGGTGCTGTCGTCCGGTCGGGAGAGCGCCACCCGGTCCTCGGCGTTCGCGGTGCTGCTGCCGGCGGGGCCGGCCGGCGGCGAGACCGCCTCGACGGCGGCCAGCACGCCGAGGCAGCAGAGCAGCCCGGCCGCCACCGCGACCCGGCCCGGACGGCGCAGGCCGAGCCGGTCCGGCAGTCCGGTCCGGGCGGCCAGGGCGCCGGCCCGGGCGGTGATCCGACGGGCTGGTGGTGCGACCCGGGCGGCCGCCCGACGTACCCGCTGCTCGGTGCTGCGCACGGCGGGCAGCCGGCGGAACCGGGTCCACCTCGGCTCGACCACCTGGCGGAACCGGACCAACCCGGGCTCGACGGCCCGGCGCAGGCGTCGTCGCACGGTCCGGAGTCCGGCCAGGGCCGGCCCGGCGGCGACCCGCAGCCGGGCGGCCGCCACGCCGGCCAGCCGGCCGGCGGCGAGGGCGCCGGGGCGGGCGCTGCGGGCCACGGCGGCGGCGGCCCGGGCCAGCCGCCGCGTCACTGCCGGGCCGAACGGCCGGAGCTGACCGAGCAGCGCCGACAGCAGGAGTACGAGCCTGTGCAGCCCGGCCGGGGTGGGGCGGGGCGCCCCGGGCGACTGGTGCGGGGCAGCGCCGGATGTCGAGTCGGAGGAGGCGGCATCATCCGATCGGACAGTGCTGGGTACGGCGGAGTACGCGGTCTCAGAACGGTCGTCGTCAGGCATCCGACGAGGCTAGGCAGGTCGATGGCCGGCTACGGGGAGTCACCGGGTGGCCTCCGCCACATCTGAGGGGTAGGCAACCGGTCAAGGGACCGCAGGCGGTGGCGGCGCCGGTCAGATATGACAACCACGGCAAAAGGTAAACAGCACCTGTATGCCATCAACAGGGCATCTACCTTCGAATCAACCGTCACTCGACGCCACATCGGCCACCTCCTCCGATCGGCCGAGGCACGCTCGGCCGGCCGGTCCCCCACCGGTTCCCCGGACCGGTCCGTCTCGTGAGACCGTGGACTATGGCACCGGTCACCGACCCGAACCAGCGCCGCGACCTCCGTCGGCTGCCGAAGACCAACCTGCACCTGCACCTCACCGGCTCGATGCGGCCGGAGACGCTGGCCGAGCTGGCGGACCGGGACGGCCTGCCGCTGCCCGAGCCGCTGCCGACCGGCCTCCTCACCGGCTGGGCCGCGTTCCAGAGCCGCTACGACCTCGCCCGGGCGGCACTGCGGACCGCCGACGACCTGAGCCGGGTGGTGGCCGAGGCGACCGCCGACAACCTCGCCGACGGCGCGGGCTGGGTGGAGATCCAGGTCGACCCGACGACGTACGCCGACCGGCTGGGCGGGCCGGAGCCGGTGGTGGAGGCGATCCTCTCCGGTGCGGCCGGCGGGCGTACCGGAGTGGTGCTGGCGGCCAGCTGGGCCGGGCCGCCGGCCCAGGCGGAGCGGATCGCCCGGCTCGCCGCCCGGTACGCCGGGCACGGGGTCGTCGGCTTCGGCCTCTCCAACGACGAACGCCGGGGCAGGATCGCCGACTTCGTACCCGCGATGCGGACGGCTACCGGGGCCGGGTTGCTGGCCGTGCCGCACAGCGGCTTCTACGAGGCCGCCTGGCACGTCCGGGACTGCGTCACGCTGCTCGGCGCGGACCGGGTCGGGCACGGGGTGACCGCAGCGGCCGACCCGGCCACCCTCGACCTGCTGGCCGGGCGGGCGGTGGCGATGGAGGTGTGCCCCAGCTCATACCCGCCGTTCGGCGTCACCAGCGGGCTGCCGGCCACCCCGCTGCGCGCCCTGCTCACCGCCGGGGTGCCGGTGGCACTCGGCACGGACGATCCCCTGCTGTTCGGAACGAGCCTGCTCGACCAGTACGTGCTGGCCCGGGACGTGCTCGGCTGCACCGACGACGAGTTGGCCGCCCTGGCCCGGGCGTCGGTCCAGGCGTCGGCCGCGCCGGCTGAGATCCGGGCGACGATGCTGGCAGGGGTCGCGGAGTGGCTCGGTGGAATGCACCAAGATAGCGGCAGCGTTTGCTACATCGGGGCGCCCTCCGCGTGAGGCGCGTCCCGGCGTACCCCGAGGAGGTCCTGACCGGTGCTCGACCCGAACGAGCTCTACCAGCTCACCGACGATCTGCCCGAGCTGGGTCAGCCGGTGCTGATCCAGGCGCTTTCCGGCTTCGTCGACGCCGGAAACGCGACCCGGCTGGCCCGGGAACACCTGGTGTCGACCCTCGAGTCCCGGACGATCGCCACCTTCGACGTCGACCAGTTGCTCGACTACCGGTCCCGGCGACCGACGATGATCTTCGTCGAGGACCACTGGGAGCACTACGAGCAGCCGAAGCTCGAACTGCACCTGCTGCGCGACGACGAGAACACCCCGTTCCTGCTGCTCTCCGGCCCCGAGCCGGACTTCCAGTGGGAACGGTTCATCGCCGCGCTGACCAGCCTGATCCGGCGGCTCGGCGTACGGGTGACGATCGGACTGAACGCGATCCCGATGGCGGTACCGCACACCCGCCCGGTCGGGGTGACCGCGCACGCCACCCGACCGGAGCTGATCACCGGCTACGAGTCCTGGCTGCAACGCATCCAGGTGCCCGGCAGCGCCGGCAACCTGCTCGAGTTCCGTCTCGGCGAGCAGGGCCGGGACGCGGTCGGCTTCGCGGTGCACGTGCCGCACTACGTGGCCCAGACCGAATATCCGGGCGCGGCCGAACTGCTGCTGACCTCGGTCTCCCGGGCCACCGGGCTGCTGCTGCCCACCGAGTCGCTGCGTACCGCCGCCGAGGCCGTCCGGGTCGACATCGACCGCCAGGTGGCGCAGACCGACGAGGCGACCTCGCTGGTGCAGGCGCTGGAGGAGCAGTACGACGCCTTCACCCGGGGCCGGGGCGAGCCGAACCTGCTCGCCAACCAGACCGGTCCGCTGCCCACCGCCGACGAACTCGGCGCGGAACTGGAACGCTTCCTCGCCGAGCAGGGCCGCCCCGGGGACAACCCCGCCAACTGACGGCGTCCACGTACCGGTACGTGCGCACGTACCGGTACGTCGGCGCCGGGCGGACCGGCGTCACCGTCATCCGCGCGTCGCGCGCCTGCGTTTCCCGGCCCGATCGGGCAGGCTGGGCACATGCGCCTGGCGACCTGGAACGTCAACTCGGTGAAGGCCCGCCTCCCCCGGCTGCTGGACTGGCTCGCCGGCACGAAGCCGGACGTGGTCTGCCTGCAGGAGACGAAGTGCCCGGACGGATCGTTCCCGACCGCCGAGGTCGGGGAGCTGGGTTACGAGGTCGCCAGCCACAGCGACGGACGGTGGAACGGGGTGGCGATCCTCTCCCGGATCGGCCTGGCCGACGTGGCCGTCGGGTTCGCCGACGAGCCCGGGTTCCCTGAGCCGGAGGCCCGGGCCATCTCCGCGACCTGCGCCGGGCTGCGAGTCTGGTCGATCTACGTGCCGAACGGACGTACCCCGGACTCGCCGCACTACGAGTACAAGCTCGCCTGGTTCGCGGTGCTGCGCGACGCGCTCGCCGCCGAGCTGCGGACCGGGCTGCCGCTGGTGGTCTGCGGCGACTACAACGTCGCGCCGACCGACGCCGACGTCTGGGACCCGGCGCTCTTCGTCAACTCGACGCACGTGACCCCGGCGGAGCGACAGGCCTTGGCCGAGCTGCGCGCCCTGGGCCTGACCGACGTGGTGCCGACGCCGATGAAGGGCCCGCACCCGTTCACCTACTGGGACTACCGGGCCGGGATGTTCCACCAGAACAAGGGCATGCGGATCGACCTGGTCTACGCGACCGAGTCGTTCGCCGAACGCGTCACCTCGGCCTACGTGGACCGGGAGGCCCGCAAGGGCAAGGGCCCCTCCGACCACGCCCCGATCGTGGTGGACACCACCCCGAAGGCCGGGTAACCGCATGATCGCACTACTTCCCGGAGGACGAGGCCCCGGCTCGCGCGAAAGCCACTCCTTCCCGGAACGAGCGCGATCCCACCGCCGGACCGGCGCGCCGATCAGCGCGGTTAGGGTGGGTGCATGGCAGTGGTGAAGATCAACGCGATCGAGGTTCCGGAAGGCGCGGGCGCGGAGCTGGAGCGCCGGTTCGCCGCCCGGCAGGGCGCGGTCGAGAACTCCCCCGGATTCCTCGGCTTCGAACTGCTCCGCCCGGTGTCCGGCGAGAGCCGCTACTTCGTCTACACGAAGTGGGAGAGCGAGGCGGCCTACCAGGCATGGGCGAGCGGGCCGGCCCGGCAGGCGCACGCGCGCGGACCCGCCGACGGCGAATCCGGCGGCGAGCAGCCCCGACCGGTCGCCAGCGGCGCCACGCTGCTGGAGTTCGAGGTGGTCCAGCAGGCCACCCCGACCGCCCCGTAACCCTGCCGCCGGCCGCACCGCACGCCCGGCCGTCAGGCCGTCGTGCCCGGTCGTGGGCTGATCAGGAGACCGAAGCTGCCGTCGTGCTCGCGGTGCAGCTCCAGTACGTCGAACGCCTCCCGTAGCCGGCGTACCGTCCACGCCAGGTGGATCCAGACGCCCCGGTCCTGCGTCGGGTCGCCGTCGTACCTCGCCCAGCCACGCGAACGCTGCTTCGGGCTGAGATCCAGATATCGCGCCACCTCGGGCAGCGGGCGGTGGGTCACCCCGAAGGTCGCGTGCTGGTTCGTGCACTGGACGACCACCTTGACGGTCCCGCCGTCACGACCGCGCGGCCAGTCGACGACGGTGACCCGGTAGACCAGGCGGCCGTCGTCGTACATGACGCCGCCCCAGCGCAGTTCGGCGGGGCGCTCCCCGCTCGCCAGGAGCTGTCGCACCGTACGGATGACGTCGTCGCTGTCGGTCATGCGTCTCACGGTGGCACCGCTCGGCAGGTACGTCCATTCCCAGAATGCCGGCCGTTCAGGGCTTCCGGGAGTCGACCAGTGCGGCGAAGGCGACGATGTTGTCGGAGTACCCCGTGCCGCCGCCGACCCAGCGCCCGCCGCAGGTGATCAGGCGGAGCCAGGGGCGGCGGAAGTCGCCGTAGACCCGCTCGGCGGGCAGCTTGTCCTTGTCGAAGTGCTCGACCGAGTTGACCTCGAAGATCGCCACCGACCGGTCCTGCCGGGTCACCTCGATCCGGGCGCCCGGCCGGAGCTTGGCCAGGTCGTGGAAGACCGACGGTCCGGTACGGGTGTCCGCGTGCCCGACGATGATCGCCGGCCCGAACTGACCCGGGGTCGGACCCCGGTCGTACCAGCCGGCCTCGTTGTGCTTCTCCAGCGCGGGTACGGCGATCGAACCGTCGTCGGCCAGCCCGACCCGGTGCACCGGGGCGCGTACCCCGATCGACGGGACCGCGAGCTTCACCGGCCGGCTCGGCGCGAGTACCGGAAAGTCCCGGGGTGGCTCCTTGGTGCCACCGTTCAGCCAACGCCACGGACCGCCGGCCGACTGGCCCAGCCCGGCCCCGGTGGCGAAGACCCCGACGAGCACCAGGACGATCGCCAGCGGCCCGATCAGGCTCCGGCGGGGGCGGCTGCCGCCGGGCCGGGCCGCCGGATGCCGCAGGTGCACCGCCGGCTGCCGGTCGCCGATCCAGCGACGCCGGCCGGTGGCGGTACGGCCGGTGGGGGTACGGGCCATCGGGCGGGACTCCTCCCGTCAGGTCCGGCGGGGGGTGGCCGACCGGGCCCGGCGACGGATGGCGACCAGGCCGAGCACGGCACCGAGTACGGTGCTGGCCAGCCCGCCGGCCACCAGCAGTCCGCCCGGGTCGTCCCCGGCGCTGCCGCCGAAGCCGGTCGCCGGCCCCCGTTGCGGCCGGGTGGCGCCCACCACCATCAGCCGGGTGCTGGCGGTTCCGCCGTCCGGGCAGCTCAGCCGGACCCGGTAGGTGTCCGCCCGGGTCGTCTCCGGCACGTTGGCGACCGCGGTGAGGAATCCGGCCTGCGGTTGCACGGTCACCGTGCCGAAGGCCGGCGACTCGACCGTGGCGGGCTGGGTGTTGGTCCGGCAGCTCGCCTTGAGGCCGACCATGAAACCGGCCTCGACGGTGCTCGGGTTGACCTGGACGAAGACGTCGGCGGCGCGGGCCGGGGCAGGCGCGGCCAGCACCAGGGCGAGCGGGACACCGCCGAGGATCGCGATGCGTCGACGCGTTGCCACTGGTCCCCCTCCCGGCGCCTCGGGCAGGCCGGGTGCCGCGTGGCCCGTGGCCTGCCGTATGGGGAAATCCTCTCACCTGTCGCCGCCGCGCACACCCGGTCAGGCGTTCTCGGGCCAGATCGGCGCTCGTCCGACCTGGTAAAACTGGGTCGACCGCACCCATCGCGTACGCTGACGTTCCCGTGACCCTCACCAGCCAGGACCAGAGCGCCGCCACCGCACCGGCCCCGCCGCCCGCGCCCGCCGGGGCGTCGAGCCGGGTGCCGCCGGAGCGGCTGGCCCAGATCCGCACCTTCCACCCGCGCCGGGGGCGGCTCAGCGGGCGGCACCTGGACGCGCTGGACCGGCTCTGGTCCAGCTACGGCCTGACCGTCCCGATTCCCGGGCACTCCGACAACGGTGAGCGGCCCGCCGGCCACCGCCTGGACCTGGTCGAGCTGTTCGGCCGGACGGCACCGGTGGTACTGGAGATCGGTTCCGGGATGGGTGACGCCACCGTGGCGATGGCCGCCGCCGACCCGGGGCGGGACTATCTCGCCGTCGAGGTACACACACCGGGCATCGCCAACCTGCTCGCGCTGACCGAGCGGCACGGGCTGACGAATGTCCGGATCGCCCGGGGCGACGCGCTCGACCTCGTCCGGCACCTGCTGCCGGCGGACCGCCTCGACGCCGTACACGTCTTCTTCCCCGACCCCTGGCCGAAGCCCCGACACCACAAGCGCCGGCTGATCCAGCCGGGGCACGTCGCGCTGCTCCGCTCCCGGCTGGTCCCCGGCGGCACCCTGCACTGCGCCACGGACTGGCCCGAGTACGCCGAGAGCATGCGCGAGACCCTCACCGCCGACCCGGAACTGGTGAACCTGCATCCCGGTTTCGCCCCCCGCCCGGCGCACCGGCCGGTGACGAAGTTCGAGCGGCGCGGGGCGGCCGCCGGCCGCCCGATCCGCGACCTGATCTTCCGGCGTCGCTGAAGTGTTAGGAAGGGCCCCCGCATATCGTTTTCTGTTGTAGAAGGGCCCCTTCCTTACAGCGATTGGCGTTGCCGAGCCGGGCCAGGCACGATGGACCGGCTATGACGCTCACCGACCAGCTGCCGGGCAGCGCCGACCCCGACACCCTCTTCGACGCGTTCGCCGGTTGGGCGCAGGAGCGTGGCCTGAGCCTCTATCCGCACCAGGAGGAGGCGCTGATCGAGATCGTCTCCGGGGCCAACCTGATCCTGAGCACCCCGACCGGCTCCGGCAAGAGCCTGGTCGCCACCGGTGCCCACTTCGCGGCCCTGGCCGACGACCGGGTGAGTTTCTACACCGCGCCGATCAAGGCGCTGGTCTCGGAGAAGTTCTTCGCGCTCTGCGAGATCTTCGGTGCCGAGAACGTCGGGATGCTGACCGGTGACGCCAGCGTCAACGAGGACGCGCCGATCATCTGCTGTACGGCGGAGATCCTCGCCAACATCGCGCTGCGGGACGGCGAACGGGCCGACGTCGGCATGGTGATCATGGACGAGTTCCACTTCTACGCCGAACCGGACCGGGGCTGGGCCTGGCAGGTGCCGCTGATCGAGCTGCCACAGGCGCAGTTCGTGCTGATGTCCGCCACGCTGGGCGACGTCACCCGGTTCGTCGACGACCTGACCCGGCGTACCGGGCGGCCGACGGCACTGGTCCGCAACGCCGAGCGGCCGGTGCCGCTGATGTTCTCGTACGCGATGACTCCGCTGCACGAGACCCTGGAGGAGTTGCTCTCCACCCGGCAGGCACCGATCTACGTCGTGCACTTCACCCAGGCCGCCGCGCTCGAACGCGCCCAGGCGCTGATGAGCGTCAACGTCGCCACCCGGGCCGAGAAGGACATGATCGCCGAGGCGATCGGCAACTTCCGGTTCACCGCCGGGTTCGGGCGTACGCTCTCCCGGCTGGTCCGGCACGGCATCGGGGTACACCACGCGGGGATGCTGCCGAAATACCGGCGGCTGGTGGAAACGCTGGCCCAGGCGGGACTGCTCAAGGTCATCTGTGGCACCGACACCCTCGGGGTCGGAATCAACGTGCCGATCCGCACCGTCCTCTTCACCGGTCTGTCCAAGTACGACGGGGTCAAGACCCGGCTACTCAAGGCGCGTGAGTTCCACCAGATCGCCGGCCGGGCCGGCCGGGCCGGCTTCGACACCATGGGCACGGTGGTGGTGCAGGCGCCGGAGCACGTGATCGAAAACGAGAAGGCGCTCGCCAAGGCCGGCGACGACCCGAAGAAGCGCCGCAAGGTGGTCCGGAAGAAGCCGCCGGAGGGTTCGATCGGCTGGGGCCGGCCCACCTTCGAGCGGCTGGTCGAAGCCGAGCCGGAGCCGCTGACCTCCAGCTTCCAGGTCAGCCACGCGATGCTGCTCAACGTGATCAGCCGGCCCGGCGACGCCTTCGCCGCGATGCGGCACCTGCTGACCGACAACCACGAGGAACCGGCCGCGCGGCGCAGACACATCCGCCGGGCCATCGCCATCTACCGGGCGCTGCTGGCGGGGGGTGTGGTCGAGCGGCTCGCCGAGCCGGACGAGACGGGCCGGCGGGTACGCCTCACCGTCGACCTCCAGCTCGACTTCGCGCTCAACCAGCCGCTCTCGCCGTTCGCGCTGGCCGCGATCGAGCTGCTGGACACGGCGTCCCCGACCTACGCCCTGGACGTACTGTCGGTGGTCGAGTCCACACTGGACAACCCACGGCAGGTGCTCTCGGCGCAGCAGTTCAAGGCCCGGGGCGAGGCGGTCGCGGCGATGAAGGCCGACGGCATCGAATACGAGGCCCGGCTCGAACTGCTCGACGAGGTGACCCACCCGAAGCCGCTCGCCGAGTTGCTGGACGCGGCGTACGAGATGTACCGGCGTGGGCATCCCTGGGTGGCCGACTACGAGCTGCGGCCGAAGTCGGTGGTCCGGGACATGTACGAGCGGGCGATGACCTTCGTCGAGTACGTCAACTTCTACGGCCTGTCCCGCTCCGAGGGGCTGGTGCTGCGCTACCTGGCGGACGCGTACAAGGCGCTGCGGCAGAGCGTGCCCGAGGACGCCAAGACCGAGGAACTGATCGACCTGATCGAGTGGCTGGGCGAGCTGGTCCGGCAGGTCGACTCCAGCCTGATCGACGAGTGGGAGCGGTTGCGCAACCCGGCCGACCCGACCGCCGTGGTGGTGGACGAGAAGCCGCCGGCGGTCACCGGCAACGTGCGGGCGTTCCGGGTACTGGTCCGCAACGCGCTGTTCCGCCGGGTGGAGTTGGCCGCCCTGCGCCGCTTCGACGAGCTGGGCACGCTCGACGCCGAGGACGGCTGGGACGCCGACGCCTGGGCGGACGCGCTGGAGCCGTACTTCGAGACGTACGACGAGATCGGCACCGGCCCGGCGGCGCGCGGGCCGGCGCTGCTGATGATCGAGCAGGGTCGGGACCGCTGGACGGTACGGCAGATCCTCGACGACCCGGACGGCGACCACGACTGGGGGATCAGCG
Source organism: Plantactinospora veratri (assembly GCF_036421995.1). Taxonomy (NCBI): domain Bacteria; kingdom Bacillati; phylum Actinomycetota; class Actinomycetes; order Micromonosporales; family Micromonosporaceae; genus Plantactinospora; species Plantactinospora veratri. The sequence goes on from NZ_JAZGQL010000037.1 coordinate 33,048, forward strand.
CGGAGGTCGACCTCGCCGCCTCCGACGCGGCGGGCACGGCGGTGCTCCGGGTGACCGAGGTCGGACAGCTCTGACGGCCGCTGGCCCGCGGCCGCCCGGCCGTCGCGGGGCCCGCCCGCTGGCTGACGGACCCTATCCTTTCCCGCATGACGATCACCGATCTTGAATTGGCCGTCGCGGCGGCGCAGGCTGGCGCCGAGGTGGCCCGTTCCCGCTTCGGCACCGTGCTGGCCCGGTTCGACAAGGCTCCGGGCGACTTCGCCACCGCCGCCGACATCGAGGCGGAGCAGGCGATCATGCAGGTGCTGCGTGCCGCCCGCCCGGACGACACCATGGTCGGTGAGGAGAGCGGCCGGACGGGATCCGGCGGGAACGGCCGGGAATGGCTGGTCGACCCGCTCTGCGGCACGCTGAACTACGCCGCCCGCGGCATGCTGGTCGCGGTGAACGTCGCGCTGCGCTCCGGCCCGGAGACCATCGTGGCGGCCTCGGCCGACCCGTTCAGCGGGGAGGTGTTCTGGACCGACGGCACCCGGGCCCGGGTACGGCACGACGGCGTGGACGCCGACCTCCGGCCGTCGGCCGACTCCTGGCTGGTGGACGTCAACCTGGATCCGCCGTTCCCGAACGATCCCGCCTTCCGGGCCGTACGGCTGCTCGCCGACCGGGGGTTCGCCGAGCGGTTCCGCCCTCGGGTGATCTCCAGCACCCTCGCGGTGGCCTGGGTCGCGGCCGGACGGCGGGCCGGGTACGTGGCCGACGGCGACCTGCGGGACAGTGTGCACTTCGCCAGCGGGATCGCGCTGTGCCGGGCCGCCGGGTGTGTGGTCACCGGTCTGCGCGGGCAGCCGCTGGACGCCGCTCCGGGCGGCCTCGTCGTGGCGGCCGACGAGCAGACCCACGCCGCCCTGCTGGCCCTGGTCGAGCAACAGTTCCGGGAGGGCCGGTGAGCCTTGCCCAAATCATCTTAGTCGTTAAGATAATCGCATGGGCATATCGACTAACTTCTCAGTGGCAATCGCCGGCGCCGGCCTCTCCGGCCTCTGCCTCGCCCAGTACCTGATGCGCGCCGGCATCGACGTGCACGTCTACGAGCGGGACCCGGGCCCCTTCGTCCGACGGCAGGGCTACCGGATCATTCTCGACCGGTACGGGCTGAAGGCGCTGCGCCAGAGCCTGCCCCGCCCGCTGTACCGCCTGGCGCTGACCACCGGCGACGAGCCCGGCGGGCACCTGCGCTTCACCGACAGCCGACTGCGGGACGCATTCACCATCACCTTCAAGGACGAGCCGCACGCGACCCGCCAGGTCGACCGGCTGACCCTGCGGTCGATCCTGCAGTCCGGGCTCAACGGGCGCATCCACTACGGCAAGGCCGCCGTCGCGGTGGAGAGCGACGGCCCGGCAGGGCTGCGGCTGCGGTTCTCCGACGGCCGGGCCGCCGCGGCAACCGTCGTCGTGGGCGCGGACGGCGTCGGCTCGGCGCTGCGCGCGCAGCTCATGCCGGACGCGGAGCCGGCGAACACCCCGATGGCGGGCATCTACGGCCGGTCGCCCCTGCGGCGCAACGGCGAGAGCGTCATCCCGGACGCGCTGCGTGACAGCGGGGTCCTGGCCATCGCCGACCGGCCGGGCCGGGCCTTCTTCTTCACCTCCATGCGGTTCGGCCAGAGCCCGCGGGAGGCGTTCGCGCGGCTGGCCCCGGGCAGCTATGCGCCCACCGGCGACGACTACGTCATGTGGGGACTGCTGCTCCGGCAGGAGGAGGTGCCCATCGGCGTCCGCGGGGACCTGCTGGCGCTGTGGAACCTGGCCGCCCGGATGAGTGCGGACTTCCACCCGCTCATCCGGCGACTGGTCGACACGGCCGAGCTGGACGCCACGGTACTCAACCTCTTCGCCACCGGCCGGCGCCCCCGCCGGTGGGCGCTGCCCCGGGCGACGATGATGGGCGACGCCGTGCACGCCATGCCGCCGTTCGGCGCTCACGGCGGCAACACCGCGCTCCGCGACGCCGCCCTGCTCGGCCAGAGGCTGGTCGAGGCCCGGGCGAGCGGTGCACCGGTGGAGGAGGCGATCGCCGGCTACCAGGACGAGATGGTGCCCTACGCCTTCCGGGCCGTGGACACCGCCGCCGGGCTGATGCGCCGCCTCACCGGGGGCGCGGCCGCACCGCACTGGGTGCTGACCCGCGTGCTACCTCGACTGCACCGGGTCACCGTACCGGAGGCATGATTGCGGGCATGTCCCACGAGCCGGCCCGGGCGTCCGCGATCGCCGACCTCATGCGCGCCGGGCGGGAGATGTCGCGGCTGTCCATGGTGTTCCGGTACGCCATCGCGGAGCGGCTGGGCCTCACCGTGAGCGACCTGGAGTGCCTGGACTACCTGGCGGACGTCGGATCCGCCACCGCGGGGCAGGTCGCCGAGCGGACCAACCTCACCACCGGGGCGGTGACCAGCATGCTCCGCCGGCTCCAGCAGGCGGGCTACGTGACGGCCGAGCGCGATGCGGCGGACCGGCGGCGGGTGATCGTCACGCTGCGGCCGGAGCGGATCGCCGAGTTGGAGCGACCGTACGAGCGGTTCGCCGAGCGGGCGGAGCGGCTCGTCGAGGGCTACGGCGTCGAGGAGGTCACGCTGCTGGTCCGGCACTACGAGCGCATGCAGGCGATGTACCTCGCCGAGTTGGACCGCCTCCGCAGCGGCGACACCGCCCAGCGGTCTGGCTGAGGCGGCGTCGCGTAACCGACCGCGCTCCCGGTCGCCACCGGAGGGCCAACTACCTCCGGACTGGGTGTCCGGTGTCGCGTCCGTTCCAAGGTTGCGGATGATCAAGGCACTGACCAGCGGCTCGCAAGGTAGTTCCGGACGGTCGCCGGCGGTGTTCCGATGGACGAACCCCTTACGGAACACCATGATCGAGAGTGTCGAGGCCCACCGCCGTGTGGAGTAGCGGCTGAAGGGCGTCGAGGAGCGAACCGGGGTGGATTGGGAGGCCATTGGCGTCTTCCCCTGCCTCGAACTCGCCGATCTCCAAGCCGACGAGATCGGACTCGCCCATGGCGAGCGCAGCGGATCTGAGTTCGCTGAGTGTGAGGCCGCCGGGAACGAGGTAGTCGGTGGGCACGATGCCGGGTTCAAGGACGTCACAGTCGATGTGCACATAGACCGGACGGCCGGCGATCGCGGCCCGCAACCTTTTCGCCAGGTTCGGTCCTGGCCCGACCAGCGTGATCACGCCATCATCGATCAGGGACTGCTCGACCGGGTCGATGTCACGTGCCCCACAAAGGATCGCGTTCTCTGGCTTCAGCCCCTGTCCCAGACCGGAGTCCCACATACCGAGCGGGCCGCTGAAGGCGAGGCCTCCGAGGTAGCCGGTGGTGCTGTTCTGGGGGGTGTTGAGGTCTGCGTGCGCGTCGAACCAGACGACCACCGCGTCTGGGCGATACCTCGCGACGACCGGAAGCGTCGCCAGAGCGACCGCGCAGCGGCTCAGCGCTGTGACCGGAAGGGCGCCGTCCCGCAACAACTCGTCGAAATGCTCCGCCATGGCGCGCAGTGCCGGCCGAGCCGCAGCCAACTCTTCTTCCCAGTTGGTGCACAGCGCGGGTTCGGGTGACCCGATGACAACCGGTGCTGAACCCAGCCGAGTGGCGAGTTCGGCTGCGATCATTCCCGACGCCTGCATGGCCCGGTCGTTGTGGTCGCCGGCTCGGGCCGCGAAATGCGTGATCACCGGCGACGGGGGGTTGGACGCTGACACGGGTTCTCGCTTTCACAAGAGCTGATGGTGGCGACCTGACCGTAAGCGCAGTCGAAGTGGTGGCAGCCGCCGTTTGGGATCCAGGTCAGGGCCGGTATGCAGGAGCGGCCACCGCGTGATCGGAGCTGCGCTGTGGGGCTGCGGCCGGGATGGCTCCATCAGGTAGGACGCGTTCGTAGCAGACGGAGTGGTCGGAGCCCACGTACGCGCCGAACAGCGGGATCTCGCGGTAGCCCTCGCGCTCGTAGAAGCGCATCGCGTCCGGCTGGCCCGGGCCGGTCTCCAGCCGGATGGTCGTCCAACCGCGCTCCCGTGCGGCCTCCTCCAGCCCTCGGAGCAAGTCGGTCGCCACCCCCGAGCCGCGACTCTTCGGTACCACGTACATCCGCTTCACCTCGACGGTGACCGGGTCGAGGCGGCGCAGCGCGGCGCAGCCGAGCGGTTGGCCGGTGGCTTCGTCGACCGCGACCAGGAACAGGTCGATGTTGTCGGCCGTCGGCGGCGTGCCGGGCTCGTGGTCATCGGTACCGTAGCGGAGGTCGAGTTCGGCTTTCTGCGCCACACGTAACGCCTCGCCCACCGGATCGGTCCACGGCCGCTGCGCGATGATCCAGGTCATGCCGCTCCTCATCAATGCTCGGTAACAAGCGTTACGGTAACATTCGTTACGACCACGAGGAGGTGAGAGTCGTGTCACTGCCTGCGGACCGAGCGGCCCAGGGCGAGGCGCTGTCGCGCGCGGTCTGGGCTGTGCTCGCGCAACAGGGCCTGGAAAAGCTGACAGTGCGCGCGGTCGCCGCGGCGGCCGGCTGCACGACGGGCCTGGTTATGCACCGCTTCCCGAACCGTCGAGCGCTGCTGCTACACGCCCGGCAACTTCTGCACGACACCACCCGGCAGCGGGTCGAGGCACTCGAGGCCGCGGCCACCTCGCCGCGGGCGGCGTTGCGCGCGGTCCTCCGCCAGGGCATGGCGACCGATCCGGAGACGACCAACTGGAGCATCGTCTGGTTGGGCTTCCTGGCTGCGGCGGTGGCGGACGCCGAACTGATCGGCATGCACCGCCGCAACAACCGAGCCTGGCGGCAACGCGTAGAGCGGCTGGTCGCCGCGGCTGCCCCGGACTGGCCGGTCGATCAGGTCGGCGTGGTCGCCCTGGGTCTGATCGCAATGACCGAGGGTGTCGCGGCTCTCGCCGCCGCGGATCCCGCTGCCTACCCGGCGGATCAGCAGGAACGCATGCTCGACGCCGCCCTTGTGGCCTACGGCCTGGGATAGCACGGCAGCCGCCGTTCGTGAGGTGACCTCGGGATGGAGATGCGGTCAAACCTCGCGGAGATTGATCAACGGCCGAACCGATGCTCGGCAATCGGCAGGTCGATGGCGTTACCCAGGAAGTCGTCCAGTACGTAATGCGCCTCGCGGGTGGTTGGCACGATTACCTTCGTGCCGTAGGTGGAATGCTGATCCGACACGTGGGGTAGGTCGACAGCCGCCTGCGATCGACCGCGCCGCGCTGACCAGCGCAGCCCGCACGGCGAACACCTCCCGCTGCACCCGTGCCAACTCGGCCCGCGTGGCTCCGGCGGCGCTACCCTGGGCATCCGCCCGGGCCGCCGCGACCGCGACCTCTCCCGCGTACCCGGTCGGAGTCAAACCCGCCCGGCGGGCCGCCGCAGAGACTTCACGCATCTCCTCGTCCGCCAGCCGGACGTTCAGGCAGTTCAACCGCCCGGCCGGCATCCGCGCCCGGTTCCGGGCCACCGGCACCACCGCCCTGGGGCCCGTCGGAGAATCGACGCTCATACCACGGCATCCTGCACTCCGTTGACGCCGTTTCCCGGCGACCAACTCGGCGCGTACGGGTGACTCGCAACCTGTTCCGGACGGCTCGCAAGATCACTCGCAGACTTTCCCGGACACTCGCAGGATTCGCGCGGACGCGACATCCGGTACGACCCATTTGGGCTGGGCGGAGCGGCGGAAATCAATTAGAATGTGTGTACTAAAACGGCTTCTGAACTGGGAGGACAGCCGTGCCAGAGTCTGTCGCCACCGCGCCCACTGCCACCCCCCTCCCCTACGCCACCCTGCTCGCCTTCACCCGCTACGTCGACCGCACCGGGCCGGCCAAGGCGACCTTCGTCGGCGGCCTGCGCAAGCAACGCGCGAGCCGCTCCGGCTTCAACCCGCACGGGCAGCTCGTCAAGGCGCTCAAGACCGACATCGCCTTCCGGACCGGTGGCCGTCACCTGACGGAGATCGCCGGGGTGGTGAAGCCGCGCTGGCGTCCGCTCTACGAGGCGCTGGTTCCGGGCGCGATCAGCTACCTGCACTCGCTCGGCGACCTGTCGACCGTCAACCTCGCCCAGACCCACGACGCCCTCGGGATGGTCGGCGACCTGCCGGTGAAGGTCAACCCGCACCTCGGGCTGCGTTACGACGACGGCCGGCGGGAGGCCGTCCGGCTGCACTTCGACGAGCAGCCGCCCAGCCAGGAGGCACTGCTGGCCACCCTGCACCTGATGGGCCGGCAGATGGAGCAGGTGCTGCCCGGTGCCGAGCCGGTGCTGGTCGACGTACGCCGGGGCGTCGTGCACCACCGCGACCCCGCCGTCCGCCCCGACCAGGTCGAACGCTGGCTGGCCGGTGAGGCGGCCGGCTTCACCGCCATCTGGTCCACCGCCGCCTGACCGGTGCGCGGCTCGCGCTACTTCCCGGAAAGAGTGCCTTCGACCAGCGGGCGAGGCCACCAATGACGGGAAGTAGCGCGATCTTCCCCGGAGCGGGCGGCGCAAGTCGCGGTGCCCCGGCGTGCGGGGGCACGCCGGGGCACCGCCACCCGCGTCAGAGGGTCAGGGACCAGGTGTCCAGGCGTCCGGAGTACGGGGCGGCCGCGTCCTGCACCCGCAGGCGCCAACTGCCGTTGCGGGCTTCGGTCGACAGGTTCACCAGGTAGACCGCGTTGATCGGTGATCCGCCGACGACCCGGTTGCGCAGCAGATAGGAGCTACCGTCCGGAGCGACCAACCGGACCACCAGGTCGGCGACCCGACCGTGCGTGATCCGCACGGCGACCACGCTGGTCGTCGAGGCATTGCCCGAGCAGCCGGCGAGGACGATGGTGCTCTGCACCGTACCGAGATCCGGAATGGCCACCGGGGTGGCGCTGCTGCCGGCGCAGGCGGTCGGCGCACCGGCTGTCAGGTTCAGTGTCCAGATGTCGATGTGACCGACGTCCGCACCGGCATTGTCCTGCACCTGGAGCCGCCACCGGCCGCTCGCCGTCTCGGTGGAGAGGTTGACCCGGAAGGTCTGTTCGATGTTGTCCTCACCGCCGCCCGTCCGGTTGTGCAGCACGTAGACGCTGCCGTCCGGCGCCAGCAGGCTGACCACCAGGTCGGCGCGGAACGTGTGCAGGATCCGTACCCGGACGGTGCTCGACGCCGATGCCCGGCCCGGGCAGCCGGTAATGGTCACCGGGCTCTGCACCGTCGACAGGTCCGGGATCGCGACGTCGGTGTTGTTGGTGCCGGTGCAGCCGACCGGGTTCGTGACGGTCACCGTGTACCGGGCGGTCCGGGTGACGTGCGGGCCGGTGCCGGTGACCGTCAGCGGGTAGCTGCCGGGCACCGCCGCCGAGCCGATCCGGATCGTCATCACCGACGACCGGCCGGCGACGACGGAGGCCGGGCTGAACGTCGCGGTGACGCCCCTCGGCAGTCCGGTGACGCTCAGCGCGACGGTCTGGGCGGAACCGGCGGTCACCCGGGTGCTCACCGTCGCGGTGACCGCGCCGCCCGGTCCGGCCGAGCCGGTGGCCGGGGCGACGGTGAGGGCGAAGTCGTGGGTGGGTGGCCGGACGTCGGCGACGTGGAGCAGGACGTTCGGCGAGCCGGGGCCGGGATCGGTGACCAGCCCGGGGGTGCCGGAGGTGACGAGCAGGTCGCGGACCTGCTGCGGGGTGTACGACGGGTTCTGCGCCAGTACGAGCGCGGCGGCACCGGCCACGTGTGGCGAGGCCATCGAGGTGCCGTCCCCCGGCCCGCTGGAGGTGTCACTGTCGATGGTGGAGGAGACGATCGCCACCCCCGGGGCGAAGATGTCGACGCAGGTGCCGTGGTTGGAGAAGGTGGCCCGGGCGTCGGTACGGCCGGGGCCGCCGGGGAAGCCGCCGGTGGCCGCCACGGTGATCGCGGCGGGGACGCTCGCCGGTGAGCCGCCGCAGGCGTCGGCGTCCTCGTTGCCGGCCGCGACGGCGTAGCTGACGCCGTCGGCGATCGAGTTCGCCACCGCCGCGTCGGCGGCGCTGTTCGCCGGGCCGCCGAGGCTCATGTTCGCCACCGCGCGCTCGCCCGGGTCGTGGTCGCCGGTGACCCAGTCGACGCCGGCGATCACCTGGGCGTAGGTGCCGCCGCCGGTGCAGTCCAGTACCCGTACCGCGACCAGGGTGACGTCCTTGGCGACCCCGTACTCCGCACCGCCGACGGTCCCGGCGACGTGGGTGCCGTGCCCCTGGCAGTCGGTGGCGGACCCGCCGTCGATCGCGTCGAAGCCGGAGACCGCCCGGCCGCCGAAGGTCTGGTGGGTGAGCCGGATCCCGGTGTCGATGATGTAGGCCCGGACCCCGCTGCCGGTGTTCGGGTAGGTGTAGCTGTTGTCCAGGGCCAGCGGGCGCTGGTCGATCCGGTCCAGACCCCAGGAGGGGGTCGGGGTCTGCGTACCGGTGAGCCGGACCCGGTGGTTCTGTTCGACGTACGCGACCGACGGGTCGGTGGCGAGCCGCCGGGCCGCCTCGGCCGAGCCGGTGAACTCGAAGCCGCGCAGCGCGTGCCGGTAGGTGCGGGCCACCTTCCCGCCGGCTTTGGCAGCGAGTACGCCGGCCCGGCCGGTCACCGAGTCGGCGCTGACGGACGCCTCCTCGAGTACCACCAGATAGCTTCCGGCGACGGCGGTGGCGCCACCGGCGTGCCGGATGGTGCCGTCGGCCGGTGCCGCGGCTGCCGGTGCCACCGCCGTGCCGAGCAGCCCGGCGCTCACCGCCACGGCCAGTCCGACGGCGAGTCTTCCCGTCCGTCGCCGCTGACCTGATGTGCTGGCAATTCTCATCGCCATTCTTCTCCCCTCCTGCCGGTGGCCGGGGCCCGCGCGACGGTGCCGCGACGCCGCCCCGGAAAACGGCTGAACGGGACACTACGAGGAGTATTTGAATCCTGGCGGACAGTAACTGACAGCAGGTCAGTCGGCATCTGGACCGGGCACGGCCGTTACCTGGGCCCGGTCGGGACTATCGGCGCAGGGTCAGGATCAGGTCGGCGACCAGCGCCGTCCAGCCGGTCTGGTGCCAGGCGCCGAGCCCGGCCCCGTTGTCCCCGTGGAAGTACTCCGGAAAGGCGATCAGGTCCTTCCAGTCCGGATGGGTCTGGAAGAGTTCGGCGATGCCGTAGATCGGCCGGCGCCCCCAGTCGTCCGGCACGAAGAGCGCGATCAGCCGGGCGGAGAGATCGTCCGCGATCTCCGTCAGGGTGTGCTTGCTGCCCGACCGGGTCGGATACTCGACCAGCAGGTCGTCGCCGAAGAACGCCGCGTGGTCCCGGAGCGCCGAGATCAGCATGAAGTTCGTCGGCATCCAGATCGGGCCGCGCCAGTTGGAGTTGCCGCCGAAGAGCCCCGAGGTCGACTCGGCCGGCTCGTAGCCGACGGTGAACTCCTGCCCGCCCAACTCCACCGCGAACGGCCGCTCCAGATGCCGCTTGGAGAGCGTACGCAGCCCGTACGGGGAGAGGAACTCCTCCTCGTCCAGCATCCGGGCGAGCAGCCGGACCACCTGGTCCGGGCCGACCATCGAGAGCAGTCGCTGCTGCCGCCCGTCCCCGCCGAGCCGCCGACCGCCGATCACCCGGGCGTACTCCGGCTTGTTGGCCAGGAACCAGCGCAGCCGGGCGGTCAGCTCCGGCAGCCGGTTCAGGGTGGCGGTGGTCAGCCGGGTGATCGCGGCCAGCGGCAGCAGGCCGACCACCGAGCGCACCTTCAGCGGCGTGCTGGTCCCGTCCGGCAGCCGGAGTACGTCGTAGAAGAAGCAGTCCTCCTCGTCCCAGAGTCCCTGGTCGTAGGCGGCCGCCGCGATGTACGCGAAGTGCTCGAAGAACTTCGTCGCGATGTCCGAGTACGTCGGGTCGTGCACGGCCAGGATCAGCGCCATGTCGAGCAGGTTCAGCGCGTACATGGCCATCCAGCCGGTGCCGTCGGACTGCTCCAGCACCCCGGCCACCGGCAGCGCGGCCGACCGGTCGAACGGGCCGACGTTGTCCAGCCCGAGGAAGCCGCCCTCGAAGACGTTGTTGCCGCCGATGTCCTTGCGATTGACCCACCAGGTGAAGTTCAGCAGCAGCTTGTGCATCATCCGGGCGAGGAAGTCGAAGTCCCGGCCACCGTCGATCTCGAAGACCTTCAGCGCCGCCCAGGCGTGCACCGGCGGATTCACGTCGCCGAACGCCCACTCGTACGCCGGGATCTGCCCGTTCGGGTGCAGATACCACTCACGCAGCAGCAACAGCAGTTGCGCCTTGGCGAAGCCGGGATCGACCCGGGCGATGGTGACGCAGTGGAACGCCAGGTCCCAGGCGGCGTACCAGGGGTACTCCCAGGGGTCCGGCATCGAGATGATGTCGAAGCTGTTCATGTGCCGCCAGGAGCTGTTCCGGCCGTGCCGGTGCCCCTCCGGCGGCGGCGCGGCGGCCGGGTCACCGGTCAGCCACTGCTGCACGTCGAAGTGGTAGAACTGCTTGCCCCACATCAGCCCGGCGATCGCCTGCCGGGCCACCAACGCCTCCTCCCGGGAGGCACCGTCCGGGATCAGCCGGGCGAAGAACTCGTCCGCCTCGGCCCGCCGGGTCGCCATCACCTGGTCGTGTTCGGCGCCGAGGTCGAGCGGGGGCGCCGGCTCGCTGGCCGGTGGCGGGGCGGTCCGGGTGAGCCGGAGTTTGATCCGCGCCTCGCTCCGGGCCGGTACCTCCAGCACGTAGTGCAGCGCCCCCTTGGTGCCCTCACCGGCCGGGTTGACCGTGTCGGCACCGTTGACCACGTGGTCGTTGATGCCGTCCTTCGGGTACGCGCTGCGGCCCGGCAGTCCCCAGAGCCGCTCGGTGTTGGTCTCGTTGTCGCAGACCAGCGCGGCCGGCCCACCGTCGCCCTCCAGCACGATCTGGCCGAGCACCCAGTGCTCGCCGACCAGCCGGCCCGGGGTGCCGCGCAGCTTCGGCACCTGGTCGCGGCCGGGCAGCCCCCAGGACCAGGTGTTGCGGAACCAGAGCATCGGCAGCACGTGCAGGGTGGCCGCCTCGTCGCCCCGGTTCGCCGCCGTGATCGAGATGCACATGTCGGTCGGGGACGCCTTGGCGTAGTCGACGGTCACCGCCCAGTACCGGTCGTCGTCGAAGATCCCGGTGTCGACCAGCTCGTACTCGACCTCGTCCCGGCCGCGCGCGGCGTTGACCGCGACCAGCTCGTCGTAGGGGAAGGCGGCCTGCGGGTAGTGGTAGCGCCAGCGCATGAAGGAGTGCGTCGGGGTGGAGTCCAGGTACCACCAGTAGTCCTTGACGTCCTCGCCGTGGTTGCCGCCGTCACCGCCGAGCCCGAACATCCGCTCCTTGAGGATCGGGTCCGCGCCGTTCCAGAGCGCCAGGCCGAAGCAGAAGGTCTGCCACTCGTCGCAGACCCCGGCCATCCCGTCCTCGTTCCAGCGGTAGGTCCGGGACCGGGCGTGGTCGTGCGGGAAGTAGTCCCAGGCGGTGCCGTGCTCGCTGTAGTCCTCCCGGACCGTGCCCCAGGCCCGCTCGGCCAGGTAGGGTCCCCAGGCCCGCCACGGCTCCCCGCCGGCGTCGGCCTCGGCCAGCCGGGCACGCTCCGGATCCAGCCCGGTACGCTCCGCGTCCTGCCCGTCGTCCATCCGACTCCCGCCCGTCATCCGACCGCTCCCCCGCGGTCGTCCTTCCGATCATTGTGATCGCTCCCGGCTCACCCGGCCAACGATCGCCCCCGGCTCACCCCGGCAACGATCGTCCCCGCTCACCCGGGCGACGATCGCGGTGACCGTCAGCACCGTCGGTGTGCCGGGTCGGCCGAGCGGGCATCATGGGCGCCATGCTGCCGATCGAGTTCGGGCCGCGGGTCTGCGGTCACCTGGAGGCCGGCGCCGACCGGGAGTGGCTGCTCCCCGACGGCCTCGGCGGGTACGCGATGGGCACGGTGAGCGGGCTGCGTACCCGGCGGTACCACGGGCTGCTGATGGTGGCCGGCCAGACCCCGGCGGCCCGCCGGCTCGGGCTGGTCAGCCTGGACCCGGAGCTGCTGCTGCCCTCCGGCGCGGTGGTCCGGCTCGGCGCGCACGAGTGGCGCTCCGGCGACGTCGACCCGCGCGGCTTCGAGCTGCTGGAACGCTTCGACCTGGTCGACGGCCTGCCGCGCTGGCGGTGGCGGATCGGCGACCTGGTGCTGGAGCGCGAGCTGGCGATGGCGTACGGCCGGTCCTGCCTGGCGGTCCGGCACCGGCTGGTCTCCGGCGGCCCGGCCCGGCTCGGCCTGGCCGCGGCGGTGACCTGGCGGGACGGCCACGCCGAGCGGCGCGCGGACGGTCCGGCACCGAAGGTGGAGCCGGTGGCCGGCGGCGCGGTGATCGAGGACGCGTTCCGGCTGGCCGGGCCGGAGTGGGTGACCGAGGGCCAGTGGTGGCACGGGGTGCACCACCGGGAGGAGGCGGCCCGGGGGCTGAATCCGGACGAGGACCTCTGGTGTGCGGGCCGGTTCACCGGCGCGCTGCACCACCCCGGCGACACCGTCTCGGTGCTCGCCTGGGCCGGCGACCTGGCCGAGGAGCCGCCGCCGGCCGACGAGCTGATCGAGGCGGCCCGGCGGCGCAACCGCCGGGTGGTGGCGGCCGGAAAGCCGGCCGACGCGGTGGCCGCGAGGCTGACCCTGGCCGCCGACGCCTTCGTGGTCGGCACCGGCAGCGGGCCGGACGTGGTGGCCGGCTACCCGTGGTTCGGCGCGTGGTCCCGGGACACGATGATCGCGTACGAGGGGCTGTTCCTCGGCACCGGCCGGGCGGACGAGGGGCGGGAGCTGCTCCGGGCGTACGCGGGGACCCTGTCGGAGGGGATGCTGGCGAACACCGCCGACACCGGGCGGGTGGAGTACAACACCGTGGACGGGACGCTGTGGTTCCTGCACGCGGTGGCCCGGCACGTGACGGTCAGCGGGGACAGCGACCTCGCCGCCGAACTGCTGCCGGCGCTGCGCGCGGTCGTCGACGGCCACCTGCGGGGCACCCGGTACGGCATCGTGGCCGACCCGGCCGACGGGCTGCTCACCCAGGGTTCCCCCGGAGAGGCGCTGACCTGGATGGACGCCCGGGTGCACGGCGAGCCGGTGACCCAGCGGGCCGGCAAGCCGGTCGAGGTCAACGCGCTCTGGGTCAACGGGCTGGCGGCGATCGCCGAGCTGGCCGGGCTGCTCGGCGAGGACGCCGGTGCCGCACCGGCCGCGCACGCGAGGGCGCGGGCGGCGTTCCGGCGGCGTTTCCCGGCCCCGAGCGGCTGGCTCCACGACGTCGTCGACGCCCCGCCGCCGGCCTATCCGCGCGGTGCCGACGGCCGGCACGACGACGACCTGCTCCGGCCGAACCAGTTGCTGGCCTGGTCGCTGCCGTACGCGCCGCTCGACCCGGATCCGGCGGCGCTGCGCCGGATCGGCGCGGCCCTGCTCACTTCGCTCGGCCCGCGCAGCCTCGCCCCGGACAGCCCCGGCTACCTGCCACGGCACCGGGGCGGCCCCGCCGAGCGGGACTCCGGCTACCACCAGGGCACCGTCTGGCCCTGGCTGATCGGCCCGTACGCGGAGGCCTGCCGCCGGGCCGGGCTGCCGGTCGGCGAACTCTTCGCCGGGCTGGAGGCGCACCTGTCCGAGTACGGGCTCGGCTCGGTGAGCGAGACCGCCGACGCCGCACCGCCGCACGGCGCCACCGGGGCGCCGTTCCAGGCCTGGTCGGTGGCGGAACTTCTACGGGTACGACGGAACTGACCGGGCGGCGTTACATACCGGCAACGGGTACGTCTTCACCGGTTTTCCCGGCACCGGCAGTATTGGCCCCAACCAATGACGCGTAGGCACCCGTAACAGGTGCCGCTACGCGCCTGCGTGGAAATCAATTCAAAGGGGGCCGGGCCATGTCACCGAATGCCGAGGTCGTCAACTTCCCCGCGGCCCGCCCGCTGAAGGTGCTCATCCTCTCCTGGGAGTACCCGCCGGTGCTGGTCGGCGGGCTCGGCCGGCACGTGCACGCGCTGGCCACCGCGCTCGCCGCCGCCGGGCACCAGGTCACCGTGGTCACCCGGCACGGCGAGGGCGCCCCGGTGGAGGCGTACGTCGACGGCGTGCACGTGCTGCGCGCCCCCGAGGACCCGGTCGGCTTCCCGCTGGCCACCCCGAGCCTGCTGGCCTGGACGATGGCCTTCAACCACACGCTGACCCGGACCGCGCTGCGGGCCGCCCGGACCGGCGACTACGACGTGATCCACGCCCACGACTGGCTGGTCGCGCACACCGCGATCAACCTCGCCGACCACCTGGACATCCCGCTGGTCACCACGATCCACGCCACCGAGGCGGGCCGGCACCAGGGCTGGCTGCCGGACGAGATGAACCGGACCATCCACTCGGTCGAGCACTGGCTCGGCCACGAGTCGCACCGGGTGATCACCTGCTCGGGCTACATGCGCGACCAGGTGAAGGCGCTGTTCGGGCTCCCGGACGGGCACGTCGAGGTGGTGCCGAACGGGGTCGACGACCGGGCCTGGTCGGCCCAGCCCCGGGCGGTCGCCGCCGCCCGCAGGCGGTACGCCGGTGCCGGGCCGCTGGTCGGCTTCGCCGGACGGCTGGTCTACGAGAAGGGCGTACAGCACCTGGTGCACGCGGTGCCGAGGTTGCGGGAGCGGCACCCGGAGCTGCGGGTGGTGATCGCCGGGGACGGGCCGTACCGGCAGGAGTTGCAGGACCAGGCGCACCGGCTCGGGCTGGACCGCAGCGTACGCTTCGCCGGGTTCATGACCGAGCGGCAGTTGCCGGCGGTGCTGGCCGCCACCGACGCCACGGTGGTGCCGAGCCTCTACGAACCGTTCGGGATGGTGGCCCTGGAGGCGGCCGCCGCCGGGGCGCCGCTGGCGGTCGCCGCCACCGGCGGGCTGGCCGAGATCGTCGAGCCGGGGGTGACCGGGGTGACCTTCCCGCACAGCGACCCGGACGCGCTGGCCGGTGCCGTCGACTCGCTCCTCGGCGACGAGGTCTTCGCCCGCGGGGTGGCCCGCCGGGCCCGCACCATGGTCGCCGAACGGTACGGCTGGGCGAGCATCGCCGCCCGGACCGCCGCCGTCTACGCCAGCGCGGCGACCGCCGGCCCGGCGCCGCGGACCCGGGCCGGGGGCGGGACGGGGCGGATCGTCGTACCCGACGGGAACCTGCTGGCCCTCGACGGCGCCGCCTGCTGACCCGCGCCCGGGTCGCCCGCCGCGCACCGTCCCCCAGCGGTGCCCATCCGTGGGAGTTGATGCGGGCGACACCCCCCGCTCGCTATCGTGTACGGCGGGTATCAGAGGGGACGCGGACGGTGTATCAGGAGCGGATCGCCGATCGTTACCTGCTGTTGCGCACCATCGGCACCGGCGGGATGGGGTGGGTCTGGCTGGCCCACGACGAGATGCTGCGCCGCCCGGTCGCGGTCAAGCAGGTGGTGCCGCCGGACTGGATGACTCCGGACGAGCGCGACGAGGTGCGCTGCCGGACGTTGCGCGAGGCGCGGATCGCCGCCCGGCTCAACCACCCCAACGTGGTCCGGATCTACGATGTCGTGCAGGACGGCGACTCCCCGTGGATCGTGATGGAGTACGTCCCGTCCCGCTCGGTCCAGCAGGTGCTGGAGGCGGACGGGCCGCTGTCCCCGGTGCGGACCGCCGAGGTCGGGTTGGCGGTACTGGCCGCGCTGTGCGCCGCGCACGCCTCCGGGGTACTGCACCGGGACGTCAAGCCGCACAACGTGCTGATCGCCGAGGACGGCCGGGTGGTACTCACCGACTTCGGGCTGGCCACAGTGGACGGTGGGGACGGGGCACTGACCCGCGACGGCGTGGTGATCGGGTCACCGCAGTACGTCTCGCCCGAGCGGGCGGCGGACGGGTCGTCCACCGTCGAGTCCGACCTCTGGTCGCTGGGCGCCACCCTGTACGCCGCGGTGGAGGGCCGGTCGCCGTACCACCGATCGACCACGATGGCCACGCTCACCGCGCTGGCGGTGGCGCCGCCGGACCCGACCCGGCTGGCCGGCCCGCTCCGCCCGGTGCTGGCCGGACTGCTCCGCCGTGATCCCCGGCAGCGCCTCACCGCCGACGAGGTGGAACGGATGCTGCGCCGGATCGCCGAGCCGCCGCCCCGCTCCGGCCGGTACCCTCTCGCCCTGGCCCGTGGTCCCGCCCCCCGGACGCCGGCCCCGCCGGACGCCGGCCGGTCCGCTCCGGAGGAAGCCCCGGGCGACCGTCCGGCTCGGCGACGGCCGCCGAACCAGCGTGCGCAGCCGCACCAGCGTGCGCGGCCGGACCGGCGCCCCCAGCCGAACCAGCGCCCCGCCTGGCCGGCGCAGCCGAACGGTCCGGTTCGACCGGACGAGCCGGTCGAGCCGGACCCCTCAACCAGTTCCGCCGGACCCTCCGACCCGGACGGCCGGCCGGAGCCGGCCGGAGCGGCTGCCGCGGAGCGGCCACGGCGGGGGTCGGAGCGGCTGCCGCACCCGGTCCGGGGTGCGCGGCGCGGCCCGGAGCCGCGACCGGATCCCGAGCGGCCGGAACCGCCGGGCGGCGACCGCCGCCCACGGCGTCTCGGCGGGCGGGTCTCGCGGATCGGGGCCACCGCGCTGGCCCTGACCCTGCTGGCCGCGCTGGGCACCGCGTTGACGGTGCGGGCCAAGCGGGTCGGCGAGGTGCCGCCGGAGGCGTCGGGCAGCCGGCCGACGGCGGAGGTGGTCCGCGCGTTCCCGTGTGCGCCGCCGCCGGAGCAGACCGTGCCGGTGACCGCCGCACCGCGCCCGCCGGGCGAACGCTTCGGACTCGTCGAGCACTGGACCTGGTACACCGACGCGGTCGGTTTCCGGATCGCCGTACCGGTCGGCTGGCGCCGGTACACCGACGGCACGGTGGTCTGCTTCCGGGAGCCGGTGGTCGGCACCGGGCGGATGATCACCATCGATCCCAGCACCCCCGCGACCCGGGACGGCGAGCGGTAC
This sequence comes from Plantactinospora veratri, assembly GCF_036421995.1. Classification (NCBI taxonomy): domain Bacteria; kingdom Bacillati; phylum Actinomycetota; class Actinomycetes; order Micromonosporales; family Micromonosporaceae; genus Plantactinospora; species Plantactinospora veratri. The sequence continues at coordinate 50,140 of NZ_JAZGQL010000037.1, forward strand.
TGGCTCGCGGAGGAGCGCCGACTCATCGGCGCCGGCCTGCTGGCCGGGTACGAGCAGGTCGCCATCGGGCCGCTGGACATCCGGGACGGCGGGGCGATCTGGGAGTGCCGGTGGACCAACCCGCACGGCGTCCGGGTACAGGCCGCCCGGATGCTGATCAACACGTCGGCCGGGCGGGCGTACACCGTCTCGTGGTTGACCCGGGAGTTCGACTGGGGCGTCAACCAGAGCTACCTGCGGATGGTGCAGACCAGCTTCCGGCCGGTCGGTTGAGCCCGGTCGCGCCCCGACCCGGCGACACGCCGGAGTCCGGTTGCCGACACGGTTTTCCGAGCGTCGCCGCACCGCCCGGAGCGTCCGGGCACGCACCGCCGCACACCACGGTTGACCTGCCGGGCGTTCCGAATCGAACACGCGTTTGACCACGCCGCCGCGAGGCGGTGGAGTGGACCGTGACGTCGGTGACAGCACTGTGGATCAAACGGTGATTGCCTAGCGATCTTTGGTTTGGCACAGTGTCGCCAGCCGTGCGGGATGTACCCGGGGGAGGATGCACGACGATGATGGGGCCATCCCATGCGCTGTCCGGTGCCGCGGTCTGGTTGGCCGGGTCCTGGGGGCTGGACTACTTCGCCGGCTACGAGCAGTCGCCGCTGGCGATCGCGGTCGGCACGGCGGTCTGCGCGGGCGGGGCGCTCTTCCCCGACCTCGACATGTCCGGCAAGGTCACCCGCAACCAGGGCGGGGCGACCGTCGCCCGCACCTTCGGGGTGGTGTCGCTCTTCTTCGCCGAGGTGATGGAGAAGATCTCCCTCGGCGTCTACCACGCCACCAAGCTGAGCAAGGACCCGCACCGCAACAACGGCCACCGTACGCTGACCCACACGCTGCCGTTCACCTTCCTGGTCGGCTGGGGCACCACCGCGCTCTGCACCGCGTACGGCAAGTGGGCCGTGATCGGCATCCTGTTCTTCATGATCGGTCTGGCGCTGCGCGGGCTCTTCGACGAGTGGGCGAAGCGGGCCGGCTGGGTGATCGTGACGCTGGTGTCGCTGGCCGCGGCGTACTTCACCTTCCTGCACCTGCCCGGCGACCGGGGCTATCCGATGCTGGGGCTGGCGGTCGGGGTCGGCTGCTTCGTGCACATCATGGGCGACATCATCACCAGCAACGGAGTGCCGATCCTCTGGCCGGTGCCGATCAAGCGGCGGATGTGGATGATGATCGGCATCCCGAACAAGATCGCCGTCAAGGTGGGCGGCAAGGTGGAGACGATCGTGTTGCGTGGCGCCTTCACGGTGATCTCGATCCTCTCCGCGGTCGGCCTGGTCGCACCCTCCGTGCTGGAGCGGTTCAACATCGAGGTCTGAACCCCGGGGCGGCGTCGGAGGAGGCGTCGCCCGTCGGGCGGAACCGTCGCCGCGTCCGGGGTGCCACCGCGACATCTCGCGGCGGCACCGCCGGACTCAGACCGCGACCCGCTGGGCCGGGACCGGGACGGTCAACCCCCAGGCGGCGAGCAGTTCCGGGGTGTTCGCCCGGCTGCCGTCCGCCACCGTGTCACAGGCGATGTCGACGATCTCGTCCTTGTGGGCCATCAGGTACGGTCGGGCCCCGACGTCGGCGTTGGCCAGCGCGGCGATTCCGGCCCAGTGCCGGCGGCCGAAGAGCATCGGATAGCCGCGCAACCCGTCGTAGGTGGCGCAGACCAGGGCCTCCGGATAGGGCAGCGCCGCCACCCGGCGTACCGCCGCCTCGGTCAGCCCCGGCATGTCCACCGGGACCACCACGACCGCCTCGATCCGCCGGTCCGGTACGGCGTCCAGCCCGAGTCGGATCGACGAGCCGATCCCGGTACCCCAGGAGCGGTTCACCACCACCGTCGCCCCGGAGAGGTCGGCGGTGGCCCGTACCTGCTCGGCCGCGGCCCCGAGGACCACGACCAGCGGGCCGCAGCCCGCCGCACGCATCGTGTCGAGTACCTGGTTCACCAGGGGTCGCTCCCCCTGGTGCAGCAACGCCTCCGGGCCGCCGATCCGGCGTCCCCCGCCCGCGGCGATGATCATTCCTGCGATCCGACTCAGCACTGCCACCTTCCGCCGGTCGCGCGACCCCCGCCGCGCGCACACCGGTCCCAACGAGCGGGCGACACCCAGGTATCGGCACTAATCGGACCAATTCGCAACTATGCCGCATTTGCGTAACAGTCCACCACCGATACGTCCAGCGGAAACCGCACCGGCGTCTCGCCGAAGAGCAGCCGCCCGGCCTGCCCCGCCGCCTCGTGCACCAGCGCGGCCACCTGGTCGGCCCGCTCCGCCGGACAGTGCACCAGCACCTCGTCGTGCTGGAAGAAGACCAGCTCCGGACGGCCCGCCCCCGGCTCGACACCGAGCCCGGCCAACCCGTTGCGCAGCCCGGCGAGCAGGGTCAGGGCCCACTCCGCCGCCGTCGCCTGGATCACGAAGTTGCGGGTGAACCGGCCGCGTGCCCGCGCCGCGGCCCGGGCACGCGGCCCGAACGGGTCGACGTCGGCCGACTCCACCACCGGCCCCTCCCCCTCCTCCGACTCCCGCACCGAGACCGAGGCGGGCGGGCAGGTCCGCCCCAGCCACGACCGGACCAGCCCGCCGCCCTCGCCGGTCCGGGCCGCCGCCTCGACGTACTCGAAGGCGGTCGGATAACTGCGGCGCAGCACCGCCAGCGCGGGAATCGCCTCCCCGCCGGTCTGGCCGTACATCGCGCCGAGCAGGGCCAGCTTGGCCCGGGCCCGGTCGCCGCCGAAGCTCTCCCGGGCCAGCGCGGTGTAGAGGTCGCCCGCGCCACCGGCGGCGGCGAGCCGGGCATCCCCGGAGACCGCCGCCAGCACCCTCGGCTCCAACTGGCCGGCGTCGGCGACCACGAACCGCCAACCCGGATCGGCCAGCACCGCTCGCCGGACCACCTTCGGAATCTGCAACGCGCCGCCGCCCCGGGTCGCCCACCGACCGGAGACCACCCCGGCCGGGACATATTCCGGACGGAACCGGCCGTCCCGGACCCAGGTCTCCCGCCAGGCCCAGCCGTGCGCCGTCCAGATCCGGTAGAGCTCCTTGTATTCGAGCAGCAGCGGAACCGCCGGGTGGTCGATCCCGCGCAGCACCCAGGCGCGGGTGCTGGGCAGGTCGTAGCCGGCCCGGGCAAAGGCGCGGAGCAGCTCGGCGGGCGACTCGGCGTGCAGTTGGCGTACCCCGAAGGCGGCGGCGATCCGCGCGGAGAGCTCCGCCAGCTTGCGCGGCGGCCCGCCCACCGGCGACGGCTCGCCGAGCAGGTCGACCAGGAGCGCGTCGTGCACGTCGGCCCGCCACGGCAGCCCCGTCGCGCTCATCTCGGCGGCGATCAGCGCACCCGCCGACTCGGCCGCGACCAGCAGCCGGAACCGGCCGGGCTGCGGCGTCGCCGCGATCCGGGCCTGCTGGTCGGCGTAGACCCGGACCAGCGCGTCGATGCCGAGCGGCGGCGGCCCGGAGACCACCTCGAAGAGCGCGGCCTGCGCCGCTCCGGGCGGCGCGGCGGCCCGGGGCGGCGGATCGGCCGGCACCGGTGCCCCGGTCAGCCGGGCCCACGCGGCGGCCAGGCCGCGCGGCTCTCCCCAGCGCCCGTCCCGGCCGAGCAGCAGCGCCTCGGTCAGCTCGACGTCGTGGCAGCGCTCCACCCGGTGCCCCTGGCGCAGCAACCCCGGATAGGTCGCGGCGGTGGAGGCCCAGACCCAGCGCGGCGGACCCCCCTGACCCCGGGCGGCCTCCCGGTCGGCGACCGCCGCGCCGAGGTCGGCGACCCGCTCGGCCGGGCCGGCGGGACGGCCGTCCGGGTGCAACGGCTGGAGCAGACCTCCGTCGCCGTCCTCGTCCCGGACCACCGCCACCAGCACGAAGACGATTCTGCCCGCACCGACCGACATCCCGGTCAGGCGTCCTCCGCGGGCCGGTCACCCTCGTCGCGCAGCCGGGCGTGCAGGTGTACGTCGTGCCACCCGTCCTGGTGCAGCATGGCCCGCCGCAGCAACCCCTCGGTGCGGTAGCCCGCCTTGCCGGCCACCCGGCAGGAGGCCAGGTTCGCCGCCGCGTGCAGCAGCACCAGCCGGTTCAGGCCCAGCACGTCGAAGCTCCACCGGGTCAGCACCGAGACCGCCCGCCCGGCGACGCCACCGCCCCGGGCGCTGGGCAGCACCCAGTACGACAGTTCGGCGGTCGCCTCGACCAGCGAGACGTTGCGGAGCCCGACCTGACCGACCGGCCGGTCGGCCGACCCCTCGACGACGGCCCAGCTCGCGTCCGACTCCGCCGCCCAGCGGGCCGGCCACTGGGCCGTCCAGTCCCGCGCCTCGGCGTCGCTGTCCATCCGGCGAAGGTGCCACCGCTGGATCTCCGGACAGTCGAAGGCGGCCCGCACGGTGCCGGCGTCGTCCGCGCGCCAGGGCCGCAGGGTCAGGCCGCCGTCGGCGGCGAGCCGGGGCTGACGCATCGCCCGCAGCGAGTCGGCGGGCAGGGCCGGTGGGACCAGCAGAGGCATGCGTTCATGATGACCGCTCCGGCAGGATGCCGACCCGGCCTCGCAGCATCCCCCGGGATCTTCGGTGTCGGAGTCGGACTCCGCCCAGGCAGCGAAGGCGTGCGGGTCGCCGTGACCGGTTCTGCGCGCCCCGGCACCGCAGCAGCACGGGCCCCGATCTCCTCGTGAGAGATCGGGGCCCGTGCTGGTCGGGCACCCCGGCCGGTGCCGGTCCCTCGGGGTGCCCTGGCGAGCTGGTCGGCCGGGTTACTTGATCGCGCCGGCGGTGAGGCCGGACTGGATCTGCCGCTGGAAGATCGCGTAGACCAGGATCATCGGCAGGATGGCCATGGTCAGCGCGGCGAACAGCCCGGACCAGTCCGCCTCGTAGCCGGCGTTGACCGAGATGTCGGCGATGCCCTGGGTCAGCACCCACTTGTCCTCGGCGTTGGAGAGCAGCACCAGCGGCAACTGGTACTGCGACCACTGCCCGATGATGTTGAAGATCCCGACGCTGATCAGCCCCGGCTTGGCCATCGGCATCATCACCTGGAAGAAGAGCCGGGTGTGCGAGCAGCCGTCGATCATCCCCGCCTCGGCCACCGAGGTCGGCAGCGTCTTGAAGAACGCGGCCAGGAAGAAGACCGTGAACGGCAGCGAGTACGCGATGTAGACCAGGACCAGTCCGGTGTGCGAGTTGAGCAGTCCGAGGTTGTCCACCACGAAGAAGAGCGGCACCAGGGCCAGGAAGACCGGGAAGGCCAGCCCCGAGACGAAGAGGTAGTAGATCACCCGGTTGCCGACGAACTTGTAGCGGGCCAGCACGTACGCGGCCATCGAGCCCAGCAGCATGGTGCCGAAGACACCGCAGGAGACCACGATCACGCTGTTGACGAAGAACTTGCCGACCCGGGCCTCGGTCCAGGCCCGGCCCCAGTTCTCCCAGCGCAGCTCGGCCGGGAGGGTCCACGGGCTGCTGAAGATCTCCGCCGTGTTCTTGAAGGAGGCCAGGAAGGTCCAGAGGATCGGGACGATCACGATCACCGCCCAGACCACCAGGGCCACGTGACCCAGGCTGGAGAGCAGCCGTACCTCGGACTTCACCCGACGGTCCCGGCCCCTGCCGGCCCCGGCGGCCGGCTTGCTTCGCACCGGCCCGGTCGGCGGGCGCTCGGTCTGTGTCGTCATCTGGGGTCCCATCTAGTACTCGATGCTCTCCCGCTTGGACACCCGCAGCGCGAGCGCCGCGAAGGTGATGGTCAGGAAGAACAGCGCCACTCCCATCGCCGAGGCGTAACCGGCCCGGCCGTAGACGAAGGCGTTGCGGTAGATCTCCATCGCCAGCACCGTGGTGGCGCCGTCCGGGCCGCCGCTGTCGACGGAGAGCACCGCGACGATGGCGAAGGCGTCGAACGCGGCGATGCCGAGGTAGACCCAGGCCACCTGGAGGGTGTCCCAGAGCAGCGGCAGGGTCACCCGGAAGAACAGCGTGATCTTGCTGGCCCCGTCGATCTCGGCGGCCTCGTAGATCTCGGTCGGGATCGACGCCATCCCGGCCGAGAAGAGCACCACGTAGAAGCCGACCGCCTGCCAGACCAGCACCCCGATGATCGACCAGAGGGCGAGGTTCGGGTTGATCAGGAAGAAGACCGGATCGAGCCCGATCTTCGTCAGTACGCCGTTGATCAGGCCGGACTCGTCCGGCCGGTACACCATCTGGAACAGTACGGCGATGATCGCCACCGCCAGGACCTGGGGGAAGAAGAACACCACCCGGTAGAAGGCGGACCCCCGGACCCCGACCCGCTGCCCGCCCTTGCTGCCCCCGCCGACGTTGAGCAGGAACGCGAAGAAGAGCGCGATGGCGATGGTGATCAGCGGCAGGGCAAGCAGCAGTATCCCGTGGTGCTGGACCGCCTTCCAGAAGGCCGTGTCGTTGAAGAGCCGCTGGAAGTTCTCGAACCCGATCCACTCCGGCGCGCCGATCCCCCGCCAGTTCGTCATCGCGAGCTGGAACGCCTGGGCGTACGGCGCGATCACGAAGACCGCGTAGATGGTGACCGGCAGGAAGAGAAAGCCGATCACGAACGGGTACTTGCCCTGCCGCATGATCACTCCATTCCGGTCGGTCAGCGCGAGAACTTGGCGACGCTGCTGTCGCCCTTGATGGCGTCCGCGCGCTTCTGGATCCGGTCGGCCCACTGCTCGGCGGTGGCGCGGCCGAACATCAGCTCGTTGGTCGCCGTCCGGGCCTCAGTGTCCAGCTCCTTGTACCAGTTGTCGAACATCATGTTGAAGACGTTCGCCCCGGCCGCCTTCAGCGCCGCCTGCGAGCTGGCCACGCCGGGCGGGAACGAGTAGCCCTCGCTGCCGGCCGGCACCACGGTGGCCGCCCCGACGGTCTCGGTGAAGCCCCGGGCACCCGCCTTGGAGAGCATCTGCCGCATGTACTCCATGCCGCCGCGCGGGTTCTTGCTCTTGGCCGAGACGAAGTACCCCTCGCCGCCGGCCGCCCGGATCGCACCGGCCGGCAGCTTGTCCCCTGCGGTCAGGCTCGGCACCGGCATCAACTGGTACTCGAAGCCGGCCGGCGTGTCCTTCTTCTGCTCGTTCTCCAGCCAGTCACCGCTGGGGTAGAAGGCGAGCTTGTACTGGTTCTGCCGAAGCTGCACGTCGGTGTGCTTGAGCCCCTCGAAGCTCTTGTCGCCGTACTTGGCGCCGATCTCGGCCCAGGCCTTGGCGGACTGGATGACCGGCTCGGCCTTCCAGGCGTTCGGCTCCAGGTTGTCGATGTTCTTCAGCACGTCCGGACCGCCGACCTTGGCGGCCTGGGTCAGGATCACGTTCCACATGTAGTAGGCCGCGTTCGCCCCGGCGTAGCCGAACGGGGTGATGCCCTTGGCCTTGATCTGGTCGCAGAGCGCGGTGAACTGCTCCCAGGTGGTCGGCACGGTCCAGCCGTTGTCCTTGAAGAGCTTGCCGGAGTACCAGATGCCGTAGACGGTGGAGACGTAGTAGAGCACGAACGGCTTGCGGCTGCCGTCCTTGGCGTTGAACATGCCCTGCTCGACCACGCCGGGGATGACGGTGTCCCGGACCTTCTTGTTCGGGTCGTCGACCGACGGCGCATCCCACAGCTCGGTCAGGTCCTGGAGCTGGTTGTCGTTGACCAGGGCACCGAAGTCGAGGAACTTCTCGCCCGAGTTGTTGACGAACTCCGGCGGGTCACCGGCGGTGAACCGGGGCTGGAGCACCGTGGAGACCGCCTGGGTCGCCTGGTGCTTGATCTCCGCCTTCGGGAACGCCGTCTTGTAGAGCTTCTCGTGCACGTCGGTGGCGTACTTCTCGCCGTAGCCACCGTTGAAGATGATCACCTCCAGCGCGGCGTCCTCCTTGACGCCGAGCGGGTTGGTGGCGCTCTTCTCCCCGGTCTCCTGCTCGGTGCTGCCCCCGTCGTCACCGCCGGTGGCGCAGGCCCCGAGCAGCCCGGCGGCCGGGATGGTGAGCAGCCCGGCGGCGGCGGCCCGGCGCAGCAGCGTACGGCGGCTGCTGCCCAGCGCTGCCGGCAGGTCCGGCCCGGTCATGGTCGACGGATCAACGCGGTCCGACGTGTGGTCGGAGGTTGCGGACATCTTCATCTCCTCAGTTGAGAATCGGGTCGGGCCAGCCGGACGACTCCGGTTGACCGGGACCTGCCAGCGGTGCGGTTACTCGCTCCCGCGGGAGCGATCGGGCCGGGGTGGCCAGCGGCCACCCCTGCCCGACGGGTCGGTGTCGGATGCGGGTCACGGCCGCGCCTCCTTGGTCGCCTTGTGTCCGCCCACCGCCCGGGCGGTCCGCTGGAAGGCGGCGTGGGCCCGGTCGTGGGTGCGCTGGGCGACGGCGATGTAGAGCAGGTCGAGCACGACGAGTTGCGGGTGCCGGGCGGAGAGCGCGTCCGGCCGGAAGGTGGTCGCCTGGCTGGCGGTGAGCAGCACGATGTCGGCCAGTTCGGCCAGCGGGGACCGGGGGAACCCGGTCAGCGCCACCGTGGTCGCGCCGTGGCTGCCCGCCTCGGCGAGGGTCTCGATGGTCTCGCGGGTCACGCCGGTGTGCGAGATGCCCAGGGCGACGTCACCCTTGCGGAGCAGTGCGGCACCGGCCAACCCCTCGTGTACGTCGTTCCAGGCCCACGCCGCGACGCCGATGCGGTGCAGGCTGAACTGCATCTCCTCGCCGACCAGCGCACTGCCGCTGGCGCCGAAGATGTTCACCCGGGCGGCTCCGGCGATCGCCTCGGCGGCCCGCTCGACCTCGGCCAGGTCGAGCAGCGCCGCCGTGTCGTGCATCGCCTGGGTGTCCGCCGCGATGATCTGGCCGAGCACCCGCTCCAGCGGGTCGTTCGGCTGGATCTCCCGGCCGATGTCGACGGTCCAGCCGGCGGTGTGCGCCCGGCCGGTCTCGGCGGCGATGCCGAGCCGCAGGTCGGCGTAGCCCTCGAAGCCCAGTGCCCGGCAGAACCGGGTGACCGTGGCCGGGGAGGTGCCGCTGCGCTCCGCCAGCTCGACGATGGTGGCCCGGGCGGCGGCGGACGGATCGCTGAGCACGTGCTCGGCCACCCGTCGCAGCGCACCGGTGAACTCGGTGAGCCGGGACCGGACCCGGAGCAGCACGCTGTCCGCGGAGGAGAGCCCGGCGGCGGCCCGGCGGTCGCGTTCGGCGTCGACCACCGCGGTCCCCGCGATGGTGTCCGCCTCCTGCTCGACCATGGGCACGCCTTTCGGAAAAGGAAGTTAACTGTTAGTGGTAAAAGTTCTTACTAAGCCCCCCTCCTTGTCAAGACGATGGGTGAAGTTTTCAAACTGTTACCTGAGCCGCCCCGGTGCCCGGACCGTCGAGGCTTGCCCCGGACAGCCGTACCGACCAGCATGGACGCCGATCAACTCCGCGGCCGGAAGGTGGTTGTCGGTCATGTCCGACGGCATAGTGGTGGGGCTCGACATCGGGGGCACCTCGACCCGGGCGACCGTGGTCTCGCTCTCCGGAGAGCGCCTCGGCACCGGGCTGGCCGGCGGCGGCAACCCGACCAGCCACGGCGCCGAGCGGGCCGCCGAACAGCTCCGCCTGGCGCTCACCGACGCGCTCGCCGAGATCGACCCGGGACTGGCCTGGGCCGGCGCCATGGGGCTGGCCGGAGCGGGTCGACTGCTCGCCGATCCGGCCGGCCGGTTGGCCTTCGACAGGGTCTGGCAGGAGGTCGGGCTGCGCTGCCGGTACGACATCTTCGGCGACGCCCTCGTCGCGTACGCCTCGGGCACCGCCGAGCCGGACGGCACGATCCTGATCGCCGGCACCGGGGCGATCGCCGCCGAGGTACGCGACATGGCGCTGGACCGGGTCGCCGACGGCCACGGCTGGCTGCTCGGCGACGCCGGCAGCGGCTTCTGGCTCGGTCGGGAGGCCGTCCGGCGGACGCTGGCCGACCTCGACCGGCACCGCACACCCGGCCCGCTCGGCACCCTCGTGCTCACCGAGCTGCTCGGCTCGGCAGAGGTCGCCGCCCGGCCCCGGGACACCGTGGACGTCCTGGTCCAGACGGTGACCCGACGCCCCGCCGTCGAACTGGCCGCCCTGGCCCCGCTGGTGATCCGGGCGGACCGGGACGGCGACCCGACGGCGACGGCGCTGCTCGCCGAGGCCGCCCGGCTGCTCGCCGGCAACGTGGAACGGATCCGGCCCGCCGGCTCGGACGCCCCGATCGTGCTCGGCGGCGGACTGCTCACCGGCGACAACCCGCTGGCCGACGCCGTACGCCCGGCGCTGGCCGAACGCTGGCCGGACGCGCCGCTGCTCGGTGCCGGGGACGGCGCGCTCGGCGCCGCCTGGCTGGCCGCCCGGCCGCTGCCCGAACTGACCGACCCGGCCGAACTGCACCGCCGGCTGCTCGGCCCGGCCACCGGCTGACCCGGGCAGCGTCCCGCCCCGACCCGCGCCCGGCACGTCGTCCCCGGACCGTCCGCAGCCGCCGGCCCTATTTCAACTGGCCGGCGGTCAGCCCGGACTGGATCTGGCGCTGGAACAGCACGTAGACCGCCAGCACCGGCAGCATCCCGAGGGTGAGCCCGGCGAACAACCCGCTGAAGTCGCCCTGGTAGCCCTGGCTGACCGCCAACGCCGCGAGCCCCTGCGCGAGCACCCATTTCGACTCGTCCCCCTGCATCAGCACCTGCGGCAGGATGAACTGGTTCCACTGGCTGAGGAAGTTGAAGATCGCCACGCTGACCAGGCCCGGCCGGGCCATCGGCAGCATCACCCGGAAGAAGAGCCGGAAGTGCCCGCAGCCGTCGATCAGGGCCGCCTCGGCCACCGAGGTCGGCAGGGTCCGGAAGAACGCGGTCATGAAGAAGACCGTGAACGGCAGCGAGTAGGCGGCGTACACCAGGATCAGCCCGACCCAGTTGTTGAAGAGCCCGGCGTTGCGGACCACGAAGAAGAGCGGCACCAGGGCGAGGAAGACCGGGAACATCATCCCGCCGACGAAGAGGTAGTAGAACACCTGCCGGTAGCGGAACTCGTAGCGGGCGAAGACGTACGCGGCGGCGGCGCCGAAGAGCATGGTCAGGGTCAGCGAACCGGCCACCACGATCCCGCTGTTGAGGAAGTACTGCCCGATCCGCGCCTCGGTCCAGGCCCGCGCCCAGTTCTCGAAGCGCAGCGCGCCGGGCAGCCCCCACGGGTCGCTGAGGATCTCGCCGTCGCTCTTGAACGAGCTGATGAAGACCCAGAGCAGCGGCAGTGTGGTCAGCAGCGCCCAGATCAGCAGGAAGCCGTGCGAGAAGACGTTCACCACGCCCAGCTCGCGGCGGGGTGGCCGGTCGCCGGTGCGGCGCCGGCCGTCCGGGCCGGCGGTCGGCGGAGCGGACGCGGGGGTTTCCAGGGTGGTCACGAGTACTCGATTCGGTCCCGGCGGCTGGCCCGCAGCGCCAGTACCGCCACCGACAGGGTCAGGAAGAACATCACCACGCCGATCGCCGAGGCGTACCCGAACTTGGTCTCGCTGCCGAACGCCGTGTTGTACATCCGCAGGCCGATCACGTCGGAGGAGTGGTTGGGCCCGCCGTCGGTCATCTGCTGGATCAGGATGAACCCGTCCAGCGCGGCGATGGCCAGGTAGATCCAGGCGACCTGCACGGTGTCCCAGAGCAGCGGGATGGTGACCTTGGTCAGCGTGGTCCACCGGGAGGCGCCGTCGAGCATCACCGCCTCGTAGATGTCCTTCGGGATCGCCTGCATGGCCGCGCCGAAGAGCACCACGTAGAAGCCGACGTTGCTCCAGACCATCACCGCCAGCACCGCCCAGAACGCGGTACGCGGATCACCGAGCCAGGTCGGCGCGGGCAGCCCGATGCCGCGTAGCGTGGCGTTGAGCAGCCCGTTGTTGGGGTGGTAGACCTCCTTCCAGAGCAGCGCGATGATCACCACGGAGAGCACCTGCGGGAAGAAGTAGACCAGCTTGTACGCGCTGGAGCCGCGTACCCCGACCACCCCGGCGCTGCCGCGCCGGCCGCCCATGTTGAGCATGCTGGCGAAGAAGAGCCCCAGTCCGATGGTCAGGACCGGGAGCAGTGCCAGCAGGATCGCGTTGTTCTTGACCGCGTTCCACATCGCGCCGTCGCGCAGCAGGTTGGCGAAGTTCTCCATCCCGACGTAGTCGGCGCTGGCCGAGTAGCCCAGCCAGTTGGTGGTGGAGATCTGGAACGCCTGGAGGTACGGCGAGAGCACGAAGATGCCGTACAGCAGCAGCGGCGGCACCAGGAAGGTGATGATCAGCGGATACTTGCCATGTTTCACGGGACCGAATCCTGCCCACTCCACGCGGGAAGACCTGTCCCCGCGTCAACCGCGCCGCTGGGGCCGGCCGGGCACCGGCCGACCCCGCGACGACGACCCGACGGCCTACTGGCGCTTGTACTTCTTGATGCTGCTGTCCCCGGCGATCTGGTCGGCGCCCTTCTGGCACTGGTCCAGGAACTCCGCCGGGGTGGTCCGGCCGCTGAAGAACTCGCCGCAGGCGGCGTCCACCAGCTCGCGCTCCAGCTTGCGGTAGAAGTTGTTGTAGACCCAGTTGAAGCCGTTGCTGCCGGAGGCGTCCAGCGCCTTGACCACGGTGCTCAGCCCGAACGGCAGGTCGATGCCCTCGGTGGAGCCGGCCACCACGGTCAGGCTGGAGACCTTCCGGGTGAAGTCCTGGGCACCCTTCATCGAGAGCATGGTGCGCAGGTATTCCAGGCCGCCGGCCCGGTTCTTGGCCTTGGCCGGCACCATGAACGGCTCACCGGCGGTGCCGCGCATCGCCTCGAACGGCAGCTTGTCACCCGCGCCGAGGCTCGGCGTCGGCGCCACGGACATGTTGAAGCCGGCCGGGGTGACCTTGGCCTGCTCGCTCTCCAGCCAGGAACCGCAGGAGATGAAGGCGGCCTTGCCCCGGCACCACTCGGTCTGCGACTGCACGTGGTCGAGGCCGGGCGAGCCGGGCATGATGAAGCCGTCCTTGACGATCTGGTACCAGGCGTCCGCCGCCGTCTTCATCGCCTCGGACTTCCAGGCGTTCGGCTCCAGGTTGTCGATCGCCTTCGCCACGTCCGGGCCGCCGAACTTGATCGCCGTCGAGATGACCGGCCAGCTCATGTAGCGGGGGTGCTTGCCGGCGTACGTCCAGGGGGCGATGCCGGCGGCCTTGATCTGCTTGCAGAGCGCGATGTGGTCGTCCCAGGTCTTCGGGTACTGCCAGCCACGGTCGGCGAAGAGCTTGGTGGAGTACCAGATGCCGTACGCGGTGTAGGCGTAGCTGAGCACCAGGAACTTGCCGTCGTACGAGCCGACGTCCACCACGCCGGGCAGCAGGGTGTCCCGGACCTTCTTGCCGGGGATGTCGAGGCTGGGCGCGTCGAGCAGCTCGCCGAGGTCGGCGAGGGCACCCTGCGAGACCAGGCCGTTGAAGTCGATCTGGCCGCCGCCGGAGTTGTTCACCACGTCCGGCGGGCTGCCGTCGACGAACCGGGGCTGGAGAGTCTTGTTGATCTCCTGCGTCGCGGAGTGCTTGATCGTCGCCTTTGGATATTTCTCGGTGTACATCGCCTGGTGGGCTTTGGCATACTCTTCGCCAAAACCACCGTTGAAGATGACCACCTCGAGCGGCGCGTCCTCCTTGACGCCGAGTGGGTTCTGCTCACTCTTCGTGCCTTCGAGCGACTCGCCGCCGCTGTTGTCGTCGTCGCCGCCGAGGGCGCAACCGGTCAGCAGGCCGGTGGCGGGGACGGCCAGCAGGCCGGCCGCGGCGGTACGACGGAGGATGTCACGCCTCTTCATAGCTTCTCCTCGGATCCGGTCCAGGTGGACGCCGCAGCCGGTGGAGGCGGCGCCCGCCAACGAGGCTCGGGGTCATCGGGTCGGGTGGTGCTGCTTCGACAGGTGGGACCACTTCGGCACTGTTGCCGTCTTCACTTAACGCTGTTGCTTGTCTTCACTTAACGCAAAGTTACTGAAGGATTCTTACGGAAGAGGGTGCCGGCAGCAAGCCCCGGCGGCCGAACCGTTACGGACCGGCAATCGACCCGGCTTGTCGCATAGCGCGTCGGCGGCCCGACGGAGTAGATAGCCTGGCCACATGCGCCGCCTGCGGGAGCTCGCCGGCCGCACGCCCGCCGAGCGGGAACGCTACGTCGACCTGCTCCGCGCGGTGGCGATCGTCCTGGTGGTGATCGGGCACTGGCTGATCGCCGTCCTCGAGCACGACGCGGGGCGGTTGCGTGGCCACAACGCGCTGGAGGAGATCGCCTGGGGCCGACCCGGCACCTGGCTCTTCCAGGTCATGCCGCTGTTCTTCCTGGTCGGCGGCTACGCGAACGCCGCCTCGCTGACCGGTCACCGGCGGCGGGGCGGTGACGCCGGCGGCTGGCTGACCGACCGGAGCGGGCGGCTGATCCGGCCCACCACCGTGCTGCTGGTGCTGCTCGCCCTCGCCGCACTCGGCGCCCGGCTGCTCGGCGCCGGCCCGACCCAGGTCCGCGAGGTCGTCTGGTACGCCACGGTGCCGCTCTGGTTCCTCTCCGCGTACCTCTGCGTGGTGCTGCTGACCCCGGTGACGTACGCCCTGCACCAGCGGTACGGCCTGGTCGTGCCCGTGGTGCTGCTCGGGCTGCTCGCCCTCGGAGACCTGGCCCGGCTGCTCGGCGAGGAGCGGCTGGGGTACGGCAACTTCCTGTTCGGCTGGCTCGCCATGCACCAGGTCGGGTTCGCCTGGCGGACCGGGAACCTGCCGATGCGTCCCCGGGTCGGCTGGCCGCTGCTCGTGGTCGGGCTGACCGCGCTGCTGCTGCTCACCCTGGTCGGTCCGTACCCGACCAGCATGATCAACCAGCCGGACCAGCGAATCCAGAACATGTCGCCGCCGAGCCTCGCCCTGCTCGCCCTGGCCACCGCGCAGCTCGGACTGATCATGCTGCTCCGGGCCCGGGCCGAGCGCTGGCTGCACCGGACCCGCCCGTGGATGCTGGTCGTCGCGGTGAACTCGGTGGTGCTGACCATCTTCCTCTGGCACCTCACCGCCGTGATCCTGCTGGCCGGCGCGCTGGACGCACTCGGTGCGCTGCCCAGCCCGCCGGTCGGCGGCACCGCCTGGTGGCTCTGGCGGATCCCCTGGCTGATCATGCTGGCCGGGGCGCTGGCGGTACTGGTCGCCGTCTTCGGCCGGATCGAACTGCGCGGCTCCCGCCGCCCGTCCAGCCGGCCCCGCGCCATGCCGGCCGCGCTGTGCCGTACGCTCGCCCGTCCACTGCCCCGACTGCTCCTCGTCGTGTCCGGCTTCGCCGCGACCGTGGTCGGGCTGTTCAGCAACAACGTCGCCCCGAAGAGCGGCGAATACCTCCTCGGCCTGCCTACCGGCGCGCTGGTGGCGTACCTGGCCGGAGCCGGACTGCTCCGGCTGCTCCGCTCGGTGCCCGCCGCCGCCCGGGCCGACCGCCCATCCGGCTAGCCCGCCCGGTCCGCGACCGCGACCGCCTCGGCGTCGACCAGCGCGACGGCCTCGGCGAGGATCGCCAGGCCCTCCCGGGCCTCGGACTCGGTCAGCGTCAGCGGCGGCCCCATCCGCAGCACGTTGCCGTAGAGGCCGCCCTTGCCGACCAGCAGGCCGCGCCGCCGGCACTCCTCGAACACCCGGTTGGTGATCGCAGGATCGGGCTCGGTGCTGCCCGGCCGGACGAACTCGACGCCGAGCATCAGCCCCTTGCCGCGCACCTCGGCGATCGTGGCGTGCCGGTCGGCCAGCTCGCGCAGCCCGGCGAGGAGTACCGCACCGACCCGGGCGGCGTTGGCCTGGAGGTCGTGTGCGAGCAGGTAGTCCAGGACGGCGTTGCCGGCCGCCGTCGAGACCGGGTTGCCGCCGAAGGTGGAGAAGGAGACCGCGTGCACCTCGTCGAGCACCTCGGCCCGGCCGACCACCCCGGCCAGGGCGAAGCCGTTGCCGATGCCCTTGGCGAAGGTGAGCAGGTCCGGCGTGACGCCGTGCGCCTGGTAGCCCCAGAAGTGCTCCCCGGTCCGCCCCCACCCGGTCTGCACCTCGTCGGAGATGAGCAGGATGCCGGACTCGTCCAACACCTTCTTGTACGCGCCGAAGAGCCCGTCCGGCGGGGCCACGAACCCGCCGACCCCCTGGACCGGCTCGGCGATCAGGCAGGCCACGTCCCCGCTGGTCTGGGTCGCCAGCACCTCGCGCAGGTCCTCGACGGCCGCGTCGACGTACTCGTCTGGACCGAACCGGGCCAGCAGGCCGCGCAGCCGGTCACCGGAGTGCAGCCAGCTCACCTGGAGCGGGTTGAGGCTGCTCGCCGACCAGCTCCGGTGCCCGGTGATCCCCATCGCCGCGTACGACCGGCCGTGGTAGCTGTTCCGCACCGCCAGGATCTGGTTCGACCGCCGGTGGTTGGTGGCGACCAGCAGCGCCGCCTCGTTCGCCTCGGTGCCGGAGTTGGTGAAGAAGACCCGGGCGTCCGGGATTCCGGAGAGCGCGGCGATCCGCTCGGCCAGCTCCACCTGCTGCCGGATCAGATAGAGGGTCGAGGTGTGCACCACCCCGGTGTCGAGCTGGCGGCGCACCGCCTCGTTCACCTCGGCGACGTCGTAGCCGAGCATGTTCGTCAGCACCCCGCCGAAGAAGTCCAGGTAACCGCGCCCCTGCGCATCGGTGACCCGGCGGCCGGAGCCGGCGACGATCTCGATCGGCTCGGCGTAGTACAGCGGCATCCAGGACGGCAGCACGGCCCGGTGCCGCGCCAGCAGATCGTCGGTGGTCATGGTTCTCACACCCCTCAGCGGTGGGAACGCGGACTCCTGCACGCTCCCACCGCGCGGGGACACCGGGCAACTGCCACCCTGTCGGGCAACGGGGCCCGGACATTGACATGCCGTCAACCAGGGGTTGATTACTATTGCGTGTGCCCAACGGACAGCTCCGGCGGATGGACGCCTTCTCCTTCCCGGCCCACTCCTTCGACCCGGCCACCGGGGAGGCGACCCTCGAATACGCGCTGACCGGCCCGGACGGCGAGCTGCGGTTCGCCGAACGGGTCACCTTCCCGCAACCTGCGGCCCCGCCGTCACCGGAAGCCCTGGCCACCTTCGGCCGGGTGCTGGAGCTGCTGCACCTGGTCGCCGGGGTGAGCTACTACAAGGCCGCCGCACCGCCCCGGCTGGTCCTGCCGGCGCCGCTGGGCGCCGAGGCCGTCTCGCTGGTCACCGCCGTCTACACCGCCGGCCTCGCCGAGTACGCCTACCGCAACGACCTGCCGCACGTGCTGGAGCTGACCCCCGAGCTGCCGCCGGGCCGGGTCACCGAGCCGACCTGGTGGGACAACTCGGACCGCCGGCCGCTCTCCACGGTGGGTGGCGGCAAGGACTCCATCGTCAGCCTGGAGGCGCTGCGCCGGGCCGGCTTCGACCCCGTCCCCTTCTCGGTCAACCCCAACCACATCATCGTCAGCGTCGACGAGGCGTCCGGGCTCACCCCGCTGGCCGCCCGACGCCGGCTCGACCCGGCGCTGATCGAACTGAACGCGGCCGGGGCCCGCAACGGGCACATCCCGGTCACCGCGATCAACTCGCTGATCGCGGTCGCCACCGCCGTACTGCACGGGCTCGGCCCGGTGGTGATGTCGAACGAGCGCTCGGCCTCCGACCCGAACCTGGTCTGGCACGGCGTCGAGGTCAACCACCAGTGGTCCAAGGGGGTCGAGGCGGAGGGACTGCTCCGGGCGGCGCTGGCCGGGCACGCCGGGCTGACCGAGCCGTACTTCTCGCTGCTGCGTCAGCTCTCCGAGCTGCACATCGCCCGGCTCTTCGCCCAGTTCACCCGCTACGACGACGTGGTGACCAGCTGCAACGCCGCGTTCAAGCTGAGCGACCCGAGCGACCGGTGGTGCGGGAACTGCCCGAAGTGCCGGTTCATCTTCCTGGCCCTGGCCCCGTTCATGCCCCGGGCCCGACTGGTGCGGATCTTCGGCGCCGACCTGCTGGCCGACCCGGCCCAGGCGCCCGGCTACCTCGAACTGCTCGGCATCGACGCGCACAAGCCGTTCGAGTGCGTCGGCGAGGTCGAGGAGTCGGTGGTGGCGCTCGGCCTGGTCGCCGAGCACCCGGACTGGCGGGACGCCGCCGTGGTCCGTACGCTGCTCGACGCCGTCCCGGCGCAGGCCTGGACGGCCGCGAACGCCACCGACGTCTTCACCCCGGCCGGCCCGCACTTCGTCCCGCCGACGTACGCCAAGGCGCTGACCGCGATCTCCTGACCCCGCGCGGCGAGGGGGCCGCTCAGTCGTCCCGGACGGCGTCCAGGGCGAGCAGGGCGACGTGCAGCGACAGGCAGTCGTCCACCGAGTCCAGGTCCACCCGGAGGATCCGGGAGATCCGGGCCAGCCGCTCGTAGAAGGCCGGCCGGGACAGGTGCGCCGCCGCGGCGGCGGCCGACTTGTTCCGGCCGCTGGCCAGATAGCCGCGCAGGGTGCCGAGCAACTGCTCACGGGGATGCTCCGCGTCGTGGGTCAGCAGCGGCCCGAGTTCGCGTTCGACGAAGGTCTGCAACCTCGGCTCGTCCCGGAGCAGGTGCAGCAGCCCGGCCAGCCCCACCTGGGGCAACCGGTAGACCGGCAGGTCCCGTCGACCCCGGCGGGCGGCGTCGGCGACCTGGCGGGCCTCGATCAGCGAGCGCCGGGCCTCCCGTACGGTGCCGACACCCGAGCCGGCCGCCACGATCAGCGCGCCCGGCGCCCCGTACGCCCGCCCGGCGGTCGGGCCGGCGTCCAGGCGTACCCGGTCCAGGGCCGCCGCGAAGGCGGCCAGGGCGGGCTCCTCGTCCCCGGCGTCCCGCAGCGCCAGCACGGCGCCGACCGCCTGGTCGTCCACGGTGCTGGCCAGCCCGGACAGTTCGGCCTCCCGGAGTGCCTGGCTGACCGCCTCGGCCAGGTCCCGCAGCCGGGCCTGGCCGGCCGGGCCGCCCGCCGCGCCCGCAGCCGCCTCGTCCGCGCGGTACCGGACCACCACCCCGACCAGGTGCCGGCGGTCCAGGGGTACCCCGAGGGCGCGGGCCCGCAGCGCCACCTCGTCGACCGGCCGGGTGTGGTCGAGCAGCGCGGTGAGCAGGGTGCGGTGGATCTGCCGCTCCAGCCCCTCGGCGTCCCGCCGGATCAGCCGGCCCAGTGCCAGGGTGGAGGCGGCCCGCTCGATCAGGATCGTCAGCCGGGTCGGCGGACCGCCCGGCGCGGCGGCCGGCAGCTCGCCGCTCGGCCAGCGCAGCAGCAGCCGCCCCCAGTCCTGCCCCCGGGCGCCGACGGTGGTGCAGAGCCAGCCGGCGTCCGGGTCGTAGCCGGTGCGGCCGGCCGGGCGGATCCGCCGGGAGTGCTGCTCCCAGCCCCGCAGCAGCAGCTCGGCGCTCTCCCCCGCCGGGTCGTACGCCAGCACCTGTCGGGAGAGGTTCTCCAGGATCACCGGGCAGCCGGACAGTACGGCGGCCTGCCGGAGCACCTCGGCCGGCTCGGCGCCCTCGACGGAGAGTTCGGTGAAGCGCTGGTGGATCTCCTCGGTCGCCCGCAGCTCGGTGAGCTGGGCGTCCACGATCAATCCGTGCACCGCCTCGGTGATCCGGACGAACGGGGTGACCCGGCGCAGTTCGACCAGCGGCAGGCTGCGGCGCTCGGCGGCGGCGACCATCGCCCGGGGTACCGCCGCCGGATAGCGCCGGCCGAGTTCGACCACGAGTCCGGAGACCCCGACGTCGGCCAGCTCGCCGATGAAGGCGCGCAGCCCGGGGTCGTCGCCGGGCAGGCCGATGCCGGTGGTGAGCACGAGTTCTCCCCCGCTGAGCAGGGAGGCGATGTCCGGCACCTCGGCGGCGTGCACCCACCGTACGAGCCGGTCCAGCCCGGCCGTACCGGCGACCACCCGGGGGCCGCCGTGCCGGACCGGGTCCAGGGCCAGCACCTCACGCACGGTAGGAAACACGGGCTCGACGGTACCGCCCGGCGCGGTACCGTCCGGCGCCCGCGCCGTCGCGGCCGGCCGGCTACGCCGGGTCGTCGCGACCGAGTTCCCAGAAGGCGACGGCGGCGGCCGCCGCGACGTTGAGCGAGTCGACGCCGCGACGCATCGGGATGACCACCCGGGCGTCGCTGCCGGCCTGTGCCGCCGGGGTGAGGCCGGCACCCTCGGCACCGAGCAGCAGCGCGGCCCGGTGCCGCTGGGCCGGGCCGAGCCGCTGGATCGGCACCGCGTCCGGGGCCGGGGTCATGGCGAGTACGGCGAAGCCGGCCGCCCGCACCTCGGCCAGCCCGGCCGGCCAGTGGTCGAACTTCGCGTACGGCACCGCGAAGACCTCACCCATGCTGACCCGTACGCTGCGCCGGTAGAGCGGGTCGGCGCAGGTGGGCGAGAGCAGCACCGCGTCGATGCCGAGCGCGGCGGCCCCCCGGAAGATCGCGCCGACGTTGGTGTGGTTGTTGACGTCCTCCAGCACCACCACCCGGCGGGCGTCCCGGAGCACCTCCGGCACGGTCGGCAGCTCCCGCCGGTGGAACGAACCGAGTACGCCCCGGTGCACGTGGAAGCCGGTGGCCTGCTCCAGCACGGCCGGGCTGGCCGCGTAGACGGGTGCGTCGGCGGTTCCCAGGTCACCGAGCTGGTCGACCCGTTTCGCGTCGACCAGGAAGGAGCGCGGCCGGTAGCCGGCCCGGAGCGCCCGGCGGAGCACGAGTTCGCCCTCGGCGATGAAGAGCCCGTTCGGCGGCTCCCACCGGGTACGCAGCTCGACGTCGGTGAGCGCCCGGTAGTCGGCGATCCGGGGGTCCTGCGGATCGGTGATCACTTCGGCGGGAACGGTCGTCGGCGCGTCGGGCACGGCGCCGATTCTTCCCCGGTCCAGGCGCCGCCGTTCGGCCACCCCCGACAGGTAGGAGATTTCCTACCCTTGACTGGTAGGACATAGCCTACCTATTCTCTCCGTATGACTGTCAGGGAGGGCCACCGTGGCTGAGGTCGACGTCTTCACCGCGGTCGCCAACCCGACCCGGCGGCAACTGCTCGGCCTGCTGCTGGACCGGGGCGAGCGGCCGGTGCAGGAACTGGCCGACCACTTCGACATGCGCCGGCCGAGCCTCTCGGAGCACCTGCGGGTGCTCAGGGACGCCGGCCTGGTGGTCGAGCGCCGGGCGGGCCGGCAACGGCTCTACTCGCTGCGGCCGGAGCCGCTGCGGGACGTGGCCGAGTGGCTGACCCCGTACGAGCGGTTCTGGCGGGAGAAGCTCACCGGGCTGCGCGATCTCCTCGACGCGATGGCCGTCGACGAGGACGCCGACGACCCCCGGCAGGCCGGGGCCACGACATCCGAACCGAGCCGGGATTCCGGCGAGCAGAAGGAGAAACGACGATGACCGAACGCGGCGTGATCCGGGCCGACCAGTATCTCGCGCACCCACCCGGCCGGGTCTGGCGCGCGCTCACCGAACCCGACCTGCTGGCCCGGTGGTTCATGCCGAACGACTTCAAGGCGGTGCCGGGACACCGGTTCACCTTCCAGACCATGGCCCGGCCGGACCAGGACTTCGACGGCGTGGTGCACGGCGAGGTGCTGGACGTCGAGCCGGAGCGGCGGCTCAGGCTCTCCTGGACCGGCGGCCACCTGGACACCACCGTCACCTGGACGCTGGCCGCCGAGGGGCGGGGCACCCGGCTCTTCGTCGAACACGCCGGGTTCGATCCCGACGACCCGATCCAGCAGCGCGCCTTCGCCATCATGGACGGTGGCTGGCGCGGCATGGTCTTCCGCCGCCTGGCGGAGCTGCTGGCCGAGCCGGACGGCACCCCGGAACGCGAGCCGGCCCGGTAACTCCACCCAGGACGAAGCGGACACTCCGCCAGTGACCGGACCGGCGGTGGGCGCCGAGGCGAAACCGGCCCGGGCACCGGGACGGGTGGGTCGGTCAGGACGGGGCGGGGCCGGTCGTGGCGGGGCCGAGGCCGCCGCCCGCCGGTGTGACGCCGAGGCCGCCGCCGGAGACCCGCGCCGCCACCGCGCCGGCCGTACCGGGCCGGGTCAGCGCGGCCCGGCCGACCGCCGGTACCAGCCGCCGGGCCCGCCAGGCGATCCCGATCCCGCCGGCGAGCACCAGCATCGCGCCGAGGGCGTGCAGCGCGGAGGCCAGCATCCCGCCGACGCCGAGCAGCGGCGCCGCGATCATCAGCAGTACGCCGTCGGACTGGCTGAACACCCCGGACCGGTGCAGCGCCAGACCGGTCAGCCACCAGCCGAGGGAGTAGAGCACCCCGCCGCAGACGGCGATGACCTGACCCGTCCGGCCGAACGTCGCCGTCGGGTCCGGCAGGCCGCCGAACGGGAGTACCAGCATCGTCCCGGCGACCGCGACCAGCAGTCCGGCCGTACCGGTGCCCCGGGTGCGGGTGGTGACCAGCAGGCTGGCCAGCGCCATCAGCGCGAGCAGGCCCAGCCAGAGCGCACCGATCCAGCCGAGCAGGTGGCCCGGACGCTGCTGGGCGAGAAACGGTGCGTCACCGGCACCGACCAGGGTCACCGAACCGTACACAATGGCGTATCCGGGCAGTGACCAGACGGCGAGCCGGGCCATCCGGCGCAACGACCAGGCCCAGCTCGCGTCGCTGGCCGGTTCGTCGCCGCCTCGTTCGACCACGAACGGCAGGAAGCCGAAACCGCCGTACGGCCACCGCCCGGAGGCCGCAGCCACGGCGCCGCCGATGCCCGGTCCGGTGCCGGCTGTCCGCTTCGGCACCGTCGAGGCACTGGGGAGCGTGGGATCACGCTTGGGGTTCGAGGGGTGGTTTTCCGGTTTCGAGGGGTGGATCACGCGCCGTCACCTCGCTCCACGTGCTGCGCGGGCGGGCACGGGCAGTCCGCTCGACGCCCCGCTCCTGGTCACCACCCGTCGCTTAGACCGATCGTGTCAGGTGCCGGGGCGCCGCGCGGACGCTTTGGTCGAATAGGGCGGCTGCCGCCGGGCGGGGCCCGACGGCAGGCCGTCAGCCCCGCTCGGGCTGCTTGTCCACGGTGGAGTCGCCGAGCATGCTGGCCGGTGGGACCGGTTCCGGCGCCGGCAAGCCCTGCTGGTCGGTGGGCCGGGACGTCACCTGCGCCTCGGCGGCGCGTACCTCGGCGTTGACCTGCCGGGCCGCCTCGGCCGCGGCGGCCGCCGCCTCGGCGGCCTCTCGCTCGACCGCACCGGCGTCGACCCTCGCCCGGGGCTCGTCGCCGACCATCTGGCCGAGTCCGCCCAACGCGCCGCCCAGTCCTTCGAGCGCCTTGTTCAACTCGGCGGGCACGATCCAGACCTTGTTGGCGGTTCCGTTGGCGATCTGCGGCAGCGCCTGGAGGTACTGGTAGGCCAGCACCTTCTGGCTCGGGTTGGCCTGGTGGATCGCGTCGAAGACGGTGCGGATCGCCTTGGCCTGCCCCTCCGCCTGGAGGATCCGGGCCTGCCGGTCACCGTCGGCCCGAAGCACCGCGGCCTGCTTCTCCCCCTCGGCGGTGAGGATCTGCGACTGCTTCTGCCCCTCCGCGTTGAGGATCGCGGCCCGGCGGTCCCGCTCGGCGCGCATCTGCTTCTCCATCGAGTCGCGGATGCTCGGCGGCGGCTCGATGGCCTTGATCTCCACCCGGGTCACCTTGATGCCCCAGCGTCCGGTCGTCTCGTCGAGTACGCCGGAGAGGTGCCGGTTGATCTCCTCCCGGCTGGTCAACGCCCGCTCCAGGTCGAGCGAGCCGATCACGTTACGCAGGGTCGTGACGGTCAACTGCTCGATGGCCTGGAGGAAGTTGGAGATCTCGTAGGTCGCCTTCACCGAGTCGGCGACCTTGAAGTAGAGCACGGTGTCGATCGAGACGCCGAGGTTGTCCGAGGTGATCACGGGCTGGGGCGGGAAGCTGACCACCTGTTCCCGCATGTCGACCTTGGTCCGTACCGCGTCGATGAACGGGACCAGAAGGTTGAGGCCGGGCTGGAGCGTGCGCTTGTACTTCCCGAGCCGCTCGACCACGTCCTCGCGCTGCTGGGGGACGATCCGCACCGCCCGGATCAGGGTGATCACCGTGATCAGGGCCACGGCGGCCAACAAAATTCCCATCACAGTATCCACACCGCTCACCTCTTTGTGTCGGGCTGCTCGTCAATAGCGAAATCCTCGTGCCACACCAGCGCGGTCACGCCTTTGACCTCGATCACCCGCACTCGCTCGCCGGGGGCGAACACCTGGGTCGCATCGTAGGCCCGGGCGGTCCAGATCTCACCGTCGATCTTTACCACCCCGCTGTTGGCGTCCACCCGTTCGAGCACCAGCGCGGTGCTGCCGGCAATCGCCTGCATGCCGAACGGCTGATCGTCGCCGGCCAGCGCGGACTGGCGGTGTCGTTGGATGACCGGGCGGGCAACAACCAGGGTCAGCGCCGAGACGGCGGCGAAGACCAACGCCTGGATGGCCACCGGAGCACCGAGGGCGGCCGCACCGGCGGCGGCGAACGCCCCGATCCCGAGCATGATCAGGAAGAGGGTCGTCGTAAAGATCTCCGCGACGACCAGCACGACGCCCAATACGATCCACAGCAGCGGCTCCACACCTCGATCCTGACACGATCACGCATGTACCGGCGACTCACGATCGACGCACATGAGATTTCGTATGCCAGGATCCGGCGATCGACGCCGTCCGGACCGGTCCGGTTCCGCCCCGGCCAGTCCGGTTCGGATAATTAGTCCGGTTGCCGCACCCCCAGTCCCGAGGAGGCGCCCGTGGCCACCCTGTCGCCGGAGACCGGCCTGCCGCCGGAGACCGCCCGCCGGATCGACGCGCTCGTCGCCCAGACCCAGGCCACGGGCCGGGCGCCCTCGCTGATCCTCGGGGTGCTCCGGGCCCCGGCCGCCACCGGCACGGCTCCGGGCAGCGGGCTCGTGCACGTCGCCGCGGCCGGCGAGACCCCACCGCCCGACCCGGACATCCAGTACCGGATCGGCTCGATCACCAAGACGATGACCGCGGTACTCCTGCTGCGCCAGCGCGACGAGGGAGTGCTCGACCTGGACGATCCGCTGGACCGGTACCTGCCCGGCAGTCCGCTCGGCGCCGTCCGGCTGCGCCAGCTCCTCGGCCACGCCGCCGGCCTGCAACGCGAACCGGACGGCGAGTGGTGGGAACGCTCCGCCGGTGCCGACCTGGACACCCTGCTGGCCGGCCTGAGCAGCGACAAACTGGCCTTTCCGGCACACCGCACGTTCCACTACTCCAACCTCGGTTACGGGCTGCTCGGTGCGGTGCTGGAGCGGGTCACCGGCCAGACGTGGTGGAAACTCGTCCGGTCTCGGCTGCTCGATCCACTGGGGATGGTCCGCACCTCCTACCAGCCTGCCGAACCGTACGCCCGCGGCTACGTCGTACATCCGTGGCACGAAACGCTGCGCGAGGAGCCGCGTACCGACACCGGGGCGATGGCACCGGCCGGGCAGCTCTGGGCCAGCCTGGCCGACCTGGCCCGCTGGGCCGCCTTCCTCGCCGCCCCGGATCCGGAGATTCTCGCCCCGGACACCCTGGCCGAAATGTGCGTTCCGGTGGCGATCGCCGACCCGGACTCCTGGACCGCCGGCTACGGGCTCGGCGTGGAACTGCACCGGGTCGGCGACCGGGTGTACGTCGGGCACGGCGGCTCGATGCCCGGCTACATCGCCACGCTCTCGGTGCACCGGCCGTCCGGCACCGGCGTGGTCGGCTTCGCCAACGCGTACGGGCTGCGCGTCGGATCGCTGCCGCTGCTCGGCCGGGAGGTGCTCGGTACGGTGCTCGACGCCGTACCCGGGCCCGTCCCGCCCTGGCGTCCGGCGACCGTGCCGCCGCAGCCGCGGATCGCCGAGTTGACCGGCCGCTGGTGGTGGATGGGGCGCGAGTTCGAGGTTTCCTGGGACCCGAGCGCCGAGGAACTGCTGGTCACCCAGCTGCCGGCCGGCGCCGTCCCGCACTGGCGGTTCGGCCGGGACTCCACCGGCCGCTGGCGGGGCCGCTCCGGCATGAACGACGGGGAGATCCTCACCGTCCGGCGCGACCCGACCGGCGCGGCCACCGCCCTGGACATCGCCACCTTCGTCTTCACCCGCGACCCCGACGACCTCGGCTGACTCCGCCGCCGGGCCGCACCACCGGATCAGGGCCCGGACGGGACCGTGACGAAGTCGATGAGCCGTTCCATCGCGTTGATCAGGGGTGTCTCCACGTCGTGGAAGCTGTCGACCCGGGCGAGGATGCGCCGCCACATCTCGGCCGGCTCGGCCACCCCGAGGGCGGCACAGACGCCCTCCTTCCACGGGCGTCCCGGCGGCACCACCGGCCACGCCCGGATGCCGAGCGCAGACGGCTTCACCGCCTGCCACACGTCGACGTACGGGTGGCCGGTGACCAGCACGTCCGGCGAGTTGACCGCCGCGACGATCCGGCTCTCCTTCGAGCCGGGCACCAGGTGGTCGACGAGTACGCCCAGCCGCCGTCCGGGGCCGGGTGCGAACTCGCGGACTCGTTGCGCGAGCGCGTCGATGCCGTCCAGCGGCTCCACCACCACGCCCTCGATCCGCAGGTCGTCGCCCCAGATCCGCTCCACCAGCGCCGCGTCGTGCACGCCCTCCACCCAGATCCGGCTGGCCTTGGCCACCTGGGCGGGTACCCCGGCCACCGCGACCGATCCGGAGGCGGTCCGCCGACGCGGCGCCGGTGCCGCCGACGGTGCCGGCCGGCGCAGCGTCACCGGTCGGCCGTCGAGCAGGAACGCCGCCGGCAGCAGCGGGAAGTTCCGGCGCCGGCCGTGCCGGTCCTCCAGCACCACCGCACCGGACTCGAAACCCACCACCGCGCCGCAAAACCCCGAGTCGGCGTCCTCCACCACCAGATCGACCTCGGCCGGCACCTCGGGTACCACCTTGCGCCGCCGCCAGTCCCCGGCGAGCACGTCGTCGCCGTACATCCTCCCCATGGGAGGCGACGGTAGCCGCCGCCGGCGGCCGATCTGTGTTGACGCGCCGCCGGGCCGGCAGCCGAGACAGCCGGCGCGGAAAGCACGTACCCTAGCCGCATGTCCCCCGCAACGGGCGCGGCGACTCTCGTGGCGCGCCGGTCCAGCCGCTTCGTGGCCTGGGTACGCGCATGGCGTGCCGGGCTGGTGCCCTATGACGAGATCGCCGACGAGATCGCCGCCGACGAGGAGCATCTCGTCGCCGACGCCCCCGGCGCCTGGACCGACATACCGCTGCGCGACGCGCTCTGCGCCTTCTCCAAGCTCTCGCCCGACGAGATCCGGCTGGTGCTGCCCGCCCCGGGCGATCCGCGTGGACTGCCCGGTCCCGGCCCGTTCGCCTCGGCGGCCCTGCTGGCCGGCGAGGCGGTGGTGGCCCGTGGCCTGGGCGTGATTCCCGAGGTACGCACGCACACCAGCGGGTCCGGCGTGACGTTCGAGACGGTGCTGTGGCGGGTCTATCCGCTGCCGGAGACCGCTCCGGCCGCCTCGCTGGGCAGCCCCGGCGCGGCCGAGGCCGAGGCCGAGCTGGCGGTGACCCTCGCCGAGGCGACCGCCGCGCTGACCCGGCTCGACGTCGCGCAGTGGCGCCCCGAGCTGGCCGGTGCGCTCGCCGCGCTGCGCCGCCCGGACAACGGGATGGATCTGCCGCCGGGCTTCGATCCGCGCTCCCGCCGGCTGTTCGCCCGGGCCAGCGTGCTGGACCAGGTGCTCGCGCTGGCCGAGCACGCCGCGCCGGGCGGTTCGGTCAACGGTTACGAGGCCCAGCAGCGCGACGCCGCGCTCCGCCCGCTCACCGCCGCCTGCCGGCGGGCGGTCGTGGCGGCCTGCAACGCCCCGCTCTCGGCCTGACCCGCCGCCGTCCTTCCGGGTCGGCCCGGCCGGCGTTCCCGGGTACCCCCGACACCGGGGCATTCGGTCGCCGGTGCTGCCGGGCACATCCGTCGGCCCCGGTCCCCCGCGATACGACGACCGTTGGCGAATGCACCGGTACCGACCCGATCGCGAAATCGTCCGGACCAATTCGTCCGACTGCACGCCGCCGGGGTGGCGGGGGAAAGATTCCGGTCGCAATGGTGCGGTAGGGTCCTCGTTTCATGGGCGGCACCCCGAATACGACCGATCTCGCGAACACCTCTTCCGCGAGTCCCCCCGCATCCCGACGCCGGTGGTTCAACCGCCGCACGGTGGTCGAGCTGAGCTGGGTGATGTTGGTGATTGCCATTGCCGGAGCACTCTGCATGGCCCGCTACGAGGACCCGCGCCGGATCGCCTCCTCCGGCGACAGTTACTGGTACATGCGGCAGGCGCAGATCTTCGCCGGCACCGATCCGGCGACCGCGTCCGCCCGGTCGTCCTTTCAGGTGTGTCGCGACATCAACCGTTCGGCCAAAGACCAGAATATGCGACCGGTCTGTCGCAACGGATATCCCCAACAGGGCATTTCTCCCCGGTACACCGCAATTTTCGACAGCCGGCCCGGATACCCGCTGTTCGCGACGCCTTTCGTGAAGATCTTCGGCGTCTGGCAGGGCATGGCCATCGCGACACTCATCATCGCCGTCGGCGTCGGCCTGCTCAGCTATCTGGCCGTCTGGCTCGCCTTCGGGATACGCCTGGTCGGCGTCGCCGCGGCTGCCCTGGTCTACCTGCTGCCGACCGGGTACTGGATAACCCGGATGCTGGCCGACGGCGCGATGCTGGCCGGCTGCCTCGCCGTGCTGATCGGCGCGATGCTGCTCTGGCGCAACCGGTTCAGCGGGCTGCCGATCGCGCTCGCCGGCTTCGGCTGGACCTTCGTCACCAAGTCGGCGAACGGGGTGGCGATGGCCCTGGTGCTGCTGGCCGCGAGCGGCTGCGCGCTGCTGACCAGGTTCCCGAACCGGCGCGGCGCGCTCTTCACCGGCGGGCTCGGCCTGGCCACCCTGCTCGGCTGGTTCGCGGTCAGCGCGGCCCTGAAGCTGCCGTCGCTGACCGAGGCCATCCAGGACTACGCCACCAACCACTTCAGCGTCCCGGACACCCCGGAGCCGTACACCTGGCTCTGGGAGAAGAACCTCGAATGGTGGCCCGGCACCCTGCAACACATGGTGCTCTCCCCGTTGCCGCTCATCGCGGTGGTACTGGCCACGCTGATCTTCGCCACCCGGACCCGGCACCTCAGCTTCCTGTGGCTGGGTACCGGGCTGACCGGGCTGGCCATGCTCGCCGCGAAACCGGTCGACACCGAGTACGAGCGGCTCATGGTCCCGGTCTGGTTCCCGGTCGCCGCCGCGCTCGGGTACGCCATCGTGGCGGCACTTCCGGCCCGCTGGTCCGGCCGGCCGACGGCCGAGGGAGTGGCCCTGCCCACCCAGCGGCCCGCGCCGCCACCGGCCGGCCCGGCCGGACCCGGTCGCCCGGTCGGCGACGAGTCGGCCGCTCCCGACGGCGTGTCAGCCACCCCCGGCGACGCGTCAGCAGCCACCCGCACCGGCGCCGGTGTGGGCGCGGCCGGCTGACCGAACCGGTGTCCAGGGCGCCGGCCGCCGCGCGGCGGCCGGCGCCGGACTCAGATCTCGTCGATCAGGTCCGCGACCGAGGAGACGATCCGGGACGGCAGGTACGGGTAGCGCTCGGCCTCGGCCCGGGTGCTGATCCCGGTCAGCACCAGCACGGTCTGCAACCCGGCCTCCAGCCCACAGAGGATGTCGGTGTCCATCCGGTCACCGATCATCGCGGTCGTCTCGGAGTGCGCGTCGATGGTGTTCAGCGCCGACCGCATCATCATCGGGTTCGGCTTGCCGACGAAGTACGGCTCCACCCCGGTCGCCTTCGAGATCATCGCCGCCACCGATCCGGCGGCCGGCAGGGCACCCTCGGCGGACGGACCGGTCGGGTCCGGGTTGGTGCAGATGAACCTCGCCCCGCCGTCGATCAGCCGGACCGCCTTGGTGATCGCCTCGAAGCTGTACGTCCGGGTCTCGCCCAGCACCACGTAGTCGGGTGCGAAGTCGGTCAGCACGTACCCGACGGCGTGCATCGCGGTGGTCAGCCCGGCCTCCCCGATCACGTACGCCGTACCGCCCGGGCGCTGGTCGGCCAGGAACTGCGCGGTGGCCAGCGCGGCGGTCCAGATGGCGTGTTCGGGGACGTCGAAGCCCATCCGGTTCAGCCGGGCCTGTAGGTCCCGGGCGGTGTAGATCGAGTTGTTGGTGAGGATCAGGAACGGCTTGCCCGAGGCGCGCAGGGCCCGGACGAACTCGGGCGCGCCGGGCACCGCCTGCCCCTCGTGCACCAACACACCGTCCATGTCGGTGAGCCAGCTCTCCACCGGCTTTCGATCGGTCATGCCGGCACTCGGCAGCGGGCGGCGTGCGGGCTCTTCTCGTTCATGACTCTCCTACCGGGCGCGGTCACGGGCGCCGGGCCGGCTGGCAGCAGCCGGCCGGACAGGTGTCCCAGGCGGGCAGCGTACCCAGCCGGCGTCGCGCCGCCGTGTCGGCCGGGTTGAACCGCTCGGTCACCAGTTCGCGGACCATCGCCACGAACCTCCGGTCGGTGCCCGGAGTGGCGGCCCGGACGAAGTCGAGGCCGAGCTGCTTGGCGGTCGCCGCCGCCTCGGTGTCCAGGTCCCAGACCACCTCCAGGTGGTCGGAGACGAAACCGATCGGGCTGACCACCACCGAGGTGACTCCGTCGGCCGCGAGCGCCCGCAGGTGGTCGTTGACGTCCGGCTCCAGCCACGGCACCTGGGGAGGGCCGGAGCGGCTCTGCCAGACCAGGTCGTACGCCAGGCCGGGGGCGGCCCGCCCGGCGACCAGCGCGGCGGTCTCGCGCAGCTGTGCCTCGTACCGGCCGCCCTGCGGGCCGGCGGAGGCGGCCATCGAAACCGGGATCGAGTGGGCGGTGAAGACCAGCCGGGTGCTCTCCCGGCGGGCCGGGTCGAGGGTGGCCAGCGCGGTGGCCACCGCGTCGGCGTGCGGCTCGACGAACCCGGGATGGTCCCAGTACTGCCGCAGCTTGTCGATCCTCGGCGCGTCCGGCCCCACCGCCGCCCGGGCGGCCGCGATGTCCTCCAGGTATTGCCGGCAGGAGGAGTAGCCGCCGTAGGCGCTGGTCACGAAGCCGAGCGCGGAGGTGATTCCGTCGTCACGGAGCTGGGCCACGGTGTCGGCGAGCATCGGGTGCCAGTTGCGGTTGCCCCAGTAGACCGGCAGGTCGAGCCCGTGCGCGGCGAAGTCGGCGCGGATCGCGGCGAGCAGGTCCCGGCACTGCTGGTTGATCGGCGACACGCCGCCGAAGTGCTGGTAGTGCTCGGCGACCTCGGCCAACCGGTCAGGTGGCACGTTCCGCCCCCGGGTGACGTTGGCCAGGAACGGCAGGACGTCCTCCGGCCGTTCCGGACCACCGAACGAGATCAGCACAACGGCGTCGTACGACATACCACCATTGTTCCCGCTCCGGCCGGGCGAGCCGGCCCGGCCCCGCCCGGCCGCCGGATCAGGCCGGCGGGACCTTGCTCACATCGCGGCGCCGAGCGCGTGGTAGCCGCCGTCGACGTGCACGATCTCACCCGTGGTGGCCGGGAACCAGTCGGAGAGCAGGGCCAGGCAGGCCCGCGCGGCCGGCTCCTGGTCGGTCAGCGCCCAGCCCAGCGGGGCCCGGTCGGCCCAGGCTTCCTCGAACTGCTCGAAACCCGGGATCGACTTCGCCGCCATCGTGCGCAGCGGCCCGGCCGAGACCAGGTTGCTGCGGATCCCCTTCGGGCCCAGGTGCAGCGCCAGATAGCGGGAGGCGGACTCCAGCCCGGCCTTGGCCACGCCCATCCAGTCGTACACCGGCCAGGCCTTGGTGGCGTCGAAGGTGAGCCCGACCACGGCGCCGCCCGGACTCATCAGCGGCAGCGCGGCCACCGCGAGCGCCTTGTAGGAGTACGTCGAGACGTGCACCGCGGTCGCCACGTCCTCCCACGGCGCGTCCAGGAAGCCGCCGCCGAGGCAGCTCTGCGGCGCGAAGCCGATCGAGTGCACCACCCCGTCCAGCCCGTCGACGTGCTCGCGGACCCGCTCCGCGAGGCTGGCCAACTGCTCGGCGTCGGTGACGTCCAGCTCGATCACCGGCGCGGGCTCGGGCAGCCGCCTGGCGATCCGCTCGACCAGGGACATCCGGCCGAAGCCGGTCAGTACCACCTGCGCCCCGTTCTCCTGGGCGAGCTTCGCCACCGAGAACGCGATCGACTGGTCCGTGATGACACCGGTGACGAGCAGCCGCTTGCCGGCCAGCAGTCCAGACACGTGAAGATCCTCCAAACCGTCGTGGTCCCCCGCGTCCCGTGGCCGGTCCGGGTCCGTCCCGGCCGATCACGGCGCCTGGGCGATTGTGCCAGTGATTACTCCGGATCCGGGCCGGTCAGTGCCCCATGCCGAGGCCGCCGTCGACCGGGATGACCGCGCCGGAGACGTAGCCGGCGGCGTCGGAGGCGAGCCAGGCCACCACCCCGGCCACCTCGTCCGCGCCGGCCATCCGGCCGGCCGGGATCGACTTGCGGATCTCCGCCTTGCGCTCCTCGGAGAGCACCGCCGTCATGTCGGTGTCGATGAAGCCGGGCGCGACGACGTTCGCGGTGATGTTCCGGCCGCCCAGCTCCCGGGTGATCGACCGGGCCACCCCGACCAGGCCGGCCTTGCTCGCCGCGTAGTTGACCTGGCCGGCGCCACCGGAGAGGCCGACCACCGAGGAGACGAAGATCATGCGACCCCACCGGGCCCGGAGCATCTTCGCCGAGGCCCGCTTCGCACACCGGAACGCCCCGGTCAGGTTGGCGTCGACGACCCGGGTGAACTGCTCCTCGGACATCCGCAGCAGCAGCGTGTCGTCGGTGACCCCGGCGTTGCAGACCAGCACCTCGACCGGGCCCAACTCCGCCTCGACGGCCGAGAACGCCTCGTCGACCTGGGCACTGTCGGTGACGTCGCACCGGACGCCGAAGAGGTCGGCCGGCGGGTTGCTGCCCCGGTGGGTGACCGCCACCCGGTCGCCCTGCTTGGCGAAGGCCTGCGCGATGGCCAGGCCGATCCCCCGGTTGCCTCCGGTTACCAGCACGGTTCGGGCCACGGGTGTCCTCCTCACGGACGGTACGGACGTGCGGGTTGGAGACTAGGCGCTACCGGCAGGTAATCCGTAACCCGGGTGGGGTGCTACCCAGGTACTACCGGCGGGATCCCGCCACGGGGTGACGACGGGGCGGAGCTGGCACCCGTACCCTGCCGTTGATGGAGAACGGCACCGCTGGGGCGCTACGCATGGCCCGGGACGACCTGCGCCGGCTGCTGATCGGGGCGGACTTTCCGCTGACCCCGCCGACCGGCCCGCCCGGCAGGTGGCAGCGGGTGTGGCAGGGCGCCCGGCCGTTCCTGGCACCGCTGCTGATCTTCGTCCTGGTCGGCGTCACCATCGCCGGCATCCAGTACCTGACCGACACCCGGGACCTGCCGGAATGGGTGGCGATCCCGCTCGCCGTCGGCGGGACCCTGCCGGCGGTGCTGGCCCCGTTCCGCCCGCTGTTCGCCTGGCGGCTCGGCTACCCGCTGCTCTACCTCGGCGTGATCGACGCCGTGCCGGAGGAGTCCTGGCCGTGGAGCCCGGTCCAGATCGTCGTCTTCCTCTTCGTCCTGCTGGTGCTGGCCGCCCGGACCAGCGTGGGAGTCGCCACCTGGGCGGGGCTGCTCAGCGTGCTGCCGGCGTACCTCTTCGTGCCGACGAAGGCGAACGCGCACGGCGTGGCAATCCTCTTCCTGGCCATCCTGCTCGTCGGCGACCAGGTGCGGCGGCGCCGGCAGAGCCAGCGGGCCCTCGCCGAGCAGGCCGAACGCAGCGAGCTGGAGCAGGCCCGCCGGGCGGTGCTGGAGGAACGGACCCGGATCGCCCGGGAGATGCACGACGTCGTCGCGCACCACATGTCGATGATCGCCGTGCAGGCGGAGACCGCGCCGTACCGGCTGGGCGAGCTGCCCGAGCCGGCCCGCGACGAGTTCACCGCGATCGCCGGGTCGGCCCGGGAGGCGCTCACCGACATGCGCCGGCTGCTCGGGGTACTCCGCAGCGAGTCGGCGGCACCGCAGACCGCCCCGCAGCCGGGGCTGGCCGACGTACCGGAGCTGGTCGAGGCGGCCCGCCGGGCCGGGATGTCGGTGACGGTCGCCACCGGTCCGGAGCCGGAGCAACGCCGGGCGGTGCCGGAGGCGGTCGGGCTGGCCGGGTACCGGATCATCCAGGAGGCCCTGGCGAACGCGGCCCGGCACGCGCCCGGGACGGCCGTGCGGGTCTCGGTGGACGCGGACGACCGGGCGCTGGTCATCGGCGTCTGGAACGACCCGGCCGGGCCCGGCGCCGGCCGGCCGGGGAACGCCGCCGGTCCCGCCGGGCACGGGCTGACCGGGATGCGGGAGCGGGTCCGGCTGCTCGGCGGCCGGTTGCGGGCCGGCCCGACCGACGACCAGGGGTACGCGGTCACCGCGCACCTGCCGTACGCCCCGGAGCCGGCCGCCGAGCCCGACGCGGGTACGCCCCGATGATCCGGGTGCTGATCGCCGACGACCAGGCGATGGTCCGGCAGGGCTTCGGGGCGCTGCTGGCGGCCCAGCCCGACCTGCTGGTGGTCGGCGACGCGGCGAACGGTGCCGACGCGGTCACCGCGGCCCGCCGGCTCGACCCGGACGTGGTGCTGATGGACGTCCGGATGCCGGTGCTGGACGGCCTGGCCGCGACCCGGCAGCTTCTCGGCGACCGGCCGGACGCGGACCGGCCCCGGGTCCTCATCCTGACCACGTTCGACCTCGACGACTACGTCTACGAGGCGCTGCGGGCCGGTGCCAGCGGCTTCCTGCTCAAGGACGCCCCGGCGGCCGACCTGGTGCACGCGGTCCGGGTGGTCGCGGCCGGCGACGCGCTGCTCGCCCCGGCGGTGACCCGCCGGCTGATCGCCGAGTTCGCCGCCCGGCCCGGCCGGGACCGGCCCCGCCCGACCAGCCTGGCCGGGCTCACCCCCCGGGAGACCGAGGTGCTGCGGCTGATCGCCCGGGGGCGCTCCAACGGCGAGATCGCCGCCGAGCTGGTGGTCGCGGAACAGACCGTGAAGACCCACGTCGGGCGGATCCTGAGCAAGCTCGACCTGCGCGACCGGGCCCAGGCGGTGGTCGTCGCGTACGAGTCCGGGCTGGTCGCGGCCGGCGACTAGTGCCCCGGTAGCCCCGCCGTAGTCCCCGGGTAGGCCGCCGGAAGCCGTCCCGTGGCGTGACGCGCCGGCCCCCTCCGAGCACGCATTCTCTGCTCCGAAGGCGATCGGAGGGAGTTCGGGATGCTGTGGCGACCGGCGGTACGGGGGGTGGTGGCCGGCCTGCTCGCGCTGGGGCTGATGGCGCCGCCGCCGGCCGGGGCGGGCGAGGTGGCGGTGGCGCGGGTCGGGTTCGTCGAGGCGTACCCGGCGGTGGCGGCGGCGATGCGGGCGGCCGGTGCGCCGTACGCCGATTGGGCGGCCGCCGGCCGGTCCTTCCTGGCGTTCGACCCGCGCGGTGACGGGCTGGCCGTGGAGGTCTCCGGCGACCTCGGCACCGCCGACCGGATCGCGGTGCTGGTGCCCGGGGTGGACAGCACGTTGCGGGACTTCGACCGTGGCCTGGGTGGGGTACGCCGACGCGCCCCGGCCGTCGGGGCCCGCGCCCTCTA
The DNA here is from genome assembly GCF_036421995.1 of Plantactinospora veratri. Classification (NCBI taxonomy): domain Bacteria; kingdom Bacillati; phylum Actinomycetota; class Actinomycetes; order Micromonosporales; family Micromonosporaceae; genus Plantactinospora; species Plantactinospora veratri. Next base: position 85,973 of record NZ_JAZGQL010000037.1, read on the forward strand.
CGACGAGGCCCGCGCCCTCCGGCCCGGCGCCCGGGTGGCGGTGCTGGCCTGGCTCGGCTACGACCCGCCGAACGGGCTGGGCCGGGCGGCGGCCCGCGCCGAGCACGCGCAGGCCGGGGCGGATGCCCTGGTCGAGCTGACCCGGACGCTGGCCCGGCACCGCCCCGGCGCGGCGGTGACGCTGATCGGGCACAGCTACGGCGCGCTGGTGGTCGGGCTGGCCGCGTCCCGGGTGCCGCCGCAGGTGACCGACCTGGTGACGCTGGCCGGAATCGGCACGGGCGTGGACCGGGCGGCCGAACTGGGCACCGACGCCCGGGTCTGGGCGGCCGAGGCGCCGGACGACTGGATCCGCCGGCTGCCCCCGGTGCGGCTGCTCGGCTTCGGGCACGGCGTCCGGCCGGCCGCACCGGAGTTCGGGGCCCGGCCGCTGCCGGTGGACGGGGTGCGCGGCCACGACGGCTACCTGGTGCCGGGCAGCCGGACGCTGCACGCGACCGCCCTGGTCACGCTCGGTGCCGCCGGAGGCGACGTCCCGGAGGCCGGGGTCGGCCGGCAGCCGGCCGGCGGGGCGGCGGTGACCGTCCGATGAGCCTCCTCGAACGGCGGCGGACCGGGAGCACGGCGCCGCACCGGGTGCCGACGGACGGCGGCCGGGACCGGGGCGTCGACGGGCTGCGGGCGTACGCGATCGCCGGGGTGGTCTTCGGGCACTGGCTGGTCACCGCCCTGGTACTCGACCCGGACGGTGCGCTGCGCACCGCCAGCCCGCTGGCCGCGATGCCGGCCCTGGTGCCGGTGAGCTGGCTGTTCCAGACGCTCGGGCTGTTCTTCTTCGTCAGCGGATACGCCTCGGCCCGGTCACTCCGCTCGGCGACGGCCCGGGGGCTGGATCCGGGGCCGTGGCTGCGTCGGCGGCTCGGTCGGCTGGGTCGGCCGGTACTGCTGCTGCTCGGCGGCTGGCTGGCGGTACTGGCCGCCGCGGCCCTGCTCGGCACCCCGGCGGGGACACTGCGTACCGCCGCCACCCTGGTGGTCAGTCCTCTGTGGTTCCTGCTGCCGCTGGTGGTGCTGATCGCCTCGACCGCGCCGCTGGCCCGGGCGCTGGACCGGTACGGGCCGCTCCGGCTCGCCGTACCGGCCGTGGCGTTGGTCACGCTCAGCGACCTGGCGGGGCGGATCGGGGACACGTCGGGCTGGCCGGTGCCGCTGCCCGGGGACGGGGCATGGCGGGTACCGGTCGCGGTGCTGGCCGGCTGGCTGCTGCCGTACCTGCTCGGGATGTGCCTCGCCGACGGGCGGCTGGGCGGCCGGTGGACCGCCGGCGGGCTGCTGCTGGCCGGTGCGGCCGGGATGGCCGGGCTGGGCTGGGCGGGCTATCCGCTCAGCGCGGTCGGGGTCCCCGGGGAGGGGATGTCCAACCTGGACCCGCCGTCGCTCTTCGCGGTCTGCCTGGCGCTGGCGCAGGTCGGCGCGGCGCTGCTGCTCCGGCCGGCGCTGGGCCGGGCGCTGGCCCGGCCCGCCCGGTGGGCCCCGGTGAACCGGCTCAACACCGTGGCGATCAGCGTCTACCTGTGGCACCAGAGCACCCTGCTCGGGGTGACCGCACTGGCCGCGCTCGCGGCCCGGCTGGCCGGCGCCGGTGCCGTACCCGGACTGCACACGGCGCCGGACGGCCCCGGCTGGGTCGCCGCCCGGCTGGCCTGGCTGCCGCTGCTGCTCCTGGTCCTGGCCGTACTGGTCGGACGGGTCGGCGGCGACCGGCCGCGGGGTACCCGCGACGGCGGCGAAGCGGAGTCCGGGAGGTCCCGGGGCGGCCCGGACCGTTACGTACAGTGATCAACGGAGCCGCCTTCCCGGCCGGCACGGTCGGGGAGCCGACACCCGCGGGGGCCGGATGCCGACTGCGGCCACCGGGCCCCGCGGGTGTACGATGACTCACGTTCGAGGTCCGGTCGACAGATGGAGGTGATCGCTGTGCGAAATAGCGATCCTCCCAGTCGTGGCCGGGTCCTTGGTCAGTCCGCCTGAGCCGTGACGTCTCCCGCCGACTGACCCAGTTCCGCTCCACACCGCATCCCCGGACCGCTCCGGCCTCTGCCGGCGTGCCGTCCGGCCGTGCGTATTCCGATGGCTGTCGCCGAGCCGAGATGTGTGGAGCTACCCGGTCACGACTTCGTGTGCGCGCCCACTGATCCCCGAGGCGCTCCCGCGCGGCCCCGTGCCGCCGCAGGACGTCTCCAGTCGCCACCCGGAGAGCAGAATCATGCAGCGTTACGTCGCCCCGCTGGGCTTCACCCTCGCCGCCGCCTGGGTCGTGCTGGTCTTCATCCTGGTCCGCGCGACCCCGTGACGACCGCCACCCCCGCGACTACCGCCACGCCCGGGCCGACGGTCGCCCCCGGGCCGACCGTCGGCTCCATGACGACCACCACCCGCGTGACGACCGCCGTCACACCAGGCGGGACGTCCAGAGCAGGCTCAGTCCCGCCGCACAGAGCGCGAAGAGCAGCGCGATCCCCGCGTACCACTGGGTGATCTCCCGGGCCTCGGTGCGGAACCCGATCGAGCTGCCCATGTCCTGGTAGACCTGCTTCAGCTCGGTGACCGAGGCCGCCTCGTAGAAGAAGCCCTGCGTGGTCTCGGCCAACTCGGCCAGGGCCAGCCGGTCGACCGGTACCCGCTGCACCTGGCCGCCGATGTCGACCTGACCCGAGTCGGTGCCGAACGCGATGGTCGAGACCGGCACGTTCGCGGCCTGCGCCGCCGCGCCGGCCTCCTCGATCGAGCGGCCCGAGGTGCGGTAGCCGTCGGAGAGCAGCACGATCCGGGCCGGCGGGATACCCTGGGCGCCGTCCGCCGGCACCGACCGGATCGCCTCCAGGCAGGTGAAGACCGCCTCGCCGGTCGCGGTCGCCTCGGCCAGCACCAGCCCCTCGATGGCCTGGGTCACCGCCGGACGGTCCTTGCCCGGCGGCACCAGCACGTTGGCGGACTTGGCGAAGGCGACCAGCCCGAGGTTGTAGCTCGGCGGCAGCTCCGCGACGAACTGCTTCGCCGCCTCCTGGGCCGCCTCCAGCCGGTTCGGCGCCACGTCGTCGGCCTCCATCGACAGCGACACGTCGATCGCCAGCATGATGGTGGCCCGCTCCAGCGGCTCCTTGGTGTCGATCGCCGGCCGGGCCATCCCGGTGGCCAGGATCAGCAGGCTGAGCAACATCACCCCGGCCGCGGCGTGCCGGCGCCAGCCGATCCCCTTCGGCGCGAGGGTACGCAGCAGCTCGACGTTGGTGAACCGCATCGCGTACGTGCGGCGGTGCAGTTGCCGCCAGACGTACGCCCCGGCGAGCAGCAGCACGGGCAGCACGGCGAGCAGCCACCACGGTTGCAGAAAACGGATCATCGTGTCGTCCCCCGGGTACGGGCGTGCCGCTGCGCTGCGACGAAGCGCACCATGTCCAGCAGCCAGTCGGAGTCGGTACGCAGCCGCAGGTGCGCCGCTCCGGCGGCCCGCAGCTCGTGGGCGATGGCGGCGCGCTGGGCGGCCGCCGCGGCGGCGTAACGGCGCCGCAGCCGTGGATCGGCGGTCTGCACCTCGTGCAGCTCACCGGTCTCGGGGTCCACGACGGGCAGCACCCCGACGTCCGGCAGTTCCAGTTCCCTCGGGTCGACGACCTCGACGGCGAGCACCTCGTGCCGGACCCCGAGTTTGCGTACCGGACGTCCCCACTGCTCCGGCGGGGCCAGGAAGTCGGAGATCACCACGGCCATCCCCCGGCGCCGGGGCGGCCGGTTGAGCGCGTCCACCAGCAGACCGAGGTCGGTGCGTCCGGGCCGGGTCGGCGTGCCGGCGACGGCCCGGAGCAGCCCCTGCGCCTCCTTGCGGCCGGGTCGGGCCGGCAGCCGCAGCACCCCCGGCGGGGTGGAGAGCGACCCCGTCCCGCCGCCGGGGGGCGGACCGGTGCCGATCACCGCACCGATCCGGTTGCCGCCGCGCACGGTCAGGTGGGTGATCGCCGCCGCCGCCGCGATCACGAGTTCCCGCTTGAGCCAGCGGCCGGTGCCGAAGTCGAGGCTGGCCGAGAGGTCCACCGCGAGCCAGGTCTCCAGTTCCCGGTCGGCGACCGTACGCCGGACGTGCGGCACGGTCGTCCGGGCCGTCACCGGCCAGTCCATCCGGCGTACGTCGTCGCCGGGGCGGTACTCCCGGGACTCCCCCGCCTCGGTGCCGGGCCCCGGCAGCAGTCCGAGGTAGTCACCCTGGAGCAGCCCGTCGAGTTTGCGGGTGACCAGCAACTGCAACCGGGAGAGTACGGCCTCGGCCCGGGCCGGACCGCCGTCGGTCGCCGACGTCATGCCGGCGGGCGCCCGGGCCACGCCGAGCCGGCCGCCGGCACCCCGGACGCGGGACCGAGGCCGAGTCCCCCCGGACCGGTCGGCGGGGCGGGGGTGGCGTTCTGCCGGGGTGCGACCGAGGGCAGCGGGATGGTGGACATCACCCGGTCGACCACGTGGTCGGCGGGGATGTTGTCGGCCAACGCGTCATAGCTGAGCACCAGCCGGTGCCGGAGGATGTCCGGGGCGATGTCCTGGACGTCCTGCGGCAGCGCGTAGTCGCGGCCGCGCAGCAGGGCGAGTGCCCGGGTGGCCCGGACGATGCCGAGCGAGGCGCGCGGGCTGGCACCGTACTGGATGAGCTGGGCCACGTCCGGCATCCCGTGCTCGGCCGGAGCCCGGGTCGCCAGCACCAGGCGTACGGCGTAGTCGACCAGGGCGTTGTGCACGAAGACCTTGTCGGCCTTCTGTTGCAGGCCGACGAGTTCGAGCGGGGTGAAGACCGACGACGGCTCGGGGGGGCTGACGCCCATCCGGTAGACGATCTCGCGCTCCTCGGCGTCCGTGGGATAGCCGACGAGGATCTTCATCAGGAAGCGGTCCCGCTGCGCCTCGGGCAGCGGATAGACGCCCTCCTGCTCGATCGGGTTCTGGGTGGCCATCACCAGGAACGGGTTCGGCACCCGGTGGGTCTGCCCGCCGATCGACACCTGCTGCTCGGACATCACCTCCAGCAGCGCCGACTGCACCTTGGCCGGCGCCCGGTTGACCTCGTCGGCGAGGAGGAAGTTCACGAAGACCGGCCCGAGTTCGACGTCGAACTTCTCGCTCGACTGCCGGTAGATCCGGGTACCGACGATGTCCGCGGGCACCAGGTCCGGGGTGAACTGCACCCGGGCGAAGGTGCCGCCGACCACCCGGGCCAGGGTCTCCACCGCGAGCGTCTTGGCCACCCCCGGCACCCCTTCGAGCAGGCAGTGCCCCCGGGCCAGCAGGGCGACGAACATCCGCTCCACCATCCGGTCCTGCCCGACGATGACCCGCTTGACCTCGAAGAGGGCGCGTTCCAGCAGGGTGGCGTCCTCGGCCGGGGTGCTCCCCACGGTCGGGACGGCACCGCCGACGTCGGGCGGGGTCGGGGTGTCGGGCGTCGTCGGCTGGGCCACCGGTCCTCCACAGCAGGGTCACGGGATCAACGGGTCGGCGCGGGCCGACGTCCCCAAGCGTCGCACGTCCGCCGAACAGACCGCGAAGGGAGAACCGGATTTGCGGCTCCATCCCGCGCATTTGCGCCTCGCCAAGACGCGCAATCCGGAAAACGGTCGATGGTGGGTAGACATAGAGGGGTTTTCTCTGTGTACGATGGCGCGAATCGCCGGGCGGCTCCCCCCGTGGCCGCCCGGCGATCTCTTCCCTCGGGCCCGGCCGTGCCGCACCGTAGAATCGCCGCCGTGAGCGAAGGGTCCCCAGCCGCCGGCAGTTCCCCGCCGGCCGACAGTCCGCCCCGGATCTGCTCGGCGCGGGGCTGTCGGGCACCCGCCGCCTGGGCGTTGCGCTGGAACAATCCCCGGCTGCACACCCCGGAGCGGCGCAAGACCTGGCTCGCCTGTGTGGAGCACCGGCAGTCGCTCGGCGACTTCCTCGGCGCGCGCGGGTTCCTTCGCGAGGTAGCACCCGCCGGAGGATCGCCTACGCTCGACACGTGAGCGAGCGAGGCGGCGAGCGAAGCGGGCCCGGCGATGACGACCGAGGCGGGCACGACCCGGAGTCGACCGGCGAGCCGGCGGCCGGGCCGTCCGCGACCGGGCCGACGGACCCACTGGAGCCGTGGCCGGAGACCGTACGTTGGCAGCCGGTCTCCACGGACCTGATAAAGGTGGAGGCGCTCCGGCTCGGGATCGGCATGCTGGCCCTCGCCGCCGGTGCCGCGATCGGCCTCGTGCTCACCGGTCACTGGTTGTTCGGTCTCGCCCTCGGCGTGGTGGTGATGCTGACCCTCTGGCGGCTGGCGGTGATCGTCCGGGCCGTACGCGCCTGGGGGTACGCCGAACGCGACCACGACCTGCTGGTCCGGCACGGCCTGCTGGTCCGGCGGCTGTCGATCGTGCCGTACGCCCGGATGCAGTTCGTCGACGTGACCGCCGGGCCGCTGGAGCGCGCCTTCGACCTGGCCACCGTGCAACTGCACACCGCCGCCGCCGCGAGCGACGCCCGGGTGCCCGGGCTGCGCCCGGCGGAGGCGTCCCGGCTGCGCGACCGGCTCACCGCCCTCGGCGAGGACCGGGCGGAGGGTCTGTGACTGCCGAGGGGGTCGCCGAGCCCCGGCAGCGGCTGCACCCGCTGAGTCCGCTGCTGCACGGGGCGAAGTCACTGGTGGTGATCGTCGCCGCGCTCTCCTGGTCGACGCTGTCCCGGGTCGGCCTCGGCTTCTTCGCCCTGCTGGTAGCGGTGTTGCTGGTCGGCGCCCTCGCCCTCTCGGTGGTCAGTTGGTACAACACCGGCTACCACGTGGTCGGGCGGGAACTGCGGATCCACGAGGGTCTGCTGTGGCGGCGTACCCGGGCGATCCCGCTGGAGCGGTTGCAGTCCGTGGAGGTGGTCCGGCCGCTGCTGGCCCAGCTCAGCGGGCTCGCCGAGCTGCGGCTGGAGGTGGTCGGCGGCGGCAAGACGGAGGCGCCGCTGGCGTACGTCACGGTGGCCGACGCGGTGGCCCTGCGGGAGCGCCTGCTGGTGCTGGCCGGCCGGGCGCCGTCCGGCCCGGCCGAGGTGCCCGGGGCCGCTCCCGGCACGACCCCGGCCGGGCAGCCCGGTGTGCCGGTGCCGGGTCAGCCCGGCGTCTCCGGCCTGCCCGGGATGGTCGGCGCCGTCGAGCCTCCGATCGGCCGGCACCTGCACGCGGTCGCCAACCGCGACCTGCTGGTCAGCCAGCTCCTCACCCCGCAGGCGTTCCTGCTGCCGTTCGGCGTCGCCTTCGTGCTGGTCCAGTTCTTCACCGAGGGCTCCTGGTCGTTCATCGCGGTCGCCAGCACCCTGACCGCGATGGCCGGGGTGGTGCTGCAACCGATCCGGCGGGTGCTGGACGACTGGAGCTTCCGGCTGGCCCGGGACGACGCCGCGCTCCGGGTCCGGCACGGCCTGCTGGAGACCCGGGCCCAGACCGTACCGCTGGACCGGCTCCAGGCGATCGGGGTCACCTGGCCGCTGCTCTGGCGGATGAAGGGGTGGCTGCGGATGCGGCTTTCGGTCGCCGGGTTCGCCAGCGGTGAACTGGACGACCGGAGCCATCCGGACCGGCTCCTGCCGGTCGGCGACCTGGCCACCGCACAGATGATCATGGCGGAGATCCTGCCCGGGGTGGCGATCACCGGCACCCTCACCCCGCCGCCGGCCCGGGCCCGCTGGGTGCACCCGCTGGCCCGTACCGCGCTCGGCGCCGGACTCTCCGCCCGGGTCTTCGCGGTCCGCTCCGGACTGCTGACCCGGGAACTCCTCGTCGTGCCGTACGCCCGGATCCAGAGCGTACGGGTGGTGCAGGGGCCGCTCCAGCGGCGGCTGCGACTGGCCACCGTGTACGCGGACACCGCCGGTGGGCCCGCTGCCGCCGCCCGGGACCGGGACCTGCACGAGGCGTGGGCGCTGGCGGCCGAACTGACCGCCCGGGCCCGGGCCGCCCGGCTCAGCGACCCGCGCTGACCGTCCGCTCCGGCGCGGGCCCGGACTCCGGGCCGGCGTCGGTCTCCGGCCCGTCCTCGACGCCGGTCCTGGCCTTCGGGGCGCTCTCCACCGCCGGCCCGTCCCCGGTGCCGGCGGTGGAGGTCGCCGCACCGGACGGATCGGGTTCGGACGGCCGGCGGCGGGCCTTGCGCGCCGCCCACCAGCGCTCGGCGAGCCCGACGACCAGGAAGGTCAACCCGACGTACGCCCAGCCGACCAGTACGTCGATCACGTAGTGCTCGCCCGCGTAGACCAGGGTGAAGGTCATCGCCAGCGGATAGCAGAGCAGCAGCGGCCACCAGCGTCGCCGGGTGGCGCCGAGGAAGAAGACCACCACGAAGAGCGCCCAGGCGGTGTGCAGCGACGGCATCGCGGCGACCGGGTTGGAGGCGATCTGACCGGCGTTGAGCAGGTTGCCGGCGCCGTGCATGCCGAACTCCCGCCAGCCCCGGGTGGAGATCCGGGCCACGTCCTCCAACATCCCGTACTGCGCGGCCCACCAGGGCGGGGCGGCCGGGTAGATGAAGTAGGTGACCAGGCCGCTGGCGCAGAGGAAGCCCCAGCGGCGCATGAACTCCGCCCAGCGGGCCCGGGAGCGCAGCCAGAGCACCACCGCGGCGGTCAGGGTGACCACGAAGTGCGAGAAGTAGACCCAGCTCACGCCGACGTCCCACCAGTGGATGCCGTCCGGGTCGTAGAGGTGCTGTTGCAGCCAGACCGTGGGGACCTGGCCGTCCATCGCCCAGCCGAACATCCACCGGTCGGCGACGATCAGCTCGTAGGCGTGTGGCGTCGCCCCGTTGTCGGCGAACCCCCGGGAGAGGTTGTAGAGGGCGAGCAGCACCACCACCGGAAGCCAGTCCCGGGCGAAGCCCAGATGTGTCCGCCAGGGACGGTCACTGCGCCAGGCGATGGTGGCGGCCCAGAGCCAGGCGAAGGCGTACAGCGGGTCGGTGGGCAGGCCGATCAGCAGCCAGGCGGCGACGAAGGCCACCCCCCAGATCGACATTGCGACGAACCGGCGGCGCCGGCCATCCGGGGATGCCGGACCGGGCGGCGGCGCGGGCGGGGTGTCGGTGACGGTAACGAGCATCGCCGTCCAGGTTAACGGCGCCGGTACGACGAACTCCGGGAGGGACGACGGCGCCGCCACTAGCAACTCGCTTGCTAGCTTAGCAACTCAGTTGCTAGTGTCCGCGCCATGTCGGTTTCCCGGATCCTGCTCGGCCTCCTCGAACCGAGGTCCCAACACGGCTACGTGCTGCGGCGCCGCTACGACGAGTGGTTCGGCAACAGCCGCCCGCTCAAGTCGGCGCAGGTCTACGCCACCCTCGGCCGGCTGGACCGGGACGGGCTGATCGACCTCACCGGGGTGGCCAGCGGGGTCGGCCCGGACCGCCGGCTCTACGCGATCACCGAGGCGGGCGTCGGCGAACTCGACCGCTGGCTCGACGAGCCGGAGGTGCCCGAGGTGACCGGCAGCCGCCGGGTGCTCTTCGCCAAGGTGCTGATCGCGCTATCCAGCGGCCGGCCGGCCGAACCGATGCTCGACCGGCAGCGGCAGGCGCATCTGGCCCGGATGCGCGAGCTGCGCGCCCAGCGGCAGGCCGGCGACCTGCTCACCCAGCTCGACGCCGACTTCGAGATGTACCACCTCGATGCCGACCTCAAGTGGATCGACGGCGCCGTCGCCCGGCTCGCCCGGCTGGCCGCGCTGGTGTCCCGCGTCGACGACGCGGAGAAGGAGTCCCGATGACCACCCTCCAGGACAGCAGGATGACCCTCCGGGGCAGCAACCTGGCCGTCCGGTTCGGCCGGACCGTCGCGCTCGACCGCGCCGACGTGACCATCTCCCCCGGCGAGATCGTCGCCATCATGGGGCCGTCCGGCTCCGGCAAGTCGACCCTGCTGCACGTGCTCGCCGGCATCCTCCGCCCCGAGCACGGCGAGGTACGCCTCGCCGAGCAGCGCATCGACAACCTCCCCGACAGCCGGCGCAGCAGCCTGCGGCTCCGCTCGTTCGGCTTCGTGCTCCAGTTCGGCGACCTGGTGCCGGAACTGTCCCTGCGGGAGAACGTCGAGCTGCCGCTGCGACTGCTCGGCCGTCCCCGGGCCGAGGCCCGGCGCCGGGGCGCCGAACTGCTCGGGCACCTGGCCGTCGCCGAACTGGCCGACCGGCGCCCGGGGCAGGTCTCCGGCGGCGAGGCACAGCGGGCCGCCGTCGCCCGGGCACTCGCACACCGGCCGTCGGTGATCTTCGCTGACGAGCCGACCGGGGCGCTGGACAGCGCGGCCGGCGAGGTGGTGCTGGACGCGCTGACCGGGCTGGCCCGCAAGGAGGGCAGCGCGGTCGTGATCGTCACCCACGAGGCCCGGGTAGCGGCGTACGCGGACCGGACGGTCTTCCTGCGCGACGGGCGGGTGGCCGCGTGAGCCGGCCGGGCGGCTCGTCGAAGCGGACGGAAGGCGCGACGTCATGAGGCGGTGGATCTGGCTCGGGCTGCGGCTGTCGATCGGCTCCGGGCGGGGCGGGCTGCTGCGTACCGCGTTGATGTCGTCGGGGGCGACGCTCGGCGTACTGCTGGTGCTGGGGTCGCTGGCCACGGTCTCGGTCGCCGGGGCGCAGCACGAGCGGGCCGAGGCACGCACCCCGGTCCGGGAGGAGAAGCCGGCCGGCCCGTCGGCACTGCGGATCTACGACATCGAGGACGTGGTCGGCGGCCGGGTGCTCCGGCGTACCGCCGTGATGGGCGGCGACGCGACCAGCCCGCGCCCGCCCGGGGTGGCCGTGCTGCCCGCGCCCGGGGAGATGGTGGTGTCACCGGCCCTGCGCGACCTGATCGCCACCGACCCACGCGCGGCCAACCGGCTGCCGCAGCGGGTGATCGGCACGGTCGGCCCGGCCGGGCTGCTCGCCCCGGACGAACTGCTGGCCTACGTCGGCGCGCCGAGCGCACCGGTGGCACCGGAGGACCGGATGCTCGACGAGAACTGGCCGGTGACCGGCTTCGGGCAACCACTGGGCTACGCCCTCGGGCTGGGCGCCGGACCCGATGTCTTCACCCCGGCCCGGATCCTGGCCGGTGCCTTCGGGCTCTTCGTGCTCGTCCCGTTCGGCGTCTTCCTGGCCACCTGTGCGCGGCTCTCCGCCTCCACCCGGGACCGCCGGATCGCCGCGCTGCGGCTGCTCGGCGTCTCGGCCCGGCAGGCGACCCTGGTCAACGCGGTGGAGACCGGCGTGGTCACGCTCGGCGGCGCGCTGCTCGGGCTGGCCGGCTTCGCGATCCTCGCCCCGCTGTCGGAGGGCTGGCGGATCGGCCGGCTGCGCTGGTATGCCGCCGACCTCGGCGTACCGGTGCCGGTGATGGTCGGCATGGTCGCGGCGACGGTGGCGTACGCGGTCGCCATCGGCGTACTCGCCACCCGACCGGCCCGGGTCAATCCGTTGTCGGTACGCCGGGACGCACCCGCCGCCCGCCCCGGCCTCTGGCGGGTACTGCCGCTGCTGGCCGGGCTGGGCGGGGCGGTGTTGGCCGGCTGGTCCGGTCGGCACGAACCCACCCAGCGGGACGCACTGATCTTCGCCGGCTCGATGCTGTTCACCGGGCTGGCCCTGCCACTCGCCCTGCCCACCCTCGGGTACGCCGCCGCCGCGCTGGTCGCCCGGCTGCCGGGTACCCCGGTCTGGCTGGAACTGGCCGCCGCCCGGCTGCGGCACGCGCCGGGGGTGGCACCCCGGCTGGTCGCCGCCTTCACCGTGATGATCTACGTGGCCGGGGTGGGCTCGCTCGGCATCGGCCTGTTCGCCGAGGACCGTGGCCTCAGCCCGACCAACGACCCGGACGGACGCCGGATGTACGCGGTCCGCGGCCCGGGGCCGCTCCCCACCGCCGAGCTGCGGCAGGTCCCCGGCGTGCAGATCGTCGACCTGGTCGGCGTGCCGGCGACCGTCTCCGGCAAGCGGGACTTCCTGATGCTCGGCGACTGTGCCGACTTCACCGGCATGTTCGCGCTCGCCGCCGGGGAATCGTGTGTGGACGGCCGGACCTACCGGCTGGTGCACGAGTCCTTTCTCGGCGGGGCACCGCTGCCGCAGCCCGGCGCCGAGGTGGTCACGCAGAGCGGGACCCGGATACCGGTGCCGGAGCAGATCCTGCACGCGCGGATGCGGTTCGACGTCGGGATGGGCGGACCGATGCTGATCACCCGGCAGGCACCGGTCGCCGCCACGCTGGACGTCCCGCCCTCCTCCTCGGTGCAGCTGGTGGCGAGCGATCCGGCCACCGCCGACCGGGCCGCCCAGGTGCTGGCCGCCCAGGTGCCGAGCGGCTATCTCGGCGGCGACCTCGGCGCGCGGCGCGGTTTCGACGCGGAACTCCTGGTGACACTGCTGGTCGTCGGGCTCACCCTGAGCTTCGTCCTCGGCATCGGTGCGTTCGCCGCCGCCGCGATCGACCGGACCGTGGAACGGCGCCGCGACAACGCGACGCTGGCCGTGGTCGGCACGAGTCCGCGCACCATCACCGCCGGAGAGGTCGGGTTCGGCACCCTGCCGCTGATGATCGGGCTCGGCCTGGCCAGCCTGGCCACGATCACCATCGCACTCGTCCTGGCCGGCCTCTTCGACCTCGACGAGACCCGGGTGCTCGACCGGCTCGCCCCGACGCTCTGGCTGGCCGGCGGTGCGTTGGTGGTCGGGGTGGTGCTGATCGCCGTACCGGCCTGGCTGACGCAGCGGATCACCGCCGAACAGCTCCGCCGGCCCTGACCGGGCGAGGCGATCGGGGGCAGCCGGTATCCGGGGGGGTTCGACCCCGGATACCGGCTGGGTCGCTCTTACCGGCGGGCCGCCGGCACCGCACCTCCTCGGGCCCGCCAGGGGTACGCAGCGCACTGCGGCCACTTCGCGCGACGGCGCTGCCGGACCGGGCCCGGGGTCGTCGGGCGGAGTCGGCGGTGCCTGCCACACAGACTGTCGAGCTGCCGCAGCGGGGCACCTTCGTCCGGGAGCACCAGCCAGGAACGCCTGGTCACTTACGGTCATGACGGTCCGGGGAGCGGGCCGGCTGTGGACTGTCCGACAGTCGTCCGGCGTGTCGTCGCGTGTCGGCGTCAGGGGTCGGCCGAACATCTACGCTTTGCTGATGGATCAGGAACACCCGGCCGGACAGGTGCCGGAGTCGGCGTCGGACGGTTCGACGCAACCGCAGGTCAGCGCGGCCGCACCCGCGTCACGCGCAGCCGCAGCCGCGCCACAGAACGTGTTTCCGCCGGGCCTGACCGCCCGGGTCGAGCTGACCGTCACCGACGTCGACACCGCGCAGGCGGTCGGCTCCGGCGACGTGCCGGTGCTCGGAACGCCCCGGGTGCTGGCGCTGGCCGAGGCGGCCACCGTCGCCGCCACCGCCAGCCGGTTGCCGGCCGGGATGACCACCGTCGGGATGCGGGTCGAACTCGACCACCGGGTGCCGACCCCGGTCGGCCGGACCGCCGTGGCGCAGGCCCGGCTGGCCAAGGTCGACGGGCGGCGGCTGCTCTTCGAGGTGGCCGTCACCGAGGGCGCCACGACGGTGGCCGAGGGCCGGGTGGAGCGGGTCCTGGTGGACCGGCACCGCTTCGTCGAGCGGGCGCAGCAGGGTACGGCATGACCACCACCGTGGGCGTCGCCTTCACCGAGATCGCCGACCGGGTGTACGTGCTGCGCCAGGCGCTGCTCGACGTCAACGTGACCCTGGTGGTCGGCGACGGCGCGGCGCTGGTGGTGGACACCCTCTCCACGGCCGGCCAGGCCGCCGAGCTGCTCTCCGCCGTTCGGAGGCTCACCGCCGACCCGCTGGTCGTGGTCAACACGCACCACCACTTCGACCACTGTTTCGGCAACGCGACGCTGGCCGCCGACGGTCAGGTGCCGATCTACGCCCACTCCGAGACCGCCCGGCTGCTGACCGAACAGCCCGCGCTGGTGCGCCGGCAGGCGTACGACGAGGTGTTGCCGGCCGATCCCGGGCTCGCCGCCGAGCTGGCCCGGACCACGGTGCTCGCCCCCACCCACCCGGTACGCCAGGAGGCCACCGTCGACGTCGGCGGCCGGGCGGTGCTGCTGCGGCACCTCGGCCGGGGGCACACCGAGGGTGACCTCGTGGTGCAGGTGCCGGACGCCGACGTGGTGGTCGCCGGGGACCTGATCGAGCAGAGCGGCCCGCCGGCCTTCGAGGACGCCTTCCCGCTGGAGTGGGTGGAGACCGTCGCCGCGCTGCTGCGCCTGCTCACCCCGGGCAGCGTGGTGGTTCCCGGGCACGGCACGGTGGTCGACACCGAGTTCGTCCGGGTGCAGCACGACGACCTGGCCACGATGAGCTGGCTGATCCGCAACGGGGACGCGGACCGGGCTCCCGCCGAGCGGGTCGCCCAGCGCACGCCGTTCGGCCCGGAGGCCGGCCTCGCCGCCGTCCAGCGCGGGTACGCCGAACTGCGCGGCGACGGCTGACCAGCCGCCGATCCACCTGGTGGGCCGACTGACCCACCCAGGGTGGATCAGTCGGGGAAGCGGCGGGCGACCTGCGCCCGGGTCGGCATCGAGACCGCACCGCCCGGGGACTCGCAGACCAGTCCGGCGACCCGGAGCGCGTAGCCGACCCGGTCGGACCAGCCGGCCGGGTCGGTCGGGAGCCCGTCGGCGAGCAGGTCGGCGATCAGGGCCGCCATCACCGAGTCGCCCGCGCCGGTCGCGTCCACGGCGTCGACCACCGGCGCCGGCAGGCGTACCCCGGCGGTGCCGGCGGCGGTCGAGACCAGCGCGCCGCGCGGGCCGAGGGTGACCACGACGGTGCCGGCGCCGAGGTCGTGCAGCCGTCCGGCGGCGGCCTCGGGGACGGTGTCGCCGTAGAGCACCTCCGCGTCGGCCAGGCTCAGTTTCACCAGGTCGGCGGAGGCGACGAACTCGGCCACCACGGCCCGGAGCCCGGCCACCGCGGCCTCGTCCGGCAGCAGCCGGGGGCGGACGTTCGGGTCGAAGACCCGCAGGCCGGTGGCGAGCGTCCAGGCCCGCCGGGCGGCGGCCAGCACCGGCGGGCAGAGCAGCACGATCGAGCCGGCGTAGAGCACCGAGGCGCCCTCGACCAGGGGTACGTCGAGATCCTCCGGCCCGAGCAGCCCGTAGGAGAGCGGCTCGCCGTAGAACCGGAAGTCGGGTTCCGCCCCGGCGAAGGTGGCCACCGCCAGCGCGGTCGGCACGGCGCGGACCACCACGCCCCGCCGGCCGACCCCGGCGCCGGCCAGGAAGTCGGCGATCCGCCCGGCGAGTACGTCGTCGCCGAGCGAGCCGGCGAACTCCACCTCGGCACCGAGCCGGGCCGCCCCGACGGCCACGTTCAGCGGTGCCCCGCCGATCGCCTGCCGGTAGACGGGCTGCCCGTCGTACTCGCCGTCGAGCAGGTCGACGAGGGCCTCGCCGAGCACCACCGCGTATCCCATCCGAACCCTCCCGACCCGCACCGCCGTCCGTGCCGCCCCAGGGCGGGCCGGCACCGGCGAGTTCCGGTGTGTCCCCTGACCCTGGCATACCGCCGATCCCGTCGTACCCACCGGGCAGACTCCGGCGCCATGACGGAAGCGCACGAGATCGTTTCGGAGTACTGGGCAGCGTGCGAGGGGCGGGCCTGGGAGCGGGTCGGCCGGCTGCTCGCCGAGGACGTGGTCTACGACCTGCCGCAGACCCGGGAGCGCATCCTCGGCCGCGCGGCGTTCCTCCGGTTCAACATCGAATATCCCGGCGACTGGCACGTGAGCGTCGAGCGGGTGGTCGGCGAGGGCGCGCACGCGGCCTCCTGGGTCCGGGTCGGTTACCAGGGCGAGGAACTGCCGGCGCTCTCCTTCTTCGAGTTCGACGACGCCGGGCTGATCGTCCGGATCACCGAGTTCTGGCCGGAGCCGTACGATCCGCCGACCGGCCGGGAGCACCTGACCGAGCGGTACTGACCCCCGCCCGGCCGCGCGGTACCGGGCTCACCGGCCGAGCCGGGGTCGGCCGGACGTCCGACCCCGACGCCCGTCAATCCGCCTGGAAACTTTTCATCGAGAGATTCCTATTGCCTCGGCGTCGGGTTCCGTGATGCGATTGCCCGTACCGAGCCAGTGCGGGGGCTGACGCGCTGTGCCGGGTGCCGGCAAGGGGCCACGCGAAGGGCACACATCCGTGATCGGACTGTGCGCCGTGTCGCCCGTCTGCCATCCGGCAGATACCAGCCCACCACCTCTGGCGGGGCGGACCGGCGACATCGCAACCAGTGTCGGAAGCGGGCGCCCGCCGTGTCGCGGGTCCCCCGCAGGTCGTCCGCAGCGTCGGTTACCCGCTGCGACACTGCCCCCCAAAGGAGAACTCGGTGAAACGTCTACGCAGAATCGCGGTACTCGGCGCCGTGGCCGCGCTCACCGCCGGTGTCATCACGGTGGTCAACCCCAGCCCGGTCGCGGCACACGGTGCCGCCATGGCGCCCGGCAGCCGTACCTTCCTCTGTTGGAAGGACGGGCTCAGCCCGCAGGGCGACATCAGGCCCAACAACCCGGCCTGCGCGGCCGCGGTCGCGCAGAGCGGGGCCAACTCGCTCTACAACTGGTTCAGCGTGCTCCGGTCGGACGCGGGTGGCCGGACCACCGGCTTCGTCCCGGACGGGCAGCTCTGCAGCGGCGGCAACAGCAGCTTCAGCGGTTACAACCTGGCCCGCAACGACTGGCCGCTGACCCACCTGACCGCCGGTGGCAACTTCAACTTCAAGTACAGCAACTGGGCCCACCACCCCGGCACGTTCTACTTCTACGTGACCCGGGACGGCTTCAGCCCGACCCGGGCGCTGAACTGGAGTGACCTGGAGGCGACGCCGTTCCTGACGGTGACCAACCCGCCGCAGCAGGGCGCGGTCGGCAGCAACGAGGGCCACTACTACTTCAGCGGACGGCTGCCGACCGGCAAGAGCGGCCGGCACATCATCTACTCCCGCTGGGTCCGCTCGGACAGCCAGGAGAACTTCTTCGGCTGCTCCGACGTGGTCTTCGACGGCGGCAACGGCGAGGTCACCGGGACCGGCCCGGGCGGCGGCAACCCGACCAACCCGCCGACCGGCAACCCCACCAACCCGCCCACCGGCAACCCGACGAACCCGCCCACCAACAACCCGGGCACCGGCGCCTGCACCGCGACGTACCGGTCGACCGGTAGCTGGAGCGGTGGCTTCCAGGCCGAGGTGACGGTGCGGAACAGCGGCACCGCCACGCTGGGCGGCTGGACGGCCGGCTGGACCTGGGCGAACGGCGAGACCATCGGCAGCCTGTGGAACGGCACGCACACCCAGAGCGGAAGTACGGTGACCGTGCGGAACGTCGCCCACAACGGCAGCCTCGCCCCGGGTGCGAGCGCCACCTTCGGTTTCGTCGGCAGCGGCAACACCAGCGGTGCCCCGACGCTGACCTGCACCAGCTCGTAACCACCGCACCACGCAACGGGCCCGGCGTCGGCGGCGCCGGGCCCGTTCGCTGTCCGCTTCCGGAGTCGACAGGGTGGTCAGCGCACCATCGAGCCGACCACCGGCTTGGTGAGCAGCGCCGACTGGTTGCGCTGGATGCCCGGGTCCAGGGTGCGCGCCACGAAGATGGCGTGCCAGACACAGAAGATCAGCACGGTCCAGATCTTGCGGGAGTGGTCGGCCTCGCCCCGCTGGTGCTCGTCGAGCAGCCGCATCGCGTACGACAGGTCGAGCAGCTCACCGGCGCCGGAGATCGAGAAGATGTGCCGGGCCCACTCGTACATCTCGCCGGCCAGCCAGACCCGGGTCGGGGTCGGGAAGCCGAGCTTGCGCCGGTTGACGATGGCCGGCGGCACCACACCCTGCAACGCCTGGCGCATCGCCCACTTCGTGGCGTCGGAGCGGGGCGGCAGCTTCAGGTCCACCGGGATGCCGGCGGCGACCTCGAAGACCTCCCGGTCGAGGAAGGGCACCCGCACCTCCAGCGAGTGCGCCATCGAGATCCGGTCCGCCTTGACCAGGATGTCGCCGCGCAGCCAGGTGTAGAGGTCGACGTACTGCATCTTGGTCACGTCGTCCAGCTCGGTGCACTCGGCGTAGATCGGCGCGGTGACGTCGGTGTAGCGGACGGCCGGGTCGTAGCGGCGGAGCAGCTTCTGCTTCTCCTCCTCGGTGAACATCCGGGCGTTGCCGTAGTAGCGCTGCTCGATCGGGGTGGTGCCGCGCTCCAGGAAGCTCTTCCCCTTGACCCCCTGCGGGATCGCCTTGGAGACCGCCCGCAGCCCCTTCTGCACCCCGCCGGGCAGGCCGTTGACCGTGCCGAGCGAGAGCGGCTCCCGATAGATCGTGTACCCGCCGAAGAACTCGTCCGCGCCCTCGCCGGAGAGCACCACCGTGACGTGCTCGGCGGCCTTCTTCGCGACGAAGTAGAGCGGCACCAGGGCCGGGTCGGCGACCGGGTCGTCCAGGTGCCAGACGATCTTCGGCAGCGCCTCCATCATGTCCCGGGGACCGATCTTGGTCGGGATGGTGGTGACCCCGAGATGCCGGGCCGAGTCCTGGGCCACCTCGATCTCGGAGTAGCCGGGCACGTCGTAGCCGACGGTGAAGGTGAGGATGTTGGGGTTGAACTCGCGGGCCAGCGCCACCACCGCGGTCGAGTCGATGCCGCTGGAGAGGAAGCAGCCGACCGGCACGTCGGCCCGCATGTGCATCCGGACGCTCTCCCGCAGCGTCTCCCGGATCCGGTCGTAGAGCTTCTGCGGCTCCTGCACCGGAGCGGGCCGGAACACCGGCCGGTACCAGCGGCGCACCTCGATCTGCCGGCCCGGGCTCCAGGTCAGGTATTCCCCGGAACCGATCCGGTTGATCCCCTGGTGCAGGGTGCCGGGCTCGGGGACGTACTGCAACGTCAGGTAGTGCGACAGGTTGGCGGTGTCCACCCCGGCGTCACCGGCGTGCGCCGACGGCGCGAACGGCAGCAGCGCCTTCTTCTCCGAGGCGAGGTAGACCCCGTCCCGGGTCTGGAGGTAGTGCAGCGGCTTGATCCCGAAGTAGTCCCGGGCGCCGAAGGCGCGGCGCTGCTGCCGGTCCCAGATCACGAAGGCGAACATCCCGCGCAGCCGGGTGAGCACCTGTTCGCCCCAGTAGTGGAAGCCGGCGACGATCACCTCGCCGTCCCCGGCGGTGGCGAACTGGGCGCCGTAGTCCCGGGCCAGCTCCTCGCGCAGCTCGATGTAGTTGTAGATCTCGCCGTTGAAGGTCAGCAGGTAGCGCCCGCCCGCGTACGGCAGCGGCTCGTGGCTGGACGCCACGTCGATGATCGAGAGCCGTTTGTGCGCGAAAACGGCGTCGGTGTACCCCTCCGGAGTGGAAATCACCTCTACGCCGGTCTCGTCCGGTCCCCGGTGGTGCAGGCATTCCAACGCACCGGCCAGGGCGTCTCGGTGTGCGCCGGCGTTGCCGTGCGCGCTGAAGAAGGCCAGGAGTCCGCACATGGCGGTCATCTTTCCACGCGGACCCGTCCGCTGTGCCGGCACCGCCACCGAGACCGACCGGTCCGGGCACGGTACGGTCGGGGCACGCCAGAAGCGCAGATCAGGTCAGCCTGACGGGGAACAGGGTCGCCGGCCGGCGGGGAGTCGTCGATCCCCGGCCGCCCGCCGACCGGACCTCGCGAGGACCGGGCCGGACGAGGGAGGAGCGGCGATGTCAGACGAGCACACCGACATCACGGCGGAGCCGGCCGAGGTGGAGACGGCCCGGACGGAGTCACACGACCCGGACTTCCCGGAGAAGTTCCTCGAGTTCATGCGGCAGGGCTGGCGGGACAGCACCCTGCCGGTCGGCCCCCGGCCCGAGGTGCCCAACCACGCCAAGCGCCGGTCGGCGCTCTCGGCGGCCCTGCCCGGCGAGACCCTGGTGATCCCGACCGGTCCGGAGAAGGTACGCGCCAACGACACCGCCTACCGGTTCCGCCCCGGCAGCGACTTCGTCTACCTGACCGGCGACCACGACCCGGACAGCGTGCTGGTGATGCGCCCGAACGGCTCCGGCCACGACGCGGTGCTCTACATGCGCCCCCGCTCGTCCCGGGAGACCGACGAGTTCTTCCGCAGCCGCAACGGCGAACTCTGGGTCGGCCGCCGGCACACCCTTACCGAGAAGTCGACCGAGCTGGGCATCGAGACCGCACCCCTGTCCGAGCTGCCGGCGGCGCTGGCCGACTGCGCTCCCGGCCGGACCCGGGTGCTGCGCGGGCTGGACCCGTCGGTGGACGGCGCGGTGCGGCCGTACGAGCCGCCGAAGAGCGGGGCGGGCGAGGACTCCGACGACGCCCGGCTCGGCCGGGACCGGGAACTGGCCGCACTGCTCTCGGAGCAGAAGCTGGTCAAGGACGAGTGGGAGATCGCCCAGCTCCAGGAGGCGATCGACGCCACCGTACGCGGCTTCGAAGACGTCGCCCGGGTGCTGCCGGCCGACCGCCCGGTCAGCGAACGGCTCCTGGAGGGGGTCTTCGGGCTGCGGGCCCGGCACGACGGCTACGACGTCGGCTACAACTCCATCGTCGGTGCCGGTGAGCACGCCACGATCCTGCACTGGATCCACAACACCGGCATCACCCGCCCGGGTGAGCTGCTGCTGATGGACATGGGCGTGGAGGGGCGGCACCTCTACACCGCCGACGTGACCCGGGTGCTGCCGGTCTCCGGCACCTTCTCCCCGCTGCAACGCCAGGTCTACGACATCGTGTACGCGTCCCAGCAGGCCGGCATCGACTTCATCCGCCCCGGGGTGACCTTCAAGGACGTGCACCGGACCTGCATGCGGGTCCTCGCCGAAGGACTCGCCGGGCTGGGCCTGCTGCCGGTCAGCGTGGACGAGGCGATGGACGAGACGTCGATGGTCTACCGCCGGTGGACGCTGCACGGCTTCGGGCACATGCTCGGGCTCGACGTGCACGACTGCGCCAACGCGCGCAAGGAGAGCTACCGGGACGGCACCCTCGGCGAGGGGTACGTGCTGACCGTCGAGCCGGGGCTCTACTTCCAGCCCGAGGACGACCTGGTCCCCGCGGAACTGCGCGGGATCGGCATCCGGATCGAGGACGACGTACTCGTCACGGCGGACGGCGCGGTCAACCTCTCGGCCGGGCTGCCCCGGCGGGCCGACGAGGTGGAGGCGTGGCTGACCGCCCAGCGCGACGCCGGGTTCCGGCTGCCGGGCTGACCCGGACCGGCTTCCGTCGCCGGTCGGGACCCGTCCCGGCCGGTGACGACGTCCGGTGCGGGGAAAAGTCTCGATCATTTCACGTTCGCTGCGGGCAGACCGCGACGGTACGATAGCGCTGCGTCGTCGCACCGGACAGCAGGAGAGGTGTGGTGCCCGGAAACAGCCTCGGCGAGCCGCCCCGCGCACCGACCAAGAGTGTGCTCAGACTGGTGTTCGCGCTCGCCGGGGTGGTCGCCTTCGTCTGCGGCTACCTCGGGCTCTCCCAGCACATCGACCGGACCGGCGGCTACGGCGCCGACCCGTTCGACCTGATCTACTACGACCTACAGCTCTTCGTGCTCGGCGCGCCGCCGCTGGACGAGGGCGGGCCGTTCCCGCCGCTGCTGGACTTCGCCCGGTTCGCCGCACCGGCCGTCACCGCGTACGCCCTGGTGGAGGCCTGCCGGCTGCTCTTCGCCACCGAGCTGCGCCGGCTGCGCGACCGCAACGCCCGGGGGCACGTCATCGTCTGCGGCGACGGCCTGGTGGCGGACACCCTGGCCCGCCGGCTCCAGGCCGCCGGCCACCGGGTGGTGGCGGTCCGCTCCGACGTCACGACGCCGTCCGGCTCCGGCCAGGTGGCCCGGGCCGCCCGGGACCCGAGCGTGCTGCGCGGCGCCGGCATCGGCCGGGCCAAGGCGGTCTACGCGTGCACCGACGACAGCGCCACCAACGCCGCGATCGGGCTGGCCGCGGCCCGGCACGGCCGTTCCCCGCTGGCCGTGTACGCCCAGGTCGCCGACCCGGAACTCTGCCTCGCGTTGCAGGCCCGGCACCTGGGCCTGGCCCGGCACCCCGGCGCCCGGCTGGACTTCTTCAACATCGACGACCTGGCCGCCCGGAAGCTCTTCGCCGAGGACCCGCTGACCGCGGTGGACGGCCGGCCGCCCCGGGTGGTGGTGCTCGGCGCCACCGCGTTCGGCCGGGCGGTGCTGGTCGAGCTGGCCCGGCGGTGGCGGGTACGCGACCCGCACGGCGCCCGGCTGGTACCGCTGGTCCTGGTCGACGAGGCGGCGACCGAGGCGGCGGCCCAGCTCACCCACCGCTACCCGTTCCTGTCCCGGGTCTGCCGGATCATCCCGCTCGACGGCGGTCTCGGCGAGCTGCTCGGCCAGCTTCCCCGGGCCGGCTTCCCGCTCCCGCCGGACCGGGTCTTCATCTGCTACGACGACGAGGAGCGGGCGCTGAAGACGGCGCTCACCGCCGAGCAGCTCTGGCACGGCGGACCCGGCTCGATGGTGGTCCGGCTGGACCGGCTGGCCAACCTGCGGGAGGCGTTCGGCAGCGGGACCGGCCTCGGCGTCCTCGACGACCTCTCCGGCGCGCTCCGCCTCTACGGGGTGGTGCACGCCGCCTGCGACCCGGCGCTGATCGGGGACGACCTGGTGGAACGGCTGGCCCGGGTGATCCACGAGAGTTACGTGGTGGCCCGGCGCCGGCACGGTGAACGGCCGGGCGGCAACCCCGCGCTGGTGCCCTGGGAGGAACTGCCGGAGTCGTTGCGCCGGGCCAACCGGGCCCAGGCCAAGGACATCGGCCGCAAGCTGCGGGAACTCGGCTGCGCCCTGTCGCCCCGGGTCGGGCCCGGTGACGAGCACGCCCTGGAGGAGCCCGAGATCGAACGGCTGGCCATCCTGGAGCACCAGCGCTGGCTCGCCGAGCAGGTGGCGAGCGGCTGGCGGTACGCGCCACACCGGGACGACGAGCGACGACTGCATCCGGCGTTGAGCCCCTGGGAGGATCTACGGGAAGATCTCCGGGAGCGTAACCACGAGGCGGTCCGGGAACTCCCGGTCATCCTGGCCGACGCGGGCTTCCGGATCGTCCGCGTCGGGCACGCGTAACCACGAACGGACGGTGCTGGATGGCCCGCATCGGTGTCACCGGGCACGTAGTGCTCGCCGACGGCACGACGGAGCTGGTCTACGCCCGGCTTACCGAGGAGCTGCGCCCGTACGCCGGGCCGGAGCTGCACGGCATCACCTGCCTCGCCGACGGCGCCGACCAGATCTTCGCCCGGGCGGTACTCGACAGCGGCGGGAGCTTCGAGGCGGTGATCCCGGCCCGGGACTACCGGCAGCGGGCGGTACGGGCGCACAACCTGTCCACCTTCGACGAGCTGCTGTGCCGGGCCACCTCGGTGTCGTACATGCCGTTCCCGCACTCGGGGCGGGCGGCGTACCTGGCGGCGAGCCTGGAGATGCTGCGCCGGTGCGAGCGGCTCTTCGCGGTCTGGGACGGCAATCCGTCGGCGGACGTCGGGGACACCGCGGACGTGGTCCGGGCGGCCCAGTCCCGGAACCTGCCGGTGACCGTACTCTGGCCGGCCGGCGCCCGCCGCCGCTGACCTGTAAGGAAGGGCCCCCGCTTATCGTTTTCTGTTGTAGCGGGGGCCCTTCCTTACACCTGGGTCAGCGGCGGCTGACGGCGTCGTCGGCGGTGAGCAGGGCACGGGCCAGCGGGGTGAGCGTGTGGTGGGCCGCCTTGCCGTGCCGGGTGGTCCGCAGCAGTCCGGCGTCGCGGAGCACGCTGGCGTGCTGGGACGCGGACGGGGTGCTGATGCCGGCCCGGCGGGCCAGGTCGGTGGTGTTCGCCCCGACCATGGCGGCCCGGAGCACCGCCGCCCGGGAGCGCCCGAGCAGCGCGGTCAGTGGGTCCCCGGTGGCCGCGGCGGCGCCCAGCGCGTACGCCGGCACCGGCCGGTGCCCGGGGGCACGACCGCCCGGGGTACGTTGCCGGCGTACCGGATAGGCCAGCACCACCGAGTCGGGTTGCCCACCGACCCAGAGCTTCCGGGCGGAGACCGAGGGGACCAGCAGCAGGCCGGCGCCGTTCGGCCGCAGGTCGAGGTCGATGGTGGAGCAGACCGAGAGCACCGGGTTACGCCACGCCGCCCACGGGTCGAGCATCGCCAGCAGCGCCTCCACCCCGCCGGTGGCCAGGGCCCGGCTGCGCTCGTTGACGTCGAGCCGGACCACCGACTCCCAGGCGGTCAGCTCGGCGCGTACCCGCCGTTCGTAGTAGCCGCGCACCGCCGCCGCCAGGCTGCGGGCCCGGCCCGCCGAGGTGGTGAGCAGCCAGGCGAGCGCACCCTCCAGGGTCCGGTCCTCGGTCAGCGGGGCGAGCAGGTCGGCCGACCCGGGCCGGCCGGTCCGGGCCGCCGTCGACCTTCGTCGGACGCCCCAGGCGGCGTCGGTCGACTCGGTCAGCTGCCGCAGCCAACCGGCGAGTTCCGGCCCGGCCACCGGCCCGGCCACCGGCCCGGCCACCGGACCCGCCGCGCCGTCGACCGAGGATCCGGCGAGGCTGACGAAGACCTCGTACAGCGGGAGGGGCGCGGGTGCGATCCGGGTCCGGGCGATGTCCTCGGGGCCCAACCAGATCCGGATCATCACCACCTCCACGCCTGGGGCCGAGCGGCACCGCACGACTTTGTCTGACCACGAGACGCGGTCACCCCGCCGCCCAGTTGTCGGCTCTCCGGACGGTTTGGACCCAGTCAAAAGCATTGCCGCGACGGGCTGATCGGCTCGTAACTGGGAGACAGGAGCCGGCCGGTGATGGTCCGGTCCGGCCGGACGGACGACCGTCGCGCCCGGCGAGGTCACGCCGCCCCGGTACCCGGGGTACGGCTCGATGCGAGGGAGTCTTCATGCCGGTGTCCAGACGGATGACCTGGAGCGCGACGGCGCTGGCCGCCGTACTCGCGGCGGCGGGGTGCAGTGGCGGCGGCGAGGACTCGAGCACCGCGGACGCCGACGCGGTGGTGCGGATCGGTATCGCCGAGCCGCAGCACCTGATCCCGTCGAACGCCACCGAGAGCGCCGGGGCGCAGGTGCTGGCCGCCCTCTACACCCCGCTGGTCGACTTCGACGAGAACAAGAAGCCGTTCGAGGTGGCGGCAGAGTCGATCGAGTCGACCGACAACAAACTGTGGACGGTGAAGCTGAAGAGCGGGTACACCTTCCACAACGGAGAGGCGGTCAACGCCGACAGCTACATCAACGCCTGGAACCATGCGGCGTACGGGCCGAACGGCCACGGCGGGGCGTACTTCTTCGGCCAGGTCGAGGGGTACGACGACCTCCAGTCGACCGACCCGGACGGTGAGGGCCCGCAGCAGGCTCCCGAGCCGAAGGCGAAGAAGCTGACCGGTCTGAAGAAGGTCGACGACCTCACCTTCACCATCACCCTCTCCGGGTCGTTCGCCGAGTTCGAGTCGGTGCTCGGCTACCACGTCTTCGCGCCGCTGCCGAACGCCGCGTGGGCGTCGGACGGGGTGTTGAAGGAGGGCTTCGAGGAGGCCCCGATCGGCAACGGCCCGTTC
Organism: Plantactinospora veratri; assembly: GCF_036421995.1. Classification (NCBI taxonomy): domain Bacteria; kingdom Bacillati; phylum Actinomycetota; class Actinomycetes; order Micromonosporales; family Micromonosporaceae; genus Plantactinospora; species Plantactinospora veratri. Next base: position 111,638 of record NZ_JAZGQL010000037.1, read on the forward strand.
AAGATGAAGGGCAGCTGGCAGCACGACAGCCGGATCGAGGTCGAGCGGTACGACGCGTACCCCGGCCCGAAGCCGAAGGTCGGCGGCGTGGTCTTCCAGATCTACCAGGAGCTGGCCGCCGACTACGCCGACCTGCTCGCCGGGAACAACGACGTGACCAGGCAGGTGCCGACCGAGGCGCTGGGCACCGCGCCGGGCGACCTCGGCGACCGGTTCAAGAAGAGTCCGCTGTCGTCGTTCCAGTTCCTCGCCTTCCCGACCTTCCAGCCGGAGTTCGCCAAGGCCGAGGTGCGCAAGGCGATCTCGATGGCGATCGACCGGGACGAGATCGTGAAGTCCGTCTTCAAGGACTCGCAGACCTCGGCACGGTCCTTCGTCTCCCCGCTGGTCGCCGGCGCCCGGCCGGACACCTGCGGCGAGGCGTGCCAGTTCGATCCGGCGAAGGCGAAGGCCGACTACCAGGCGGCCGGCGGGCCGGCACGGTTGCAGATCTCCTTCAACGGCGACGGCGGCCACCAGGAGTGGGTGGAGGCCACCTGCAACCAGCTCTCCAACAACCTCGGCGTGAAGTGCAGCAGTACCCCGGAGGCGAGGTTCGCCGACCTGCTCAACAAGGTGGAGGCGAAGACTCCGGTCGGGATGTTCCGGATGGGCTGGTCGATGGACTACCCGTCGATGCAGAACTATCTCGGGCCGATCTACACCACCGACGGGTCGTCGAACTACTACGGGTTCAGCAACGCCGAGTTCGACCGGCTGGTCGCCGAGGGTGAGCGGGCGCCGAACCAGGAGGAGGCGATCAAGAAGTACCAGGAGGCGGAGCAGATCCTGGCCCGGGAGATGCCGGTGATCCCGCTCCGGTTCGGCCAGAACAACTTCGGCCACTCGACCCGGGTCAGCAACGTCGAGATGGACGCGTTCGGCCAGGTCGACCTGTTGAAGATCGAGGCGACCGGCTGACCGGTGCCGACCCGGCGGGCCGAGCCGCCCGTCGCGGGCGTACCCGACGGCGCACCGTCGCGGGCGTACCCGACGATGCCGTCCCTCCGCCGCTGGTGTCGCGAGCGGCGGAGGGACGGCGCTCGGTCGCTATCGGACTCTCATCCGCCGCACTGCCAGATGTAGTCGCGGTTGACGACCGGGCCGCTCGGCCCGTGGTAGGCGCTGCCGACCACCAGCCCGTTGTCGCTGATGACACTCGCGTCGAGGTGCTTCGGCCATACGTACTCGGTCTCGCAGTCAGGAGCGGCGGGGCGGCGCCGGGTTCAGGAGCGGCGGGGCCGCCATTCGCCGTAGTAGGGGCCGCCCCGCTCGACCGGCAGCCGCGCCGCCTCGGCCGCCGCCAGCAACCGCTCGCCGAACGGGTCCGACTGCTGGTGCGGGCGGGCCGCGATGCGCAGCCAGGCACCGTCCCTGGTCCGGACGTGGTAGCCGAGGATCCGGCCACCGAAGAGCTTGCCCTGGGCGGCGATCCAGAGCACGATCCGGTCGATCTCGTGCCAGTAGACCGCCCGGGGCCGGCGCCCGGTCCCGTGCACCAGGCCGTGGCTGAACAGGTCGGTCCGGACCTTCCTGGTCGGCAGGACCAGCAGAGCCACCGGCACCAGTACGACCGTGACCACCACGAGCAGCACCGCGACGAGCGCCAGCCGCCGCAGGGCGACGGTGTCGAGCAGCCAGGTGACCCCGACGGTGATCCCGACCAGGCCGGCGGCGCAGACCAGCACCGGGCCGAAGGTGCCGGCCGGACTCTCCCCGGTGCGGGAGACCAGGTGTTCGCCGAGCTGGTACCGCCGGGCCAGCTCCGTCACCTGCTCCGGAGGTACGTCCGGCGGCGGCACGCGGCTGGTCCAGTCCCCGCCCTTGGCCTTGATCAGCGCGAAGCTGCCGACCGTGAGGACCAGACCCGCGCCGCTGAGCCCGAGCGCGGCCGGGCCGATCCCGGGGCCGAACCAGGCGGTACCGATCCCGCCGCAGCAGGCGAGCAGGCCGACGCCGAACGCGAGCAGGGTCAGGTAGCCGACCGCCGGCATCGCGGTCGCCGGGGCGTCGCCGGAGGCGCGGGACCCGTCCGGCGGCTCATTGGTCAACTTCTCGGGCACCGCCGGATCCTACGCCGCGGTCCGGTCCCTCCACTGTGGGCGGCGAGCCGACCGGTTCCTGCCAGGCGGCTCGCAGGTCCCGGCGGGTGTCGACCCACCACTGCCGCAGCTCCGCCCACCACTGCGCGAAGCCGGAGCCGATGTCCCGGGCCGCCTGGTGCAGGCCGGGGTCGTCGGCGTGTGCACCGATCCGTTCCGCCAGCACGCAGGCCCAGAGCGGCGGGACGAGGGCGAGGGCGAGCAGCGGCAGCGGCCACCAGCCGGTGCCGGCGTACCCGACGAGCATCCCGAGCAGCGCGGCCGAGACGAGCAGACCGAGACCGAGCGCGGTCCGCAGCAGCCGGGGCACCAGTCGCAGGCACCGCCACGGGGTCCGCCCGGCCGGCGCCAGCACCCGGAGCTGGACGGCGACGACGGCCCCGGCCAGCAGGGCGGCGGCCCCCCGGACGAGGATGCCGGCCGGGGCGGGCAGCGGCCCGGCCGCGAGCGGCGCGGCGACGGCCAGCAGGACGGCACCGCCGGAGAGCCAGCGCCGTGGGCCGGTCAGCGCCCGGCGCAGCGGCCAGACCATCGCCATCGGGTCGGGGTCGGCGGGGTGTTGGGCGGCGACCGCGCGGAGGGTACGCATCGAGCGGCCGACCCGCCACCGGTCCGCGTCGAGCATGGCGAGCAGCCGCCGGCCGTGGGCGTTGTCGGGCTCGTGCCGCAGCGCCGTCCGGACCGCCTGCTCGGCCGCGGCCCGGTTGCCGGCGTCCCGCTCCAGGGCAGCCAGGGTCAGCAGCGAGTCCACCGACCCCGGGTCGAGCGCGAGCGCCTGCCGGACGGCGTACCGGGCCCGGTCGTACTCCTCGGCGAAGGCGAGCGCCCGGGCGAGACTCCGGTGCGTCCTCGGCGACTGGGGGTCGAGCCGGACCGCCTCGGTGGCGGCCCGCACCGCCGCCTCGCCCCGGAAGACCGCGACCAGCGCCTCGGCCCGTTCCACGTACGCCTCGGCGTGCCCGGGTGCTGCGGCCACGGCGGCGTCGCAGACGGCGAGCGCCTCGACGTACCGCTCCCGGATCCGCAGCAGGTACGCCAGGAAGACGAGCGAGTCCGGGTCGTCGGGTTCGGCGGCCAACCCGGAGCGGAGCTGGCGCTCGGCGTCGTCGTACCGGCCGGAGTCGGCGAGCAGCCGGGCCCGCTGGTACGCCTGCGCGGCCGACGGCCGGGGAAGCTCGGACATCAGCACATGGTGCCAGTCCGATGGAAAACCGGTTGCCGGTGCTGTCGGCCACGTCCCAGGGTGGACGAGTGCTGACGCCGCCCGACGATCTTCCCGAGGAACTGCTCCGGACAGCGCTGCTGCGGGAGTGGGGAGTGCGGGTCGCCTCCCTCGAATACCGCGCGGTGGGGCGGGGCAGCCACCACTGGGAGGTCACCGACGTCGAGGGCACGCTCCGGTTCGTCTCCGTCGACGACCTGACCACCAAGCGGCTCACCCTGACCGACCCGCTCGACGCGGCGTACGCCCGACTGCGGGCCGCGCTCGGCACCGCCCGGCGGCTCCGGGAGCACGGCTGCGGGTTCGTGGTGGCGCCGATCCCGACCTCGGGCGGCGAGCCACTGGTCCGGGTGGGCGGCCGGTTCGGCGTCGCGGTCTATCCGTACGTCGACGGGGAGAGCTTCCGGTGGGGCGAGTGGGCCTCCCCCGCGCACCGTCGGGACGTACTCGATCTCGTGACCGCGGTGCACGCGGCGCCGGCGGCGGCCCGCGAGCACGCCCCGGTCGACGACTTCGCCATCCCGCACTCCGACGAGCTGGAACTCGGCCTTGCCGGCACCGGGAAGGTCCCCGACACCGGCCCGTACGCGCGCCTCGCCGCCCGGCTGCTCGTCGAACACGCGGCACCGGTACGCCGGTTGCTCGCCCGGCACGGCGAACTCGTGCGGGCGGCGCGCGCCCAGCCGGGCCGGATGGTCCTGACCCACGGTGAGCCGCATCCCGGCAACACGATGCGGACCGCCGACGGCTGGCGGCTCATCGACTGGGACACCGTCCGGATCGCGCCGCCCGAACGCGACCTCTGGCTGATGGAACCCGGCGACGGGTCGGTGCTCGACGCCTACACCGAGGCGACCGGCGTGCCCCCGCTGGCGGAGATGCTGGAGCTGTACCGCAGCTGGTGGCACCTAGCCGACATCGCCGAGGAAACCAGCCGGTTCCGGGCCCCGCACACCGGCACCGAGGACGACGACGAGTCCTTCGCGATCCTCCGCTCGGTGCTGGAGCACATCAGCACGCTCCCGATCGCCCGAGTCTAAGCCGCGTCCCCGGCATCGGCGTCAGGACCTGCGCTGCACCGGCGGAGCCGCCCGTCACACCACTGTGGTGATCGGCGTGGGCCGGCCCGTCCTGGCCGAGGTGAGCCGCCACGCTGCCGAGATCAACCCGATGTGCGAGAACGCCTGCGGAAAGTTGCCCAGCTGCTCACCGGTACGCAGGTCGATCTGCTCGGCGAAGAGGCCGAGGTCGTTGGCGCGGGCGACCATCCGGGTGAAGAGTGCGTCGGCCCGGTCCTGTTCACCCATGAGCGCGAGACACCCCACCAACCAGAACGAGCAGATGACGAAGCCGGCGGAGTCACCGGACCAGCGCCGGACCAGCCCGTCGGTGGTCAGCTCCCGTTCGATCCGCTCGATGGTCGCGCGCATCCGCGGATCGCTCGCGGAGATGAACCCGACCAGGGGGAGGACGAGAACCGACGCGTCCAGCCGGTCCGACCCGAAGGCGTCGGTGAAGGCACCGAGTTCGGCGTTCCAGCCGTGCCGCAGGATCGCCTCCCGGATCTCTTCGCGGACGGCCGCCCACCGCGCCACCTCGGCCGCGTCGCCCAGAACGGCGTCGAAGCGTACGGCCCGGTCCAGTGCTATCCAGCAGCCCAGTTTGGCCGTCAGGTAGTGCCGCTCCTCGCCCCGCAGCTCCCACATGCCCGAATCCGGCAACCGCCACGTCTCGACCGCGCGCGCGGTCAGGGACCGCAACATTCGCCGTACCGGCTTGGGCATGGGGTCGAGGCGCCTGCGCAGCAACCACGCGGCGTCGAGCACCTGGCCGAGTACGTCCTGCTGGCGCTGGTGCCAGGCATCGTTGCCGAGCAGCACCGGATCGTTCTCGCCCGGCTCGCCCAGCGTGCCGAGTTCACGTTCGGCGAGGTCACGCTCGCCCTCCACACCGAACATGATCGGTACGGGCGCCACGTGCGCGTCGCCGATCGACTCGGCCAACCAGCAGAAGAGCCGGTCCGCCTCCTGCGGGCAGGCCGCGATGGAGAGCATGCGCAGGGTGAGGCTGAAGTCGCGCAGCCACACGTAGCGGTAGTCGTAGTTGTCGTGCCCCTCCGGCCGCACCGGCACCGAGGTGGTCGCCGCCGCGACGACACCGCCGCTGGGCTGGTAGGTCAGCCCCACCAGCAGCAACGTACTGCGTCGTACCAGCTCCGCATGCTCCCCTGCGTAGTCGTGCTCCGCCATCCAGGAGTGCCAGCTCTCCACCGTGTCGGAGAGCGCCGCCGACACGTCGGGAGGTATCGGTGGGTCTTCTCGGTAGCTCGACCAGTAGGCCAGCGAGAAGCTCTCCCGCTGGCCCGGCCCGATCGTGAACGACGACGAGGCGGTTGTCTCGTGGCAGTCCACCGGAACGCTCGCGGTCAACCCGAGGGTGGCGCCGGTGGCGGTCCCGATCACGGTCTGGCCGCGCCGTTCGAGGTATGCCCGCACGCGGCCGTACTCGAAGTGGGGTGCGTAGGACATCACCATCGGCACCCGCCCGGCAAGCCCTTCCACCAGCCGTAGCAGCAGGCCGGGCGGGCTGCGGCCGATCTCGTGCCCCCGGCCGTGCCCCAGGGCCAGGGCATCGGTGACCGCCACCGACCCCTCCTCGGTGTGGAAGACCGTACGCAGCACCAGCGTGTCGTCCAGGTAGCTCCGCTCGACCCGGAACTCGCCTGCCGGGCGAATCCACCAGTGCCCGCCGGCATCGTCGAGCAGGCGGGCGAAGACCGAGGGGGCGTCGAACCGGGGCGGGCACCACCAGTCCACGGACCCGTCCCGGCCGACCAGCGCTCCGGACCGGCCGTCGGCGAGGTAGCCGTAGTCGTCGATCCGACGGGCGCACACCGCAGGCCACCCCCTGGCTGGTCGAGGTCCGGCGGTCGCTTACCCCCGCGCCGGCCGACCTAACCGACCCACTTCCGCGCCCCGCCTGAGTGCAAGGAAGGGCCCCCGCTACAACAGAAAACGATATGCGGGGGCCCTTCCTTGCACATCACGGCGGCGTTGCGCTGAGTTCGGGGTGGGGTGGTCGGGCGGGGGCGTTCGTCGTAGGGTCGGCCGGTGGATCCCAGCGAGATGGTCGGGGCGGCCCTGGCGGTCGCCGAGGCGGGCCTGGCGGCCGGGGAACAGCCGATCGGCGCCGTGGTGGTGCTGGGTGACGAGATCGTCGGGCGGGCCTTCACCCGGGAACGCGGCCTCCGGCGCCGGCTGGTGCACGCCGACCTGCTGGCGATGATCGAGGCCGACGAGCGGTTGGGCTGGCGGGAACGCCCGGCTCCGCTGCGGCTCGCGGTGAACCTGGAACCGTGCGTGATGTGCCTCGGTACGGCGATGGCGCTCGGCGTGGACGAGGTCTACTTCGGACTGGAGTCACCGAGTGACGGTGGCGCCTCGGTCGCCGCGAACTGGCGGCCCGAGCCGGCCGTGCCGTGGTTCGCGGCTCCGTCGGTGATCGTCGGGGGAATCCGCCGGGAGGAGAGCCGGGAGCTGTTCCGCCGCTGGTGCGCGACCGTGCCCGACTCCCCCGCCCGTCGCTGGGCGCAGACCCTGGTCGACCCGCCGGACTGAGGCCGGCCGCCGCATCCGGTGACCCCTCCGGTCGGCACCTACAGGAAATCGCCAGAGGGAGGCAGCGGATGGTTGCCACTCTCGTCCCACGCCGCGCCGCCGGCTCAGTACGGCTCGACGTACACGGCGAGGGTGCGCGGCGGGACGGTGAAGGTGCCGGTGGAGCGGTCGAAGGAGGCCGTCCGGAGTACCGGGTCGGCCGACTCGCGCAACACCGGATGCAACGCCACCGCCGTACCCCGCAGCCCGGCAACGGTCTGGGTCGCCACCGTCGGGGTCGCGTTGAAGACCACCGTCACGGACCGCCAGCGCGGGTCCAGCCCCGTCCCGTCGAGCTTCATGGTCAGCACTCCCGGCGTCTCGTCCACCCCGGAGCGCGGGAACGACACCCGCCGCTGCACCTGGGCCGCGTCGGCCAGCCCGAAGACCGGCGACGAGGACCGCACCCGCAGCAGCTCGCGGTAGCGCGCCTCGGCCAGCCCGATCGCCGCGCAGTCCGGTACCAGCTTCGGGTCGGCCAGCAGCGGCCGGGCGTACGGCCACTTGTCGGCGTTGTCGGCGGCCGGCGGAAGCCCGATCCCGAACCCGTTCCCCTCGGCGCAGTCCCAGCGGATCTGGTTGAACCAGTCTCCGCTGTTGTACGAGTTGCGGTCCAGCGACTTCGACCGCAGCCGTTCACTGCCCGCCGTCACGAACCCGGTCCCCTGGCTCAGCACCGCCGTGCCCAACGAGAGCACCTGCATCCGCGCCCGGTCCACCGCACTCGTCTCCTGCGGCAGCTTGTACGCCAGCGCGTCGTAGAGGATTTCGTTGTCGTGCGCGTCGACGTACGTGACCGCCTCGCCCGGCGCGGCGGTGTAACCGGCCGGCGCGCCGTTGTAGTCGACGTCGGCTCCGGTCACCGTCTCGCCGGACGAGGCGACGAACCGGTAGCCGGCCAGGTTGCCGGTCAGCCCGACCTTGATCTGGTCCTGCTGGTGCAGCAGCCGGGCCCGCTGTTCCGCCGACGTGCCGTTCACCGGGTCGCCGTTCGGGTCGGTGTAGAGCCCGGAGCCGAAGCCCTGCACCCGGGGGTTGGCGTCGAACGGCCCGCCGCCGCGCACCGCGTCCCGCAGCCGGTCGTTGAAGGTGCCGATTCCGGTGCCGGCCATGTTGGCCTGGGTGGCCTGGACGAACCGGGCGTCGCCGGCCACCTCGCCGAAGTCCCAGCCCTCGCCGTAGAGCAGGATCGCACGTCCGTCGACCCCGTCCCGGGCCACCGTCAGTCTGTCCAGCGCGGCCCGTACCGCCAGGATGTTCGCCTTCGGGTGGTGCCCCATCAGGTCGAACCGGAACCCGTCGACCTTGTACGCCTTCGCCCAGGTGACCACCGAGTCGACCACGAGCTTGCCCATCATGGCGTGCTCGGGTGCGGTGTTGGCGCAGCAGGTGGAGTTGGCGACCGTACCGTCGTCGAGCAGCCGGTGGTAGTAGCCGGGGACGATCTGGTCGAGTACCGACCTCGGATCGGTGCCGGCCGCCGAGGTGTGGTTGTAGACAACGTCCAGCACCACCCGCAGCCCGGCCGCGTTGACCCCGGCGACCAGCTGCCGGAACTCGGTCGTCCGCCGGTCCGGGTCGACCGCGTAGCCGCCCTCCGGGACGGTGTAGTGCAGCGGGTCGTATCCCCAGTTGTAGCCGTCGGTGTCCCGGACCGCGCCGACGCACTCCTGCTGGCGGTCCGAGTCGGCCGGCAGCGCCGCCAGGTCGCAGGGTGGCGCGGCCTGGTCGGCCCGGCGTTCCGGGATGGTCGCGAAGTCGAAGGTCGGCAGCAGGTGCAGGTGGCTGACCCCGGCGTCGGCCAGTGACCGCAGGTGCCGCATCCCGGTGGTCGCCGGGTCGGTGAAGGCCAGGTAGGTGCCGCGCCGCTCCGCCGGCACCGACGCGTCGGCGATGGAGAAGTCCCGGACCGAGACCTCCTGGATCTGGGTACGCGTCGACGGCACCGCCGCCGGCTTGCGCAGTCCCGCCCAGCCGGCCGGGGCGGCCGCCGGGTCGGTCAGGTCGACGATCCGGCTGTGCGTGGAGTTCGCGGTCAGCGCCAGCGAATAGGGATCGGTGACCGAGGCGGTGACGATCCGCTGCGCCGCCGGTTGCCACGCCTGCACCTGGTAGCGGTAGTAGCGGCCGAGCCAGTTACGTTCGCCGCGTACCGACCAGACTCCGGTGCGGTCGTCACGCCGCATCGGCACGGTCCGGACCGCCGCGCCTGGCGAGTCGGAGAGTTCCAGCGTCACGTTCCGGGCCGTCGGGGCCCAGACGGCGAGGCTGGGCCGTCCACTCACGACCGTCGGGCCGAGCCGGGCGGCGCTGGCCGGCGCGTAGAGGTCGTCGAGTACCCCGGGGAGCTGCACGCCGGTCGCGCCGAGCAGCACCCCGGCGGCGTCCCGCTCGGTCAGCACGAGCTGACCACGCAGCGCCGCCGCCAGCTTCGCCCGGTCGCGCGGGTCCAGCCTGAGGGCCTGGAACTGCCACAGATGCGGGAACCTCGCGCGCTGGGCCTCCGTCGGCCCGCCCGGCACCGCCCGCAACGGCAGTTCGGTGTACGTCCCGACAAGCTCGCCGTCCCGCACCGCCAGCCCACCCGTCGGGGCGCTGACCAGGGCGTACCGCCGGCCGTCGGTGGGCTGCCCCGGTGGCCGGAGCAGGGTGGAGCGGTCGATCCAGTGTGCCCGCTGCTTGCTGATGTCGAGGTCCGGGGCCGCGCTGCCGGTGGCCGGCAACAGCCGACCGGGGGTGCCGGCGAGCAGCCACGCCTCCCGGCCGGCGCCGGCGAGGTCGAGCCGCTGGTCGTCCGGCAGGTCCTTGGTGTCGCCGTTGTGGATGATGTAGCTCAGCCCGGTCGCCCCGGCGGCCAGCGGCACCCGGAAGGTGATCCCGAACTCGTCGCGGCCGGCCGGCGGCAGTGGGTTGGCCCAGTCGGTCGGGTTGGCCGCACCGTCCCAGACGTGCAGCCCCCAGCCGGCGTAGTCGTTGCCGGCCCGGCGGTAGTGCAGCACCGCGACGCTCTCGTCGACCGGCGGGTCCGGTTCGCCGGTGGCCGCCTGGCGGCTCGGATGGACCGTCGGGTCACCCTGCCTGAGCCAGACCTCGCCGGTCCGGGTCACGTCGACGCTGCGGTCCACCGCCACGTCCTTGTTGCCGGCGGCGTCCACCACCAGGAAGCCGACCGTGCGGGCGCCCGGCTTCAGCTTCACCCAGGCGAACCGGCCGTACGAGTCCTCCCCGGCGAACGGCTGCCCGGTCGGCCACGGCGTCTGGTACGCCGGGTCGATGTCGCCCCAGGCGTGCAGTTGCCAGTCGGGGTACCCGCCGGCCGGCCGCTGGTAGTGCACCACCAGCCAGTCCCGGGCGTCGGCCCGGGGCGGGGTGCCCACCGTCGCCGTCGACCGGGCGGTGCCGGTACGCCCCGCCGGGTCCCGCACCACCGCCTTGTACTCGATCCGGGCGCCGCCCGGCAACCCTTGCAGGTCGTGGTGGACCCGGTACGGCACCGGTCCGCCCTGGTTGCGGGCCTGGCCGAGCAGTGTCCACGGGTCGCCGTCGACCCGGGCCGCCACGGTGACGGTGGCCAGCGGGTCCCCGGTGACCTCGGCGACCACCCCGGCCCGGGTCGGTACGGCGGCGTCCGGTGCCGGGTCGGTGATCCGGACGCTCGGCGCGGCGGTCGGCCGGGCGATCGGAGTGTCCGCCCGGAGCACGACGGCGGCCAGCGGCGGGACGGTGATGGTCAGCCTGCCGTCCGGGCCGGCCGGCGCGGTCGCGTCGGAGCCGTAGACGCCGGTGAACCGGGTGCCGGCCGACCAGGTGTCGACGGTGACGGTCTGCCCGGTCGGGGCGTTGTTGACCGCGGCGACGTACTCGACCCGGTCGGCGGGGGCGATCCGGGAGAAGGCGAAGACCCCGGGGCCGTCGGCGGCGTACCGGGTGACCTGGATGCCGTCGCGCAGTGCCGGATGTGCCTTGCGCAGCGCGCCGAGCCCGGCGATGGTCCGGTAGAGCGGATGGCTCGGGTCGTACTGGTCGACGGCGTGGCTCCGGTCGGTGCCGAGCAGGTCGTCGTCGAGGTAGTCGGCGGTCCGGGAGGCGAACATGTCCTGCCGGGCGTCCCGGTCCCCGCCCGGCCCGGTGAAGCCCTGCTCGTCGCCGGAGTAGACGATCGGCTGTCCCCGGGTGAGGAACATCAGCTCGTGCGCGAGCTGGTCCCGGCGCAGGTGGCTGACCGGGTCGGTGCCGCCGTTCGCGATGAAGGAGCCGATCCGGCCCATGTCGTGGTTGCCGAGGAAGGTCGGCAGCCGGCCGGCGTCGGTGTCCCGGGCGGTGTAGAGGTCGTCGGCGGCGAAACCCTCGGCGAGGGCCTTCGCCGAGCCGCCGCCGCTGGCCACGTAGCCCCGGGCCGCGTTCTGGAAGGTGAAGTCGAGGGTGGCCGGCAGCCCGCCCCGGCGGACGTACGTCGAGGTGACCTCCGGGTTGGCGTCGTAGACCTCGCCGAACATGAAGAAGTCCGGCTTGCCGGCCCGCCGGGCGGCCTGCTCGACGCCGGCCCGGAACTGCGGCCAGAACTCCAGGTTGACGTGCTTGGCGGTGTCCAGCCGGAAGCCGTCGACCCCCAGCTCGGTGACCCAGTCGGCGAAGATCTTCGTCATCCCCCGGACCACCTCGGGGCGCTCGGTCCAGAGGTCGTCCAGGCCGGCGAAGTCGCCGTACTCGCCGTTCTCGCCGACGAAGGTGGAGTCGCCCCGGTTGTGGTACATGGTCGGGTCGTTGAGCCAGGCCGGCACCTTGACCCGGCGGTCCGCCTCGCTGGCGAACGTCGGCCGGTACGGGAAGGACTCCTCGTCCACCGCCGGGAAGGCACGGCTGCCGTCGGCGTGGTTGCGGTCCTCGAACGGTCTCCCCTGCGCGTCCCGGTACGGCCGGCTCGCCTTGTCCCGGTAGCCGGTCTGACCGTCGGGGTACCCGATGACGTCGGCGGTGTGGTTGACGATGACGTCCAGATAGACCTTGATGCCCCGCCGGTGTGCCTCCCGGACCAGCTTCCGCAGTTCCTCGTTGGTGCCGAAGTGCGGGTCGACCCGGGTGAAGTCCGTGATCCAGTAGCCGTGGTAGCCGGCCGAGGCGTCCGCGCCGCTGCCCTGCACCGGCCGGTTGACGAAGACCGGGGCCAGCCAGATCGCGGTGGTGCCGAGCCCCTGGACGTAGTCGAGTTTGTCCAGCAGGCCGCGCAGGTCGCCGCCGTGGTAGAAGCCCTTGTCGGTCGGGTCGTGGCCGGTGCGCAGCCGGTCGCCGGCCAGCCCGCCCCGGTCGTTGCGGGGGTCGCCGTTGGCGAACCGGTCCGGCAGTACGAAGTAGAACTGCTCGGCCCGGCTCCGGTCGGCGGCGGCCGCGTCGAGCAGCGCCTCGGCCGACGGTTCCGCCGTCCACTGTGTTGTGAGCGCGCTGCCGCCGGTCGCGGTCCGGTCGACCGGCTCGGCCGCCCCGCCGGACCGGCCGGCCCGGTCGAGTCCGGGTGCGGCGACCGCAGCGGCGCCGGCCAGCGGAAACGCGAGCACGGCGGTGAGAACCAGCAGAACGGTACGCGGCAGCGGCTTCATCGACGGCCTTCCTCTGGTCGCTGAAGTTCGCCCGCACGCTAGTCCTTTGCGGAAAGATTATGCAAGACCTTGCAATGAAAGCGTCCGCCATCCATCATCTTGCGCAAGCCGCACCGCCGCCCGCACCGTCTCCGGGCGGGGCCGGACCAGCGGAAGCCGTACCGAGGGGGTCGGGATCCGCCCCTGGGCGTGCAGCACCGCCTTGATCACCGTCGGGTTGGGCTCGGCGAAGAGCGCGGTGGAGAGCACGGCGAGCCGGTGCCCGAGCGACCGGGCCCGGGCGGTGCCGCCGGTCCGCCACGCCTCGGCAAGCTCCACGAAGGCCGCCGTACCGAGGTGCGCCGAGGCCAGGATGCCGCCGTGCGCGCCGAGCGCCAACAGTGGCGAGATCAGCGCGTCGTCGCCGCCGAGCACCGCGAAGTCCGGCGGCAGTTCGGCCAGCAACTCCACGGTGTCGCCGTCGATGCCGCCGACCGAGTACTTGATCCCGGCCACCCCGGGCAGTTCGGCCAGGCGCCGGATCGCGGCCGTGCCGAGGTGCTGACCGGTCCGGTACGGCACGTGGTAGACGACCAGCGGCACCGGGCTGGCGGCGGCGAGCGAGGCGAAGTGCGCGAGTACCCCCGCCTCGCCGGGGCGCAGGAACGGCGGCACCACGCTGAGCGCCGCCACCACCTCGGCCCGGCGGGGCAGCGTCTCGACCGTCTCCACCGCGTTGGCCCCGACGATCAGCGGGGCGCCGCGCTCCCGGCAGACCCGGGCGACGGCGTCGACCACGGCCTGCCGCTCCCGGACGTTCAGCGACGCCGGCTCGGCCGTGGTGCCCAGGGCCACCACGCCGGCCGCGCCAGCCTCCAGTACCTGGTGGGTCAGGGCGACGAGCGCGTCGAGCGCCACCGCGCCGGTGGCGTCGAACGGGGTGATCAGCGGTACGTACACGCCGGACAAGGTCATGACCACAGCGTCCGACAGGCAGACCCATAAGGTCTAGTACAGCGTTCTGAACAGAAGCGTAAGCTCAGCTTATGCTCGACGTACGTCGACTCCGGCTGCTCTGCGATCTCGCCCGACTCGGCACGATCGCGGCCGTGGCGCAGGCGCACACGTACACCCCGTCGGCGGTCTCCCAGCAACTGGCCGTGCTCGAGCGGGAGGCGGGGGTGCCGCTGCTGGAACGCACCGGGCGGCGGGTCACCCTCACCACCGCCGGCCGGGTGCTGGTCCGGCACGCCGAGACCGTCCTGACCGCCCTGGAACAGACCACGGCCGCGCTCGCCGCGGTCGCCACCGGGCCGACCGGCCCGCTGCGGATCGGCGCCTTCCCGACCGCCGTCCGTACGCTGCTCCCGGCCACCCTGGTCGCACTCGGCCACCAGCATCCCGGGCTGGAACTGCGGGTGTCCGAACTGGACCCGGTCGCGGTACCGGCCGGACTGCGCGAGCGCCGGCTCGACGTGGGTCTGCTGCACGACTACGACGTCGTACCGGTCGAACCCGATCCCGGGCTGGAGACGGTGCCGCTGCTGGACGAGACGGTCTTCCTCGCCGTGCCCGCCGGGGAACCGGAATCAGCCGACCCGCTGCGCGCCACCCGGGACGCGGCCTGGATCCTGGCCAGCCCCGGCACCCTCTGCCACACCGCGACCCTGCACGTCTGCCGGGCGGCCGGCTTCACGCCCCGGGCCCGGCACCACGCCGACGACTTCGCCACCGTGCTGGCGCTGGTCGCCGCCGGGCAGGGCGTCTCGGTGATCCCCCAGCTCGCCGCCGCACAGCCACCGGTCGGGGTCCGGCTGGTGCCGCTGGAGACCCGGCGCCGGACCCGGATCGCATACCGGCGCGGCGCCGCCAGCCATCCGGCGACCGCCGCCTTCATCGCCGCGATCCGCACCGCCACCGGCAACTTCCTCGGCCGCTGACCCGGCCGGGCCGGCCGCCATCCCGCTTCCGGCGACAGCGCGTTCTCCCGCCGCGAGGCCCAGCCCGCCCCTGGCCGGGCCGGTCGTGGTGCCGGATATCCGGCGGCGCCCGGCGGCCGTCGCTCCTACCCTGAGCGGGTGCGGACACGGCGGCGGACGAGGCTCGGGGCACGGCGACGCAAGAAGCTCGGCAAGCGGCTCGCCGACGCGGTGCTCGGGGAGGACCTGCCCCGGGTCGTCGCGCTGCTGGCCGCCGGTGCCGATCCGGAGGCGGCGACCCCGGACGGCAGCACCCCGCTGTACCGGGCCTGCGTGCAGGGCCTGACCCCGGTCGTCCGGCTGCTGCTGGCCGCCGGGGCAGCACCGGAGACCGAGAGCGGGCGGGGCGACGAGGGCCTCCCGCTGACCGGCGCGGCGGCGTGGGGACACACCGAGGTGGTACGCCTGCTGCTGGCGTACGGCGCGGACCCGGCCCGCCGGGAGGATGCCGGTACCGGTGCCACCGCCCTGGACTGGGCGGTACGCGGCGACCACCGGGAGACGGCCGAACTGCTCCGGGCGGCTACAGGATCTGGCAGGCCCGACCGTTCACCGTGCAGCTGATCGGCCGCTCGCCGTCGCCCCAGCGTTCGAACTGGAACCGCAGCGGATCGGACTGTCCACCGGCCAGCGGCGCGCCGCTGCGGAAGATCCACCGCCCGCCGTCGCGGTCCACCGACGGCCGGGGTGCGCCCTCGACCCAGAAGCCCCGCAGGTCGTCGACCTCGTCGCGGAACCGCAGTTCCACGGTCCAGGACTGTGCCGAGCCGGTCTCGTTGCGCACCAGCACCTCCGCGATGAACGAGTCACGGAAGTCGGCAAGTACCCGGTAACGGCCGGTCAGCGGCTCGGGCGGCTTCGGCGCGGAGGTGGTCGGCCGGGACCGTGCCGGTGCGGTGCGCGGCGGGACGGGACGGGACGCGGCCGGCTTGCCGCCGCTCGGCCGGGCCGAGGTCGGCGTCGGGGTCCGGGGGGTCGCCGTCGGAGAACCGCTCGGACTCGCCGCACCGGTGCCGGAGTCCACCGGCGCCGGGGTGGAGCCCGGGGCGAACGGCCAGGCCGGCTCGGGTGCGCCGGAGGTGCGGCGGTCACCGGTGAGGTATCCGGTGGCGAGCGCGAAGAGCACGGTCATGACCAGGACGCCGGCCAGTACGACGATCCACGGCGCCGCCGCGAGCAGCCTCGGCCGGGTCGGTTCGGGGGCGCTCACCGCGCCGGAATCCGCACCGAGATCTCGTTGCCGAGCCGTCGTCCGGAGGAGAGTTCCAGATCGTCGCCGCTCCAGAATCGACCGGGGTCGTACGAGTTCGGTCGGCGCCAGGCCGGGAGCAGCCCCATCGCCTGGTAGGTCGCGGCGACGACCTCGGCGCAGTACGCCGTCTCCAGGGTGCTGTCGCTCGGCCGGCGGCGCATGGCGGGCGCCCGGCCGCGCAGCCACCGCCAGGCGAGCTGGGCGGTGGACGGGAACGGCGTTCCGTCCAGGCGGGCGATGGTACGCAGCACCCCGTTCTCCATCTCGTCGTCGGCCGGCGGTTCGAGTTGCCGCAGCCAGGCGCGCTGACCGTACCGGATTCCCCAGACCCGGACGGCGTCGCGCAGGTCGTGCAGTTGCACGCCCCGCTGGTGGTTGCCCGACCACAGGTCGGGCAGCGACCGGCCGAGTTCGGCGTGCCACATTAACGGCGGCAGGTCCTCGATGACCACGGACATTCCGACATGGTTCACCGGACTGTTCGTGGTGAACTGGATCGCCCGATCCGGCACGCTGCGGCCCCGGAAGACCCAGACGTCGCCGGTACGGGTCAGCTCGACCGCCTCGTCGAGGCTGAGTTCGCTGCGCTCCTCGGCCATCGCTCCCACCTCGGTCCGCCCGTCCTGCCGGGCCTGCCGACTACCCTAGGCGGATGCGCTGGTGGAAGGTAATCGGTGTGGCGAGCGTCGTCGGGGTGGCCGCCACCGGGGTGGTGCTGGCCCGGGCCGAGCGGCGCCGTCGGGCGTACACCCCGGAACAGATCCGCGACCGGCTGCGGGAACGGCACGCCAAGGCGGTGGATGGTGGAACTTCCACCGATACCGGCCCGGCCGGCGGCCCGAACAAATCCCAAACCTCGCAGTAAGTACGCTCGCGTCCGACCTGCTTGCGGACAGCAAGGCGTATCACCACCATCGATGGATGGCGGGGCCGGCACCGGAGGCGTGGCGGATGGGCGTGCACGCCCACGTTCCGGGTCCACCCGAAATCGTCGGCTTCGGTGCACTGACCGGGTGATGCTCACCCATCCCGGTGCCAACTTCGAGATGTGCGACTTCATCCGGGACAATCTCGACGGGCTGGCCGGCTATCTGGCCACCGCCCGCTACGTGCACGTCATCTCGTTTCTCGACGAGGAGACGCAGCGCCGGTCACGCGCAGTTCGGCGAGGTGACCAAGGAGTTCCTCCGCTCGCTGGCCAGCGAGCGGCGCAGCGCGGGGCTGCCCAACGGTGTCTTCATCGCGCACGGCGCCCATCCGGAGTGGCTGGCGGTGCAGCGCTTCATCGAGGAGCGGTTCGAACTTCCGGTGTACTCCTTCGAGAGCGGGGCGTGGGGCGGGCGCCAGGTGACCGAGGCGCTCGCCGACTATCTCGAACGGTGCGGGTTCGCGATCTGCGTACTGACCGCCGAGGACTTCACCGGGGACGGCCGGCGGCTGGCCCGGCAGAACGTGGTGCACGAGGTGGGTCTCTTCCAGGGACGGCACGGCTTCGACCGGGTGATGGTGCTGGCCGAGGAGGGCTGCGACTTCGTCCCCCAGGCCGCCGAGCCGTACACGATCTCCTTTCCGCGCAACGGCATCAGCCGGACGTTCTACCAGCTCGACGAGATGATCAGGGCGCAGGGCTTCGGCGCCGTCGAGCCCTGACCAGAGAGCCGGCCGTCCCGCAATCCGGAAAGGCTTGCATTTATAGCAAGACGGACGTACGGTTTTGTTGAGTCGAACGGACGTTGGTAAGGGTTACCTGAGCCCTGCGGCGAGGTACTGGGTAGGAAAGACTCTGGGTACTACGCCCGGTCGCCCGCCGGTCGGGGGCCGGCCGACCCGCCCCCGGACGCCGACGGCATGGGCCGGGACGAAGACAGCGTGAAGGAGTACGACGTGGCGAGCCTCGACACCTTCGGTGCGAAGAGCCAGCTACGCGTCGCAGACGCGAGCTACGAGATTTTCAAGATCAACACGGTGCCCGGGCACGAGCGCCTGCCGTACAGCCTGAAGATCCTGCTGGAGAACCTGCTCCGCACCGAGGACGGCGCGAACATCACCGCCGAGCACATCCGGCAGCTCGGCGACTGGGACCCGAACGCCGACCCGAGCGTGGAGATCCAGTTCACCCCGGCCCGGGTACTGATGCAGGACTTCACCGGGGTGCCCTGCGTGGTCGACCTGGCCACCATGCGGGAGGCGGTCCGCGAGCTGGGCGGCGACCCGACCAAGGTCAACCCGCTCGCACCCGCCGAGCTGGTGATCGACCACTCGGTGATCGCCGACATCTTCGGCCGGCAGGACGCCTTCGCCCGCAACGTCGAGCTGGAGTACGGCCGCAACAAGGAGCGCTACCAGTTCCTCCGCTGGGGCCAGACCGCCTTCAACGAGTTCAAGGTCGTCCCGCCCGGCACCGGCATCGTGCACCAGGTCAACATCGAGTACCTGGCCCGGACGGTCATGGAGCGGGGCGGCCAGGCGTACCCGGACACCGTGGTCGGCACCGACTCGCACACCACGATGGTCAACGGGCTCGGCGTGCTCGGCTGGGGCGTCGGCGGCATCGAGGCCGAGGCCGCGATGCTCGGCCAGCCGGTCAGCATGCTCATCCCCCGGGTCGTCGGCTTCAAGCTGCACGGCGAGATGCCGGCCGGCACCACCGCCACCGACCTGGTGCTGACCATCACCGAGATGCTCCGCAAGCACGGCGTGGTCGGCAAGTTCGTCGAGTTCTACGGCCCCGGCGTCAGCGCGGTGCCGCTGGCCAACCGGGCCACCATCGGCAACATGTCCCCGGAGTACGGCTCCACCGTCGCGATCTTCCCGATCGACGAGGAGACGGTCCGCTACCTGAAGCTGACCGGGCGCTCCGAGCAGCAGGTCGCGCTCGTCGAGGCGTACGCGAAGGAGCAGGGCCTCTGGCACGACCCGGCCGCCGAACCCGACTACAGCGAGCGGCTCGAACTCGACCTTTCCACCATCGAGCCGTCGCTGGCCGGCCCGAAGCGCCCGCAGGACCGGGTGCCGCTCGGCAACGCCAAGACGCTGTTCCGGGGCGCGCTGATCGACTACGTCGGAGACGGCGCCGACGGCACGTATGGCCCGGCCGACGAGGCCAGCGAGGAGTCCTTCCCGGCCAGCGACCCGCCGGCCAACGACGTCAACGACCCGGCCGACGCCCCGCACGAGCTGGTCTCCGCCGCCACCGGGGCGAAGGGCCGGGCCAGCAACCCGGTCCAGGTCACCGGCGACGACGGCGTGGAATACGAACTCGACCACGGCGCCGTGGTGATCGCCGCGATCACCTCCTGCACCAACACCTCCAACCCGCAGGTGATGATCGGCGCCGCGCTGCTGGCCCGCAACGCCGTCGACCGGGGACTGTCCCGCAAGCCGTGGGTGAAGACCACCCTGGCCCCGGGCTCCAAGGTGGTGATGGACTACTACGAGCGGGCCGGCCTCACCCCCTACCTGGAGAAGCTCGGCTTCCACCTGGTCGGCTACGGCTGCACCACCTGCATCGGCAACTCCGGCCCGCTGCCCGAGGAGGTCTCGGCGGCGGTCAACGAACACGACCTGTCGGTGGTCTCGGTGCTCAGCGGCAACCGGAACTTCGAGGGCCGGATCAACCCCGACGTCAAGATGAACTACCTGGCGTCCCCGCCGCTGGTGGTGGCGTACGCGCTGGCCGGCACCATGGACATCGACCTGGCCAACGAGCCGATCGACACCGGCGCCGACGGGCAGCCGGTCTACCTGCGGGACATCTGGCCAAGCGCCGCCGAGATCGACGAGGTCATCGCGAGCGCGCTGCGCAGCGAGATGTTCACCAAGGACTACGCCGACGTCTTCGCCGGGGACGAGCAGTGGCGCTCGCTGCCCACCCCGGAGGGCGACACCTTCGCCTGGGACGGCGAGTCGACGTACGTGCGCAAGCCCCCGTACTTCGAGGGGATGGACCGCGAGCCGACCCCGGTACAGGACATCTCCGGCGCCCGGGTGCTGGCCAAGCTCGGCGACTCGGTCACCACCGACCACATCTCGCCGGCCGGCTCGATCAAACCCGACTCCCCCGCCGGGAAGTACCTCGCCGAGCACGGCGTGGCCCGGCACGAGTTCAACTCCTACGGGTCCCGGCGTGGCAACCACGAGGTGATGATCCGGGGCACCTTCGCCAACATCCGGCTGCGCAATCAACTGCGGATGCCGGGTGAGGGTGGGGCTGCGGGAGCTGCGCTCCCCGAAGGTGGCTTCACCGTCAACCACCTGACCGGCGAACAGACCTCGATCTACGACGCCTCGGTGGCGTACCAGGACGCCGGGATCCCGCTGGTGATCCTCGCCGGTACGGAGTACGGCTCCGGCTCGTCCCGGGACTGGGCGGCGAAGGGCACCATGCTGCTCGGGGTACGGGCGGTGCTCGCCCAGTCGTACGAGCGGATCCACCGGTCGAACCTGATCGGGATGGGCGTGCTGCCGTTGCAGTACCCGGCCGACACCGACGCGGAGTCACTGGGGCTGACCGGCACCGAGACGTTCTCGATCAGCGGGGTGACCGCGCTGAACGAGGGCCAGATCCCGCGTACCGTCCGGGTGACCACGGACACCGGAGTCGAGTTCGACGCCGTGGTCCGGATCGACACTCCCGGCGAGGCCGACTACTACCGGCACGGCGGCATCCTGCGGTACGTGCTGCGCAAGATGCTGGCCGCCTGAGCCGCCGCCGCCAGCTCCGCGAGACCGGGCCGGTCACCCCACGGGGTGACCGGCCCGGCCCGTTTCCGGCGACTTGACCTCAATCGTGGTTGAGGACCCAGACTCGGCTCGTCGAAACCACGACGGGAGGATGTCCGATGCGAGCGGCGGGTTTCACCGAGTACGGCGGTCCCGAGGTGCTGCGGCTGCTGGAGCTGCCCACCCCGGTGCCCGGCCCGGGACAGGTACGGATCCGGGTGAAGGCGGCGGGGGTGCAGCCGTACGACTGCGCGATCCGGTCCGGCTGGACGCCGCCGGGGGTGACCGGCGACCTGCCGAGGGTGCCCGGCAACGAGTTCGCCGGCATCGTGGACCGGCTCGGCCCGGACGTCACCGGCGTCGACGTCGGTGCCGAGGTGCTCGGCTTCGGCCAGCTCAACTGCTACGCGGAATACCTGGTGACCCCGGCCGACCAGATCACCGCCAAGCCCGCGGGCATGCCGTGGGAGGTGGCCGGCGGCTTCACCGCCGGGGCGCAGACCGCGCACATCGCCCTCGACGAGCTGGGCGTCGCGGGCGGCGAGACGCTGCTGGTGCACGCCGCCGCCGGTGCGGTCGGCACGGTGGCGGTACAGCTCGCCGTGGCGGCCGGCGCGACGGTGCTCGGCACGGCGAGCCCGGACAACCACGACTACCTGCGGTCGCTCGGCGCCACCCCGGTGGCGTACGGGCCGGGCCTGGCCGACCGGGTCCGCGCGCTCGCGCCGGACGGGGTGGACGCGGCGCTGGACGGGGCCGGCGGCGACGCGCTGCGGGTCAGCCTGGAGCTGGTGCCGGACCGCAGGCGGATCCTCACCCTGGTCGAGCACGGCCGGGCCGAGGAACTCGGCATCCGGGTCACCCGCAACCTGCGGTCGGCAGACCGGCTGGCCGGACTCGTCGACCGCCACACCCGGGGCGAACTGCGGATCCACGTCCGCCGGACGCTGCCGCTGGAGCAGGCCGCCGAGGCGCACCGCGAATTGGAGACCCGGCACGGCCGGGGCAAGGTGGTGCTCACCATCGACTGAGCGGGACGCCGGGACCGGTATCGTCGGTGCCGCGCGGGACGGCTCGCGCGGGCACCGGCGGGCAGGGGGCGTTCCATGCGGCAGGATTCGGTCCGGGTGGGCAAGGTACCGGCGCTCTTCGCCTCCGCGCTGGCCACGGATCCGGCCCGGCCGCTGCTCACCTACTACGACGACGCGACCGGGGAACGCACCGAACTGACCGCCGAGGCGCTGGCCGAGTGGGTGGCCCGGACGGCGAACCTGCTGGTCCACGGGTGCGGGCTTGGCGTCGGAGCCCGGGCAGCGGTGCTGTTGCCGCCGCACTGGCAGACCGCCGCCGTACTGCTCGGCACCTGGTCGGCCGGGGTGTCGGTGAGCTTCCACGGCGACGCCACCGCCGGGCTGCCCCGGCTCGGGCGGGGCGTCGAGGAGCCCTTCGACGTCACGTACGCCGCGCTGCGCCGGATCGACGACTGGCTCGATCACGTACCCGAGGCGGAGCACCGGTTCGTGCTCGGGTTCGCGCCGGACGGCGCCGCGCTGGCCGAGCCGCCGACCGGCTACCGGGACTACCTCACCGAGGTACGCCGGCACGACGCCGACCTGCGGCCGTACGTGCCGCTGCGCCCCGACGACGCGGCCAGTGTGGACGGCACCAGCTACGCCGAGTGGGGCCGGCTGGCCCGGGGGATGGCGGACGAGGTCTTCGGGCTGCGCCCCGGCGACCGGGTACTGGTCGACGCCGCCGAGCACGAGCACCCGGTGAAGTGGCTGCTGGCACCGCTGGCCGCCGGGGCCACCGTGGTGCTCTGCGCCAACCTCGACCCGGCGACGGTGCAGCGACGCAGCCGGGCCGAAGGGGTGACCCGGGTGCTGTGACGGTCCCGCCCAGCGGGGTCAGGGTGCGGCGGAGCTGCCCTGCGGGTCGGCGGCGGTGCTGGAGCTGTCCGGCAGCAGGCTGGTGGCGCCGGGCACGTACGGGTCGAGCAGGTGGGTGGCGAGCACGATCCGCTGCCACCGGCTGACCGGTACCCCGCTCGACTCGGCCAGCCGCACCACCGCCCGCCAGTCCCGGGAGCAGCGGGCCCGGATCCGCTCTATCAGCGACACGAGTTCGCCGGCCGCCGTGCCGGAGCCGCGGCGACGGCGGGACTCGGCGACGGCGGCCAGCTCACCGAGGGTCCGGTCCAGTTCGAGGTCGACCTCCGGGGTGGCCGCCTCCAGCCGGTCGGCCAGGGCGAACGCCTCGGACCGACCGTCCGGGGAGGGTCCCGTCGACCCGCGCAGGGTGCGCCGGTAGAGGCCGGCCCGGGTCTCGTGGTTGCAGAGCACGGCCAGTTCCCGGAGCAGGTCGGCCGGCTCGTCGGCGGCGTGCACCAGGTTGAGCTGGTAGTTGAAGCTGCCGACGTCGTAGCGGAGCTGCCCGGGACGGCACCGGACCGGGTCGGCCGGCCCCTTGGCGGTGCTGAGCACCAGGGAGGCCGGCTCGGGGCGGCCGGGCAGGGCGAGCAGCAGGAGCAGGCACTCGCACGCCGTCACGTAGAGGTCGGCGGCGTCCCGCCGGTCCCGGCTGGCGGCGTTCAGGCCGTACTGCCACAGCGCCCGTACGCCGTGCCGGTCGATCGTCACCGTCGCCGCCCAGACGATGCTGAAGCCGTACGCCAACACCCAGCGCAGCACCGGGCCGAGCCGGCGGGTGACCACGGCGTCCGGTTTCAGCAGCAGGAGTGCGTGGTCGTGGCAGAACTCCTCGATGCGGCCACCACCGACGGCGAGCAGGTCTTCGAAGCTCTCCCGGAAGTACGTGTCGACCGCGTAGAGGGACCGCTTTTCCGGAAGCGTCGACAGGAAGGCGGGGATCTGCTGGGCGCCGGGGGTGGCCATCGCGGGTCACTCACGCAGTTCCGCGGCTCGCCGACCGACCTCTCCCGGGCTGAGCAACTCACCGTCGAGCACCACACCGACGAAGCCGTCCAGCGGGATGTGCTCGAAGACCGGCGCGCCGAGGCGGGCGAAGACCGGGGCGGGGACCAGCTTCAGCGCGGTGGTGACGATCAGGGTGGGCAGCCGCTGCGCCAGCTCCCTCGTACCCCGGATGTTGAGCACGGTGTCCGGTCCGATCGCGTCGGCGCCGGCCAGCGCGACCGCCGGCTCGCCGGTGCGCAGCGACTCCGGCAACTGGGCCAGGATCTGCTTGACGATGGAGCTGCTCGGCGCGTAGGTGACCGGGACACCCTGCTCGCCGACCCAGGTGACCGCCGCCTTCACGGTGTTCTCCACCGCGTGGTCGAGTTCGGCCCGGATCCGGCGGAGCGCCTCGGCCGGCTCGTCGGCGCGTACCGCGTTGGCGATGTGCCACATCGGCGCGTAGCCGGGCAGCCGGGCGGTCAGGAACTCCGTCGCGGCGGCGGTCGCGGCGGGGTCGTCGATCAGGTCGAGCAGACCCTGGATCACCAGCCGGGCCACCCCGGTGGCCCCGGCCGTGGTGACCGTGACAGCCTCGCGGAGCGGTGTCGGCAACGTAGCTTGGTCCATGATGTTCGGGCTCTTTCCGTTCCGGGTCTGGTCCCCTGAGGACAGGACTACCTCCCCGGCATCGAGAATGCCCGATCTGCGGGCTTCCCGGCACCGGGTTTGGTAGTTCATATCAAACGGACACCCCGGTCGGAGCCGAATGACCAAATAGCAGCGGCTGTCACCGATCCACGACGCGCAGTGCCCCCCGCGCGGCGCGCGGGGGGCACTGCGGCCGG